>JBAXET010000085.1:0-13449 GCA_037140275.1 Ferruginibacter sp. | reverse complement strand
AATGATCTGGCAAGAAATATTTCTCCTGATAGTGTGGTCAAAAATATTTTATGGATCAATGCATTGATAAAGGAAAGATCGCCGCAAACAAAATTATATATACAAAGCCTGTTTCCTGTAAATGAAAAATTTGGCAAGTTTGGCGGACATACTGCAAAGCGGAACGAAGTGTTAAAAGTGAATCAGCTGTTATTTGACAGTGCAGAAAGGTATGGTTATCATTATGTGGATGTGTTTTCCTCTCTGGTTGACAGTACAGGCAGAATGGATGCTGCATATACGAACGATGGTTTGCATTTAACCGGAGCCGGGTATCAGAAATGGAAAGAAGTGATAGATGATAAAGTGTACGATTTGCCTGCATTAATCCCAATGCCGCAAAAATACAGTGGGGTAACGAAAGACTTGCAGTAAAAAAATATACAGCCATTATTTTCAATGATCAGCAATTTAAAAAAGAAGCCGTTCGCCTGCAGCAGTATTTGGCAACAAAAAATATCAGGCTGAAATTGCAGGAAAAATTATTGCCGGGGCAAATAGCCATTGAGCTGGTTAACAAAAAGCAACCGCTGAATTCCGAAGAAGGGTATCAGCTTTCAGTCTCCCAAAATAATACCCAACTTGCAGCAGCAACTGCACATGGTATGTTTAACGCCATACAAACATTTATGCAGCTCAGTGCAGGCGATGAAATTACTGCCTGTGAAATTACTGATCAGCCGGCATTTACCTGGCGAGGGTTTATGGTTGATGTGGGAAGAAATTATCAATCTATCCCGCAGCTGAAACAGCAGATTGATGTAATGGCAGCCTATAAATTAAACATCTTTCACTTTCATCTTACAGAAGATATTGCCTGGCGCCTGCAAAGTAAAAAGTATCCGCAGCTTACACAAAGCAGTTTTATGCTTCGCAATGCTGGACAATTTTATTCTCAGGATCAGTTAAAAGAATTAATTGCCTATTGTAAAGAACAATATATTACGCTGGTGCCTGAAATTGATATGCCCGGCCATAGTGCTGCATTTAAACGGGCCATGGGTGTGGATATGCAGTGTGAGGCGGGTACTGTTATCTGTAAAAATATATTAAGCGAGCTGTGTACCACATATGATTTGCCATATGTACATATTGGGGGCGATGAAGTAAAAATTACCAATGCGAATTTTCTGCCACAGATGGTGCAGGTATTGAAATCTTTTGGCAAAAAAATTATTGCCTGGAATCCGGGAGGCAATGTTCCGGAAGGCACTTTTTTACAAATGTGGAATGGCAATACCAAAACCAAACCGGGATTTTTCTCTATCGACTCCCGTCACTTATACCTCAATCATTTTGATCCTTTAGAAGCAGTAGTAACAATATTCAATCATACTATATGCGATACCGTAACAGGCAGTGCCAATAATGCCGGCGCTACATTATGTAACTGGCCCGACAGAAGAATTGCAAAAGAGGAAGACGCCATTACAATGAATGCAGTATATCCTTCAATGATCGCTTTTGCAGAACGTTGCTGGAAAGGAGGCGGATGGGAAAATTATCTATCTGATTTAGGTAGCCCTGCAACAGCAAGGCATACTGCTTTTACAGGATTTGAAGAACGTTTGCTGCAACATCAGCAACTGTATTTTAAAGAGCTTCCATTCCCCTATTTGCCGCAGGCGGATATTGCATGGAAGCTTATTGGTCCGTTTAATAACAATGGAAATACTGCTGCAGTTTTTACACCTGAAAAAAACAACTTTATTGATACCGTAAATTTGAGTGTATATCCGGCTGTGTATGGAGGTACTATTATTCTGCGGCATTTCTGGAGTCCGATGATTGCCTCACATTTATCCCATGTATCTGACAGCACTACCTGGTATGCAATAAGAAAAATATGGAGTGATTCGGCAGTGGAAAAAAAATGCTGGATTGGGTTTAATAATCTTTCCCGCTCTCCGGCAACAGATAGCCCGCCGGCCGGAGGATGGGACTATAAAGAAAGTAAAGTATGGGTAAATAATACAGTAATTGAACCACCAGTATGGAAAAATGCAGGGCGAAAAGGAAATGCAGAAACTCCATTGATTGATGAAGGATATGAATACAGGGCACCGGTAAAAGTGGCTTTCAAAAAAGCATGGAATACAATTTTGATTAAGGCGCCGGTGGGCACTTTCAAAGCAACGGATTGGCAAAATCCTGTAAAGTGGATGTTTACATTTGTTTATTAAGCATAAAACTTAAATACTTCAGATTAATCAGGTATGATGCGTTTCGGCAACGCAACAACAGTTAAACATTTTACCTTTCCATGCGGCATTAAAGATCGGACCTGTATAGCATTCTGTAATAAACAGTAAGTCAAAAAGCAAATGTATAGTATGCTAAATTGTAGACGATTACTACATTTGTATATAAAAACTCCTGCTTTAAGTATGGAAACAAAACACAATGAGCAGCTGATCATCAGCCCGGATATTATTGAAACAATGACATCGGGGGCTATTTTCGATCTGTCGAAACCAGAGTTTTCTGCTATCGGTCAATTTGTAAAAAGAACGCTTTCGTTAAATCCGCTACTGAATGCATCCACCAATAATGCAGAGGTGATTAAAGTGCTTGAAGATATTACAGGCAATACAATTGGCGCAAGCACCACTATATTTACGCCCTTTCATACCAACTTTGGACGGTTTTTAAAAATAGGCAGCAATGTATTTATCAATCATGCCTGTTCTTGTTTAGATATGGGAGGCATTACAATTGAAGACAATGTGCTGATTGGTCCTAAAGTTAATCTCCTCACAGAAAATCATCCTTTAGATCCTGCGAACAGAAGGTCAATGTTTTGCAAGCCAATACTCATTAAACGAAATGCATGGATTGGTGCAGCAGCAACAATACTCCCCGGAGTAACCATTGGTGAAAATGCGGTGGTGGCAGCCGGTGCAGTAGTATCTAAAGATGTAGCTGACAATACTGTTGTTGGAGGAGTGCCGGCCAAACTGCTTAAAACCATCGGTTGATTAGAGCAGCAGGTTATTTTTTTTGTTTAAAATGCCGTCAGGTACCGGTTGTATAGTTACTATTTAATTTCTAATAGAGTTGCCGATCTTGGATTTACAGTGATGGTTGATTTAATGTCAACTGTTTCTTTCGTCAATGCATTTATTGCTGCTTTTTTTCCTTTTAAAATTTCAGCAAAACGACTGGCTTCAATGCTGGTGGCAGTATTATTTTTATTCAGTACAACCATTATTATTTTCTCCTTGCTGTAACGGAAATACACATACACCCCATTAAAAGGCGCAAAATGCAATGTTTGTCCGGATGTTATATCAGAATTATTTTTTCTCCAGTTGAGCAGCTCTTTTAAATAGGATTGCATGCTCAACTGTTTGCTGTTTAGTCCTGTTCCGGTAAAAGCGTTTATAGTATCTTCCTCCCATCCTCCCGGAAAATCAGAACGTATCAATCCATCCACTTTATGGTGACCAGTATTATCCATTAATATTTCGGTGCCATAATATATTTGAGGAATGCCTCGAATAGTGAGTAAATAAGTTACTGCCATTTTTGTTAAATCCATATCTTGGTTAAGCTGCATATACAATCGGTCCATATCATGATTATCACCTAATAGCAATACCTGATTGGGATTGGCATATACAAAATCATTGGCAAGCCCTTCATATAATCTGGTTAATCCTTTGGAAAAGTCGCTGCCCTCGGTTTCTTTTAATGCATTTACCAGTGCATCCTGCATAGGAAAATCCATTACGGTATTTAAACAACCTTTGTATCCGTCATAATTTTTCTTTCCGCTTTGCCAGTATGAAGTAATTAAAGGATTGGTGCTCCATTCTTCTCCCACCATGCTGAAATTGGGATACTCGTTCATGACAGCACAGCTCCAGTTTTTTAAAAATGTTTTGTCGGAATAACCATAAGTATCCTGCCTTACACCGCCCAACTGCAATGTTTCAATCCACCAGATGGTATTCTGTATAAGATAATTCGCCATAAAAGCATTTTTCCCATTCATATCGGGCATGGTTTTATCGAACCAACCATTGGTCATCAGGTCTTTGTCGTATGCAGATGCATACTTGTCCATATTGGTAGTGCGGCGATGGTTGCTCTGGGTATAAGTATCCGGATAATTCAGCCAGTTTTTATAAGGCAGATCATTCATCCACCAGTAGTTAGAGCCAATATGATTCAGTACTTCATCAAAAATTAATTTCAGGCCTTTTTGTTTTGCTTTTGCAGCGAGCTCTTTGTAATCGTTCAGTGTTCCATAACGCGGATCAACTTTGTAATGATTGGTAATGGAATAACCATGATAGGAATAGGCTGTCATATCATTCTCCAGCATGGGTGTGGGCCAGATAGCAGTAAAGCCCATATTTTTAATATAATCAAGATGATCAATAATGCCACGTATATCACCACCATGGCGGCCACCATCAAAATTTCTGTCTATCTTATTTTCCTTCATCCCTGCTGCCACATCATTGCTGTAATCTCCATTAGCGAAACGGTCGGGCACCAATAAATAAATGGCATCGGTTGCATTGAAGCCTTTAAACAGAGCAGCATCCTGCTCCCGTTTTAACAGACTGTACTGATAATTATAAATTTCTTTCCCATTTTTTGTAAAGCTGATATGCAGCATTCCGGGCTTTGCATTTTTATCAATCAGCAGATTAATAAATAAATAGTTCTTGCTATCAGCTTTATGTATTTTCTTAATGCTAACGCCGGGATAATTAATAAAGGGAATTGTTTCTCCTATATCATTTCCATTGATGAGCAATTGCAGGTTGGGGTTTTTCATGCCTACCCACCAGTTGAGTGGTTCCACATGATTGATCTGGGCAATTGAATGTGAGCAAATAAAATACACAGGCAGCAATAAAGGAAAGAGTTTTTTTATTTTCATGAACAGTTTTTTTAAATTTAAAAATTCAATACGCCGCCTGCTGCAATAGCTTTATGAGCTATTTTGAAACCACTGATTGGTGTATCATTCAGTACAATTACTTTGCTGTTATTATTTTTTATTACCAATTTTTTGCCGCCCTTTAAATACACCGTGGCAGATTTTATTTGCGGCTGACCAATAATATATTCAGCACTCGCAGGATTCACCGGATAAAATCCCAGTGTTGAAAAAATATACCATGCACTTATTTGCCCGCAATCATCATTGCCAATCATACCAGTGGGGGTATTATCATAAAATTGATTGCAGATTTGGGAGATGAGTTGCTTTCCTTTTTCTGGCCTATCTGAATATGCATACAGATATGCAATATGATGGCTGGGTTCATTACCATGTGCATACTGCCCAATCATGGCTTCCTGTCCCAAATGTTTATTAGGGTTAAGCGCTTTTATGCTAAAGAAGCTATCCAGCTGTGCCGTGAAGTTTTTCTTTCCGCCCAATAACTGCATCATACCCTCTGCATCATACTGTGCCGGCGTCCAGAAATATTGCCAGGCATTGGCTTCGGTATAATCACCGGGGTTATTCATTGGCGAAGTGGCCATTAATGGATTAAAGGGAGAACGCCATTTTCCTTTGCTGTCTTTTCCACGCATTTGTTTGGTAGCCGCATCAAATAAATTTTTATAGTATCCGGCACGTTTATAATAAGCGCCGGCAATATCTTTCTTTTCCATTTTAGAAGCCATCAATGCAATGCAATAATCATCGACTCCATGTTCCAGTGTTCTTGAAACGGATTCGTTGTCAATACTGTCAAAAGGATAATAGCCATATTGGTTGAGTAATGTCCAGTTACTGTTGAAATGATTTTGAGTAGTGGATTGTATCATTTGTTGCAGGGCTTCCTCTGCATTAAATCCGGTAAAGCCCTTCATATATGCATCTGTAATTACCGGAATGGCGTGATTGCCAATCATACAATAATTATCCTTGCCCCAAGCAGACCAGATGGGTAAAAAACCTGCGGCCTTGCTGTGTTCAATCATGCTGATGATAAAACCATTTACCTTTTCAGGAGCAATCAATGTGTATAATGGATGTGCCCCACGGTAGGTATCCCAAAGAGAAAGTGTAGAGTAATATTCTCCGTTAGCAGCAGTTCTTATGGAATCATCAGCACCTCTGTATTTCCCGTCTGCATCAGCAATATTGGATGGCTGAATAAATAAGCGGTACAAGCAACTGTAAAAAATTTCTTGCTGTTTTTTGTCTGCTTCTATATCAATGCGACTTAAATAACTGTTCCATGTTGTTTTAGCTTGGGCCACTGTTTCGTTAAAATCCCATCCCGGCAATTCTGTTTGTAAATTATTTTTTGCCCCTTCCACACTTACGGTTGATAAAGCAATTTTTGTTTCAAGTGTCTTGTCCTTTAAGTCAAACTGTAATACATATCTTGGCGCAGCTTCTTTGGACTTTCGTTCCAGTTGTACAGATGAAACAAACGATTGATTGAATTGAATAACGAAAAAATATTTTCTATCCACCCAATTTTTTGTGTGGCAATACCCACTGATTGTTTTATTATTTTCCAATTTTACGTTGCTTTCCAATACCAGTGAATCTGTAAGAAAACGAAGCCCATGCTGCAAATCAACCAGCAGCTTTGCATGATTTACAGGGTAAGTATATTTATGATAAGCAACCCTTTGGGTACAGGTCAACTCCACTTTTACTTTGTTGCTTAATGTAACAGTGTAAAAACCCGGTGCCGCTTTTTCAGTTTCTTTCAAATAGGTTTCACCAAAGTTGTCATTTTTGTCTGCAGTAAAAGGCTGCAACAGTATATCGCCAAATTCACTGATGCCTGTACCGTTTGCCCTTGTTTGCGAAAAACCCATAATCACGGAATCTTTATACTGATAGCCACTGGTATAATCCCATCCTTTGTCCACATTATCCGGACCAGGCTGCACTATTCCAAAGGGCATACATGGGCCGGGAAAAGTATGGCCGGTGCCTTCTGTGCCGATGAAAGTATTTACATATTGGGTGTAATCAATCTGTCTTTTTTCATTACCGGCACAAGAGCAGAATAGCAAAACAAAAACAGGGAGGCTTAATTTCATGCTTATTGTTTCTTTTTAAAAGTGACCTGCCGTAAAATTGTTTTTGCCATCGGAACCAGTTGTATGGTTTCTTTTTCTCCTGTTGAACTATTCACCATCGATGTTGTGAATATGTTATGCTGAGCAGGAGCCGGTAGTAAAGTATCACCAATGTATTGATAACTGGTTTGATGAACTGGCTCGTAAACAGATTCACGCAGGTCTGCTATGCTGTATGTCTTGGTTATTTGCTGTGTTGCTTCTATTGCATGACATAAGACAAGAGCACCGCTTTGAAAATAGATTTCTTTACCCGCTGTTTCTTTTTTTATAATTGCAGATGAAAAAGAAATGCTTAAATGATTTTGCTTGCTCCACAATTGATGAAAAACAAGAAACCCATTTTCTTCTTTATAAGGTAGTGAAGATTGTACTCCGATAGCCCATTCCGGTTTTCTTATTTTGATGGAGAAATTAGTCGGCTGTTTACAAGCTATTACAAAACGTATATTGTTCTCAAACGGATAGGCTGTTTCTACTTTTATAGAAACTGTGTTGTTATTGATCAATGTATTCAATGCACACGGCCCGAGCAATGAAGCCACCAAGCCATCTTTGTCTTTACTCCACATATTTTGAATATAGTATGGAATAATCCGCCCTGCATTAGGCACACAACATACTGCTGCTTCTTTATGTACTGGTGAGTAGCGGTACCGGGTTTGATGTTTATCTGTGGTATCTCCATTATTTCCTCCTGTTAGGAAAAAGGCATTGTCCTGTTTTAAATAGCATATGGCACTTTCTGTGGGATGTGTGTTGCCCATAGCAGCATTAAAAAATACTTGTTCTGCCTTATCAGCATATTGATGCCCGGAAGATTTACCCAGCAGGCTGATCCATCCTGCCATTAATTCGTGGAGGGAACAAAATTCGTAGCCACTGTTTCCATCAGCAATTTTGCCCATAATAAACTCATCGCCTGCAGGGCCACCCGATGGCGATATTTCCTTATTTATTTTATACAGAAAATTATCCAATACTTTTTTTAATGCCGGATTTCCTGATGCATAATAGGCTGCTGTTACAGAGCGTAGGTGCTCATATGTATGTACACCATGTCCTTTCAACGGAATATTTAGATCCGATAATTTTGAAAACTGTGCGTCTTCGTTCAATACCTGTTCAGAAAAATCTTGGTACAGAAAAAGGCAATAATCCAGGTACAAATCCTTTTTGGTAAGCTGATATAAATGCTCGAGCACATCAGTAAATGCCAAACCATGTGTTAATCCACCAGCATTGGGATTTACTGAATAAAATGGATGTGATTGATTGATCGGGTAAGCCTGTAGTACATTCTTTACTGCTTTTTCAACAGCGGTAAGAATATTTTTATCTTTTGTATATTCATACCAGCCCAGCAATGCTCTGTATAAAGTGGCTTTGGACCATAGTTCGCCATTTTCATTATCAAATTTGTAGCGAAGTTCTTTATCATAAATGCCGATATAGCCATCCGCATCCTGTGTGCTCAGTAAACGGTTGATAATTTGAGTTGCTTTGCTCAATTGTTTTGTATCGTTGAGCAATACAGCCGTCCTTATATATCCATCCAGCCAATTACTTTGTGTTTCACTATTCCACCAAAGAAATTGCACCTGCCAGTCACCCGCATCTGAAACTGCACCTACATTTTTGTTTTTTATCTTTTTTGTCAGCCTGTTTTTTCCATAGATATCATCATTCAATATCAAATCAGGAACAAGGCTGTCCAAATGGCCGGTAAAGCCATCCATGTTTTTCTGCAGTTCTTCCCGTATCCAGCCCCCGGGAGTTACTTCATTTAAAGGTAGTGCTTGAAAAGCGGGGCTAACCGGCTTGAATTTTTTAAACGCAAGTGGCTCTTCTGTTTGCGCAGTAATGTTTTCATAAGTCATAAAACAAATGAATGTAAATATGAGAGTGTAAATTATTTTATTTTGATATTGCATAATAGTTAGTCAGACAATCCTTGCTTTTAACCTGTTCATTATATAAACATTATTTTGCCACTGGTTGCTTAATGGATGTTTTGAATTTGCTCAGGATTAGTATTGATACATGATGGGATTTAACGGAGTGTCAATTTGTTCTCCGGGTACAGCACCCGGGCACCAGGTATTCCAATCCTGAATTTGATTTTTATTTTCCGGATTTTTAAGTTTCATGTTTTTATCCATATAAATAATCGTCATTACTTTCCGCATTTGATCGGTAGTATTAGCTCCTGCCCGGTGAAATACCCAACCGGAATGAAAACTGATCTCCCCCGCATCAAAGGGTTCAATTACATGCTTAAAGTCGGTCACTTTTAATTTTTGCTGAATGGCGGCTTCGCTTTCATCACCGATTTCCAGTTCACGGCCCTCTACTATCTGGTGACTGCCTGCACTAAATTCTAATGGACCCATTTCAAGAGGTGTTGCCTGTAATGGCATCCATGCAGTAATGGTTTTATCAGTTTCCAGTGGCCAGTAATATTGATCGGCATGCCAGGGAGTAATGCCACCACCTGCTTCTTTAAACAAAGCCTGATCGTGATACATACGTACACCTGTTGTCTGCATCAGATCTGTGGCAATTTTTGCCAACCGTTTGCTGAATATCAGTTCTTTTATCAGTTCATCTTCGCGCCAAAGATTGAATAATTGTAGAAAGGCCTTGCCATAGGTACTCCTTTCTTCAACAGGCGTTGCTATAGTATTCATTTTGTTTACCTGCCTGGTTATGACTTCCTGAAAAAACTCCAGCGTTTCTTCATTAAATACCTGCTTAAGCTTGATATATCGGTTTGCTTCATAAAAAGCAATCTGCTCAGGGGTTAAAGTATACGGTTGCTGCAAAAACAATTTTACTGATACCGGAATTTCCATAAATTAATTTTTAGCTAAGATATTACTGCAGGATAAGAAAGGGTAGTACAATAAAATCAAAAAGAAGCACTATATTGCCTGAACAATTTACATATTTGTATTATTGGGATAATATAGTATGAAACCAAAGCTCGAACAGCTGACACACCGGAATAATAACCGGTCATTTTTTAGTTATGAAGTAAGCGTGGCTTCTTTTGAATTTCTTTGGCATTATCATCCGGAATATGAACTTACCTATATTGTAAAAGGAAAAGGAAAAAGACTGGTGGGAGATGTATATGAAAAATTTCAGGAAGGCGACCTTGTTTTAATACCCCCATTGTTGCCCCATACCTGGGTAAGTGAAAAAAAAGGAAAAGAAAATTGTCGTGCTATTGTCATTCAGTTTTCTATTGATTTTGTAGCACAACTATTTCAGTTTCCGGAACTGACAAGTTTAAAAAAACTATTTGCCAATGCAGACAGGGGTTTGCAGTTTGCAATACCCAAAAAACACGACTTACTACTGCTGTTGCAAAAAATAGTTCAGAATAATGAACTGGTAAGCTTTACATTACTATTACAGGTATTACAACAACTTACTGCTAAAAAAGCTGCACCAATAGTTTCGGTAAATTACAAACCCATGAAGGGGAATGAGAATCAGCAGCGGATCAATAAAGTTTTTCAGTATGTTCAAAAAGAATTTGCGGAACATATTTCTTTGAAAAAAGCGGCCTCCCTTATCCACTTATCAGAAAGTGCATTTTGCAAATTTTTTAAGCGGGCAAGTGGTAAAACATTTTCCGATTATACCAACGAAATAAGAATTGCATATGCCTGTCAATTATTGATTGAATCCGATACATCAATCAGCGAGATAGCCTATAATTCAGGGTTTGATTCTAATACTTATTTTAACAGGGTGTTTTTAAGGAAGAAAAAACTGAGGCCTTTAGAATACAGAAAGATGTATGTAAGATAGTTTCAGTAACCTAAGGTAAAAATCAATTTTTCTGTTTCTACAGTTGTTCAGAATGATATTAATCTTTCTCTCCGAAGGCAACTAATTATAGAACATACTAAATTAACCCAGAAGTCAAATTTTAAAATACAGACCGGCTTTTTAATAAAAAAAGAGATAGTATTTCGATTTACTGGCTTGACTTTCTGAAATAAAAAACGCAATCAAAAACTTTACTGCTTTCCTCAAAATTTTTCTTTTTCTTCAATTTTTGAAACAAAGATTCGGCAGCAGCTTTTCCAATTGCTGATGCAGGATGTTCAATAGAAGAAAGTGGCGGAGATAAGAGTGCTGCAATAGGTGAATTAAAGTAGCTGATAATTTTTATTCGATCAGGTATGGGGATGTTTAATTTATGGCACTGAGAGTACAGCAATAATGTGTATCGTTCTACTGTTGAAAAAATTCCATCAGGGGAAATTTGTAGCAATGTATTAGTTATTTCACGCTCAGCAACAGCTTCATTTTTACAAAGCAAAATATTTTCTTTTTGTAGCGGCAGCCCATATTTTACTAATGCATCTGTATACCCCTTTAGCCGGGCGCTGGTTACAGAAAGTTGCTGAGAGATTCCGATAAAAACAATGGATTGGCATTTATTTTTAATCAAATGTTCAGTTGCTTTATAACCGCTTTCGTAATCATTTCCTGTTATTGAAGGAATGTTGGAGTTATCAATCACCCTGTCAAAAAAAACTACCGGAATTAAGTTGCTCAGATTTTTGATATGCGTAAAATCTTTATTGATACTATAGGCTACAGAAATAATTACCCCATCCACCCTTCCATTATACAATTCGTTTAGTATTTCAACTTCCTTATCGTGGTTATCATGTGTTTGATAAATTAATACATGAAATTTATTATCGTTGGCAATGTCTTCAATAGCATTAAGTGCCAGTGTAAAAAAATAGTTTGAAATATCGGGCACAATTACTGCAATGGTTTTGGCTGCACCCCGCTTAAGGCTTGCGGCTTGCGGGTTGCGATGAAAATTCACTTCCTTTACAAATGCATTAATCCTTTGTCTGGTTTTTTCACTTATTTCATAGCTATTATTCAATGCTCTTGAAACTGTAGACGTAGACACTCCCAGTTTTTTAGCAATTTCAATTATTGTCATACTAAAATATTTAAAAAGAGTGGTTGTTCTATTTGGCGGTGAAATTATTTGCCACCACTTTACAGGGACGATATTTATTTTTTAAACTGTACAAATTGATTGGTAATAATCCTGCCTGATTTGGTAACAATATTATTGCTTAAATAATGTACTGCTCTCACCCAATCTTCATACTGTATTATACTTTTCCCTGCATTACAGTCTGTAAAATTATTATGATCAATTATAGTATACTGAATACCGGACAGGCTGATTAAAGCAGCACTATCCGAAGTAGTACAATTGAGTATGGTATTTTTAGAAAATAGCAGCTGCGGCCCCATAGTACTTTCATCTTTACCGCTCCGCAGCATGGTTAAAATTGACCCTTTAATATCACTAAATAATGTGTTATTAATTTTCATATTTTCTACGTTATAGTATCCCTTTTTATCTGTTTCTACATCCAATTTAAAAATGTCAGCATTGATATTTTTAAATTGACAATTTGATATAATGATACTGTCGCATACACTTGACCTGGAAGCCTTAAAGAAAACGCTGTTGCTATTGCTGATACTGCAATTGCTCATGGAAAAATTTAAATGATTGCTAAGACCTGAACTGTCTGTGCAAATAAAATTTTCAGTAGCAGATGAAGTAAGGTCGAGGTGAAGATTTTTCAACTGTAAACTATGCCCGGCCATTACCTGAATACAATATGCTGCATTGGCATTCTCAATGGATAATTTAATTTCCTGTTTTTTAGCACTTGTAATTATCACATCTGTATTAATGTTCAGAGGAGAATGGAAAACATAGTTACCGGCAGTAAGCGTAATGATGATTTTTTTATGGTGTAATGCAAGTGCCTGAATGACATCATTAGCAGTGTTGCAACTAACAGTTACCGCAGGTGCAGGAGCATTTATTTTCAGCAGCCACTTTGCGCCACATGAAGTTTTGGCATTATCCAGTACATGCTGAAACTGAGTGTAATTGCCAATTCCAGGGGTTGAGGACAGTGATGATATTTGTCTTGCTTCCCCAATCGTTTGTAATGCCGCAGGGATAATGTTTTTTGCAGCTGCTCCTGCATCAGGCAGGGTTAGTATTCCTTTTTGTATTGTTTGGAATGCCGTTTTTAAAAAGCCTTTATCCACTTCCTGACTGATGTTTTTACTTAATACATTTCCGCTAAAATGTATACCGCTTATATTATCATACACATTGTATAATACACTGTCTTTACTGTTATAAAAAAGATTGTTTAAAAAAGATACTTCGTGAGGTGCCACAGTTCTTTCAGCATCACTTCCTTCACAGAAACTAATCGGCGTACATTCAAAAAAACTGTTATTGCTTATTACTGC
>JBAXET010000084.1:0-13529 GCA_037140275.1 Ferruginibacter sp. | reverse complement strand
TAGTTGGTAGTTGGTAGTTGGTAGTTGGTAGTTGGTAGTTGGTAGTTGGTAGTTAAAATAGCGATTGTAAAAGTACAAGAGTATTTTGTATCCTGTATCAACACAATATTAAACAAGTAACAAGGAATTTAGATTATAGAAGTAACAACCAATATCAAGTATAAAAAACAACGATCAACAAGCAACGAACAACGATCAAGTATCCAGTATCCTTCATCAACCTTTAAATCAATCAATGAATAAAATAATTAAAATATTTTTCTGGGGCCTCATCATCAGTTTTTTGGGCTCTTTGCCATTGGGTACACTTAATGTAGCTGCCATGCAAATTGGCATACAGGAAAGTATTGAGAATGCTGTGTATTTTTCTATTGGGTCATTGCTGGTGGAAATGGTATATGTAAGAATTTCACTGGTGGGGATCGACTGGGTACGCAAGCAGGGCAAACTGATGAAAGCCATGGAATGGATCACTTTTGGCATTGTACTTGCACTGGCCATTGCAAGTTTTGTTGCTGCTTCAAAAACAGGAGGAGCATCTGAAAGTCCGTTACCTAAAAATATCAACCGCTTTTTACTGGGCATGTTAATGTGCGCTATCAATCCCGTACAAATTCCCTTCTGGTTTGGCTGGAGCACGGTGTTGTTCACAAAAAAAATATTAGAACCCAAACCCGGGCAATACAATACCTATATTGTTGGTATTGGTATTGGAACACTGCTGGGTAACTGTGTATTTATATTTGGGGGTAAATGGATGGTACAACGCATTAGTAACAGCCAGCAATACCTGAACTGGGTGATCGGCGGCATCTTTGCATTGACAGCAATCATTCAATTAATAAAAATACTAAGGCATAAAGATGCCATCTCTAAGTTTACTGAACATCACGAAGAAACGGGTACTAATCCACAATAAGCAGTTGGCATCCGTTTACCGAGGAAGAACGGTGTGCCTCGCACTGATCTCCCACATGATACGTCATACCTTTTGAAAAATTAAATATCCTTCCGTCTTCTAATTCTGTTTGCATTTCTCCTTCTATACAATAAATGATATGCCCCTTGCTGCACCAGTGATCGGCAAGATAACCTGCAGTATATTCCACTTTTCTGATCCTGATTTCGCCCATCATAAAAATTTGAGTAATGGTTTTGCCGGTACTGCCATTGTTTTCTTCCGATGCAATACCTGTCCAGTTGGTGATGGTAAACGGAAATGGAGCAATTTTCATCTGACCTGTTTTTAACTGATTGGAAATATTAAGCTGCTATCAAGAGCATATTGATTTACCTTTGCAGGGTTGTAAAATTATATACATGGATCAGCAGCTGCAATTATTACTGAATAAAATTACTGAAAGTTTCAACCAAAATGAGCTGATAAAAGTGAGTGTTGGTAATAAAAGAAATAAGACAGACGAACTGAAAAATATTTTTATTAAACCTGTTACCATCAAGGCAAAGCTGAAATTATCTTTTACCTACCGAAACAATACCAACGATAGCTTTAAAAATTATGACCTGCCCGAAGCCCTGATCCTATTGGAAAAAATATTGCAAACCAATTTTTATAATGCAGATGTATTTACTGCAAAGCAGGATTGTCATTTCGCTTTTAATAAAGACAATATTGGAAAACTGATCAGTAAAGAGGCAAGTCTTACCCTTAAACCAAAAGCTTTACAGCACGATAAACAAAAGAACAGAATAGTAGAAGCAGCAAATGCAACCTATCTAAAAGAACTGGGTATTACAACTGCGGAAGGAGTGGTGAAAAAGGATATGCAGGACAAATACAAGCAGATCAATCATTATGTGGAGATCATCAATGGTATTTTAAAAGATGTACCCTTTGAAAAAGATATTACGGTTGCTGATATGGGCAGTGGTAAGGGGTATCTCACTTTTGCTTTGTATGATTATTTGTACAATACCCTCAAACAACAGGCAACAGTATATGGTATTGAAATGCGGGATGACCTGGTTAATAAATGCAATACAATTGCTGCACATGCAGGCTATACAAATTTACATTTTAAAAAAGGAACCATACAGGAAGCGGATCTTCCCGCAGCCGATATGCTGATTGCGCTGCATGCCTGCGATACTGCCACTGATGATGCCATTTACAAGGGCATTAAAGCAAATGCGAAAATCATCATTTGTGCACCTTGCTGCCATAAGCAAATACGTAAACAGATGGCACCCGAAAATGCCCTGAAAAGCATTACCCGCCATGGAATTTTATTAGAGCGTCAGGCCGAAATGGTTACCGATGCTATTAGGGCACTTTTATTAGAAGCACATGGCTATAAAACAAAAGTGTTTGATTTTATAGCCACAGAACATACGCCTAAAAATGTAATGATTGTTGCCGTTAAATCAGATAAAAACGTTGCCAATCCCCAGGAATACCTTGATAAAGTGCAGGAGCTGAAACAACTCTTCAATATTAAAACGCACTATTTAGAAACCATTCTTTAATGCTTATCATTTCAGGACTTGCCCGCATAAAAAACTTTATTCTTAAAAACTAAAATAATTAGTATTTTGCAGTGCTGTCAACTTTCAGCTGTCATCTATCAACTAAAATCTGTCAACTGACTTGTACGCCATCGTAGATATTGAAACCACCGGCGGTTATGCTGCATCTCACGGCATTACCGAAATTTCTGTATTCATACATGATGGTACCAAAGTGGTGAAACATTTTGAAACATTAGTCAACCCTCAGCAAAGTATTCCCCGTTATATTACTTCATTAACAGGTATTGATGATGCCATGGTGGAAGATGCGCCATGCTTTGATGATATTGCGGAAACCCTGTACGACCTGCTGAATGAAAATATTTTTGTAGCACATAATGTAAATTTCGATTATAGTTTTATCAAACACCAGTTAAAGCATTCGGGTTTTGATTTAACTGCAAAAAAATTATGTACGGTGCGTTTGGGAAGAAAAATATTCCCGGGGATGCCTTCTTATAGTTTGGGTAATCTCTGCCGCTCATTTAATATTACTATCGAAAACCGGCACCGTGCAGGAGGCGATGCTAAAGCTACGGTGATATTATTTGAACATTACCTGGCCAATAACGGCGAAGTGTTTATCAATGATATGCTGAAAAAAACGTCGAAAGACCAATGGCTGCCATTGCATCTGGATAAAAAAGCGATAGACCAGCTGCCATCCAAACCGGGGGTATATTATTTTCATAATAATAAAGACAAGATCGTGTATGTTGGCAAAGCCATCAATATTAAAAAAAGGGTGAGCAGTCATTTTACACATAATGATGCAGACAGAAAACGACAGAATTTTTTACGTAATATTCATAAGATCACCTGTAAAGAATGTGCCAACGAGCTGGAAGCACTTGTTTTTGAAAGTACCGAAATAAAAAGGTTATGGCCATTGTACAACCGCAGTCAGAAGCAACCGCTCCAGAAATATGCACTCTATCATTTTGAAGATGCAAGAGGATATATACGTTTGGCTATTGATAAAAAGAAAAAGAACCTGCCCGCATTATATGTTTTCAATTTATTGCACGAAGGTTTGGTGCTGTTAAAAAAGATGGTGGAAGAATTTGAACTGGATGCAAAACTTTGTTTTTTAGATAAAACAGCTTTTACACAAAAAGAGTATGAATTTTTAGAACCACCGCATATTTATAATGGCAAAATAAAAAAAGCCATTGACGCATTAAACGAACAATTGCCCACATTTGCATTGGTAGATGAGGGGATTACTCCTAAAGAACAATTATGCCTGTTAATAGAAAGAGGCAGTTTCTGGGGCATGGGCTATATTCCTAAAAAAATCAGCATTACTTCGTCAGCAGCACTTAAAGAATACCTGAACCCTTATGCCGATAATGATTATATCCGCAACAGTATTTATGCCTATGCAGAAACTTATCCCGAAAAAAAGATATTGCTTTAACTAAATCAAACTGATTTACCATTTTTTTATTTCCATACACACCACTAAATTCGCAGCCCAAATTAAATAATAAACATGTCAGATTTCATTTTACCGATTGCGCAAAAACTCAATATAAAACCACAGCAGGCAGAAGCTGTGTTGAAATTACTAGAAGAAGGTGCTACCATTCCCTTTATAGCCCGTTACCGTAAAGACAGCACCGGTGCATTAGATGAAGTACAGATACAGCATATTCAGGAAGAGGCCAAGTTTTTAAAGGAGTTTACCGAGCGTAAAGCATTTATAGAAAAAGCCATTACTGATCAGGAGAAAATGACGGAAGCGTTACAGGCCAAAATAAATACCGCCATAACTGTTGCCGAACTGGAAGATATTTACCTGCCATACAAACCCAAGCGTAAAACAAAAGCACAAACCGCCAGAGAGAATGGTTTGGAACCTTTGGCCAATATAATTTTAGCTCAGGAAGAGGTTGATCTTACCGCACAAGCGGCTACATTCGTTAATGAAAAAGTAGCTGATGCTGATGCGGCATTACAGGGTGCAAGAGATATTATTGCAGAGCTGGTTAATGAAGAGGCACAGGTGCGGGCCAAACTGCGTAAATTTTTTGAAACAACAGCCACACTCCAAAGCAAAGTAGTAACCGATAAAGAAACAGAGGGTATTAAATACAAAGATTATTTTGATTTTAGTGAAGGGGTATCAAAAATTCCTTCTCATCGTATACTTGCAGTACTTCGCGGATTTTTAGAAGGCTATTTGCGCATGGCCATTGCGCCTGAAGAAGAGCTGGCATTGGAGATGATTGAAGACATGTATATCAAAGGCATGAATGCCTGTACAGATCAGATACGTAAAGCCATTAAAGATGCCTACAGAAGATTATTGCAGCCCAGCCTGGAAACAGAATTCCGCACAGCATTAAAAACAAAAGCAGATGAAGAAGCCATTAATGTATTTGCAGAAAACCTGCGACAATTATTACTGAGTTCTCCATTAGGCAGTAAAAGAATTTTAGCCATCGACCCGGGTTACAGATCTGGATGTAAAGTGGTTTGTTTGGATGAGAAAGGAGATCTTAAAAAAACAGACCTCATTTTCCCTCATGAAAATAACAGGGTGCAGGCCGAAGAAATTAAAATCAAACATTTAGTGGAGCAATACGGTATTGAAGTATTTGCCATTGGCGATGGAACTGCAGGAAGAGAGACAGAACAGTTCATTAAAAGACTGAATTTAAACCTGCCGGTGTTTTTAGTAAATGAAGACGGCGCCTCTATTTATTCTGCTTCTGAAATAGCCAGAGAAGAATTTCCCAATGAAGATATTACGGTTCGTGGTGCAGTAAGTATTGGCAGAAGGTTAATGGATCCGTTGGCAGAATTGGTAAAATTAGATCCTAAAAGTATTGGAGTAGGGCAGTACCAGCATGATGTAAACCAGTTCAGGTTAAAAGAGAAACTGGATGCTACGGTAATCAGTTGTGTAAATAATGTGGGCGTTAATTTAAATACCGCCAGTAAACATTTGCTCAGTTATGTGAGCGGCATCGGAAGTACACTTGCAGACAATATCATTAAATACAGAAATGAGATTGGTAAATTCAGCAGCCGTAAACAATTATTAAAAGTGCCCCGTTTGGGGGGTAAAGCATTTGAACAATGTGCGGGCTTTTTGCGTATCAAAGAAGCAGAAGATATTTTAGATGCCAGTGCAGTGCATCCTGAAGCTTATCCAGTGGTTACTGCCATTGCAAAAGATCTGGGTATGGATGTAAAAGCGTTGATAGGTAAAGAAGAAATATTAAAAGGAATTGACGCAAAAAAATATGCCACAGAACAGATAGGGGAGCTGACAATAAAAGATATTATCAATGAATTAAAAAAGCCCGGACTTGATCCGCGAAGTGAAGCACAAACTTTTGAGTTTGCCAATATCTACAGTATTGATGATGTTAAAGTGGGAATGGAAATACCCGGTGTGGTAACCAATATCACCCGATTTGGTGCATTTATTGATATTGGAGTAAAGCAGGATGGACTGGTGCATGTATCTGAAATTTCACATACCTATATCACCGATCCTAATGAGGCATTAAAGCTGAATCAAAAAGTAAATGTAAAAGTACTTGAAGTGGATACCCAGCGCAAACGCATTGCCTTATCCATAAAACAAACCCTGCCCATGCCTGAAAGAAGGGCATACACAGCAAATACAAAAAAGCCTTTCAATAATAATAATGCACCTGCAAAAAAAGAAGTAAAAGAGCTGCCATTAAATGATGCGCTGGCAGCATTAAAGCAAAGATTTAATAAATAGTTGTAATAAATAAGCCGGTTTATACCGGCTTATCATTTTAGATTTCTTTTTTCAGAATGGCACAAAAATCCTTTCTGTCAATCATCTCCGCACCTAAAGATTTTAGATGGGCCGTATAAATCTGACAATCGATCATTACCACTTGTTGCTGTTGCAACCATTTTACTAAATTGATAAAAGCAAATTTGCTGGCATTGCTTTCTTTGCTGAACATACTTTCTCCAAAAAAAACATGGCCTAATGTAATTCCATATACTCCGCCCACCATTACTCCGTCTTTCCATGCTTCGGCACAGATGGCATGTCCCTGCTGATGTAATTTGGTATAGGCGTCAATAATGGCAGGCTGTATCCAGGTGCCGTCCTGTCCTTCACGGGGTATGCTTTTGCAATTTTCCATTACCTGCCTGAAGTTTTTATTAAGCACAAAACGAAAGCGGCCATTTTGTAAAACGGTATGCATGCTCTTACTCACTTTCAATTTTTCGGGAAATAATACAAATCTGGGATCGGGGCTCCACCAGCAAATAGGTTCCTCCTCATTATACCAGGGGAATATACCATTTTTATAGGCCAGCAGTAATCGTTCAGTACTAAGGTCGCCACCCATGGCCAGCAGCCCGTCTTCATCAGCTTCTTCAACAGGAGGAAAAACCAGTTCTTTAGTTATTACAAACATGCTTAAAAATAGGAAATCTTATGTAATGATTTTGTGGATTTGCATTTTAAAGTTGCCATTCATCTAAATTACTTGTATTTGTTTTTTATTAATAGTACTTTAATACTTTAATCACCAAAACAGCAACTATCATGAGAAAGCAACTGCTTTTTGTTACCGCATTCGCCTGCAGTGCATTTTTTTCTTCTGCACAAGACGGAGCCATCAGTAAAATTAAAACGGAAGGATTGCAAAATTCCAAAGTGATGGATTTTGCCTTTCATTTAACTGATGTAAGTGGGCCAAGACTTACTAACTCTCCCGGATTTTTTAGAGCGGCCAATTGGGCAAAAGATGAACTCACTAAAATGGGATTGGTTAATGTGGCACTAGAACCCTGGGGCGATTTCGGTATTGGTTGGGAACAGAACCGTTGCTATCTGGCCGTAACAACACCATATTATTTTCCTGTAGTGGCTATACCAAGGGCCTGGACGGGAGGTACGCCCGGCAAAAAAACAATGAGCAGTGAAGTGATATTGATCAATGCAAAAGATTCAGCAGAGCTGTATAAAAATTATGGCGGTAAGGTAAAAGGAAAAATTGTGATGCTGTATTCGGCAGATACGTTGAAACCTTCGTTTACAGCAGATGGTCGCAGGTATGCTGATGAAGAATTAAATAAAATGGCCAATGCACAACCGGACACCACCCGCAGAACGGTTATGGGAAGAGGAAGAGCAGGTTTTGGCTTGCAGCGTTTCTTACCTGATTTTTATAAAAATGAAAAGCCTGCATTGGTTTTAAGTATGAGCCGCAGTGGTAACGATGGTACGTTGTTTGTACAAAACGGTGGTGCTTATACAAAGGATGCTGAAAATAATTATGGTTATGTGATGTTGTCAAGCGATGATTACCTGCGCATTCAGCGTTTGGTAAGTGCAGGACAAAAAGTGGAAATGGATGCAGATGTTAAAACTACATTTTATCCCAATGATATAAAAGGGTATAATGTTGTTGCCGAAATTTCGGGTACTGATCCGGTTTTGAAGAATGAGATTGTAATGCTGGGCGGTCATCTGGACAGCTGGCAGGGTGCAACAGGCGCCACTGATAATGCTGCAGGCTGTTCGGTAATGATGGAAGTATTGCGTATTATTAAAGCCACAGGATTACAACCCAAACGTACCATACGTATTGCATTATGGAGCGGGGAAGAGCAGGGTTTACTGGGTTCAAGAGGCTATGTTAAAAATCATTTTGCCGATCCTGCGGATATGGTGTTAAAACCGGAGCACACATTGGTTTCGGCCTATTATAATTTAGATAATGGCACCGGTAAAATAAGAGGTATTTATCTGCAGGGCAATACTGCCGCTGGTCCCATCTTTACACAATGGCTGCAGCCTTTTCATGAACTGGGTGCACAAACTGTAACCATCAATAATACCGGTGGTACCGATCACCAGGCTTTTGATGGAGTGGGTATTCCGGGCTTTCAGTTTATACAGGATGAAATTGAATATGATACCCGTACCCATCATACCAATATGGATACCTATGATCATTTAGTACCAGAAGATTTGAAACAGGCAGCCACTATCGTTGCAGCATTTGTATTTAATACTGCACAAATGGATGGTAAAATTCCAAGAAAAGAATTGCCTAAACCAAGGGGTGCAGGCGGAAGAGGTTTTTAATACCAAAAAGTAAAAGACCCGGCAATAAGTCGGGTCTTTTACTTTTATTACAATGTTTTAAGTTACAAAATATATTCAGGTGCATCCTGCTTTGTTACGGAAACATAAATTGTAGTGCCATCACCAGGTTTACTTTGTACAATTAATTCTCCATCAATTGAAGAAATTATTTCCCGCATACTTACTAATCCTGGGGTATTAATTATTTCAGCGGGAATAAATCCAACACCATTATCAGTAATAGACATATATACTTTATTGCCCGATTTTTTTAAAATTATTTTCACCACTGTTGCAGAAGCATGTTGTATAACATTGGACAGTGATTCCTGACAAATGCGGAAGAAGTCAAGTTTCATTTCATGAGTAAAATCATTCTCATTAAAGTCGCTTTCAAAACTGCAGGGAATATTATTTAGCAAACTGTATTCTTTACAATACCAGCTTATGGTTTCGCTTAATCCCACGTCATCCAGTATATAGGGGCTTAAAGAGAAGGCGATTTTTTTAATGTTATCAATCATCAATTGGGATATGGAAACCACATTTTTAAGTCTTTCTTTTACTTCACTATTAATATCCGGGGTATGCATATCCACAAACTCCACATTCAATTTGATTGCTGATGCCAGTTGCGCCAGTTCTTCATGCAGTTCAACTGCAAAATACTTACGCTCTTTTTCAATTTTATGTTTAAAATGGGCCGCTGAATTTTTGAATTTTATAAACTGTTCTTCATTGGCTATTTCTAGTTTTTTCTTGTGTGAAATGTCTTTAGCAATTGCCAATACCAATTCTTTCTCTTTTAGATACATTGAGGTCCATTGCAGCCAGATTGTTGTGCCCGATTTGCAGATATACCTGTTCTCAAAATTTACTAATGAATTTCCATTGAGTAATTCTGTTCTTTGTGCGGCCGTTAATTCCCCCCTGTCATCGGGATGTATGAAGAATGAGATAGGGTTCGTTAATAATTCTTCCTCGCTGTATTCTAATTTATTTTTTGCAGCCTGATTAAATTTTTTAAAAAAGCCGTCTTTACCTGCTAAAAATACCAGATCGGTGGTCATTTCAAAAAAAGCAAAATTAATTTTGGGATAAATCTCATGCGGCATGACTATAAAATTAATACAATTAGTTTTAAGTTACTGTTAACTGTAGTATTTAAATTAAAAGTTTGAACATCCTTTTAAAAAAAGAACCCCATTCAAGGTGATTCTGTAATAATAAATACTACTATTTAGTATGGGAAATACTACAAAAGCCCCTTTAATTGTTGTACAACAGTGTCCACTTCATTTTTTGTATTGTGTTTACTAAAACTGAACCGAACGGTAACCTGATTGGGATTATTATTAATTGCACGTATTACATGGCTGCCCTGATCGGCTCCGCTGGCGCAGGCACTGCCGCCGCTGGCGCAAATATTATTAATGTCCAAATTGAACAAAATCATTTCACTTTTTTCTGTTTTAGCAAAGCTGGCACTTAATACGGTATACAAACTTCTGCCCAGCACATCTCCATTAAAACTTACTCCCGGGATATTTTTTTTCAGTTCATCCATCATGTAATACTTTAATGTACCGATGTATGCACTGTCTTCTTCGTAAGAAGCAGTAGCCATTTCCAATGCTTTGGCAAATCCTACAATGCCATACAGGTTTTCGGTGCCTGCACGCATATTGCGTTCCTGCCCGCCACCATGTACAAATGGTTTGATACGTACATTTTCATTTATGTATAGTAAGCCCACGCCTTTTGGCCCGTGAAATTTATGTGCTGCTCCGGTAATAAAATGTATGGGTGTATTTCTTAAATCAAATGGAAAATGACCAACAGTTTGTACCGTATCACTATGAAAAACGGCATTGTATAGTTTACATAAATTGCCAACAGCATGGATGTCTAAGATATTTCCAATTTCGTTATTGGCATGCATTAAAGTTACCAGTGTTTTTTTTTCGCTGGCAGCCAGTAACTTTTCAAGGTCTTCAATATCCACATGGCCATTTGGCAATAGTTTTACATAACTTACTTTGGCAATGTCGAGATTATCTAAATGCTCCACCGTATGTGTTACCGCATGATGTTCTATGGAAGAAGTGATGATGTGTTTACATCCCAGGTCACGTACAGCAGCAGTAATAGCTGTATTGCTGCTTTCAGTTCCTCCACTGGTAAAAAATATTTCAGCCGGATGTGCATTTAAAATTTTTGCCACTGATTTGCGTGCAGTTTCTATAGCCATGCGGGTTTCTCTTCCGTAAGAATAAATAGAAGAGGGGTTGCCAAATTTTTCTGTTAAATAAGGCATCATGGTTTCCAGTACCTGCGGGTCAAGAGCGGTGGTAGCGGCGTTGTCGAAATAAATACGGTTCATTTTGTTTGCGGTTTGTTGTTTGCGGTTTGCTGTTGGCAGTACTAAGTTTGTAAAGCTGTTTATTTTTCTTACAGCACGAACTACAAACTATACAACTACAAACCACAAACTATTCCTTACATCATTTGTCCAATATCCTGCATCAGCCTGCGGGCAATATTTTCTGCAGTAGTTTCAAAATTACTTTCTGCATAAATACGGATGATGGGTTCGGTATTGCTGGTACGTAAATGCACCCAGTCAGTATCAAACTCAATCTTTAATCCATCTTCAGTATTGATAGGCTGTGCTTTGTATTTTATTTTTATTTTTTCAAAAATATCTTTTACATCAATGCCATCGCTGAGCGTAATCTTATTCTTGCTCATGAAATAATCAGGATAGGTATTGCGCAATTGCTTAATGGTTTTTTTACTGTTGGCCAAGTGCGTTAAAAATAATCCGATGCCGATCAGTGCATCTCTTCCGTAATGCAGGTCGGGTACAATAATGCCACCATTACCCTCACCACCAATCACTGCATTCACAGCCTTCATCTTATTTACCACATTTACTTCGCCCACAGCACTGGGGAAATATTCGCCACCGTTTTTAACGGTAACATCTTTCAAAGCTCTGGTAGAAGACATATTGCTTACCGTATTGCCTTTTCTTTTACTCAGTACATAGTCTGACACAGCAACCAAAGTATATTCTTCGCCAAACATACTTCCGTCTTCACAAACAAAACATAAACGGTCTACATCGGGATCTATGGCAATACCCAGACTGGCTTTTTGTTTTATCACTTCTGCACTCAGTCCGGTAAGATTTTCCGGTAAGGGCTCAGGGTTATGTGCAAACTTACCATTCACTTCTTCGTTAATTACAGTTATATCTTTTACGCCTAGTGCTTTTAATAATTCCGGTACAGCAAATGCACCCGTACTGTTTACCGCATCCACTACAATATTGAACTTGGCTTTTTTAATAGCGGCAATATCTACCAGTGGATAATTAACAACAGCATCAATATGTTTTTGTAAAGCGCTAACGTCTTTTGTGTAAGTGCCTAATTTATCTACGGTGGCAAAATTAAAATCTTCTGCCGCTGCAAGATCTAATATGAGTTTGCCTTCATCGCCGCTGATGAACTCCCCTTTACTGTTCAATAATTTTAAGGCATTCCATTCTTTTGGATTATGGCTGGCAGTTAAAATAATACCACCGGCAGCATTTTCAAATTGTACTGCCATTTCAACAGTGGGAGTAGTGCTCAGTCCAAGATCAACCACGTTTAGTCCCAGCCCCAATAATGTGTTTACCACCAGGCTGCTCACCATTTCTCCGCTGATTCTGCCATCGCGGCCTATTATTACTGTATAATTATCGCTTTGCTGCATTAGCCAGGTTCCATACGCTGCTGCAAATTTTACCACATCTAAGGGGGTGAGGTTATCATTTGTTTTTCCTCCAATAGTGCCTCTTATTCCGGATATACTTTTTATCAGTGCCATTCGCTTCTTTTTTTGGGAAGGCAAATATAAGAAAGTTTACCTATTTGGGTGAGAGTTGCGCATGCGAAAGGTTTAGAGGGTTGGGAATTTAGAAAGTTTAGTAGTGGTGTATTTTGTTTAGAATAGTTTAAAAATAGCAGCAGAACCTAAACTCCTAAACTTTCTAAACTCCAAAACCAACTACATTTCCAACCCTCTAAATCTGTACCTTCGCGCTATGCAGAAAGCCTGGTTTAAAGATTGGTTCAATTCGCCTTATTATCATCAGCTCTACAGTAACAGAGACGAGCAGGAAGCCGCTGCATTTATAGATTTACTGATTACACATTTACAGCCTTCAGCCGGAGTAGCCATGTTGGATGTAGCTTGCGGTAAAGGCCGGCATTCCATTCAACTGGCCGGAAAGGGATTTGACGTTACCGGTATTGATCTTAGTGAAGAAAGTATTGAGGAAGCACTGCAAAGCGAATGCGACAGCCTGCATTTTTACCGCCACGACATGCGCCTGCCTTTCCGTATCAATTATTACGATTATGCCTTTAATTTTTTTACCAGTTTTGGCTATTTTAAAACCAAAAGGGAGCATGATAATGCCATCCGTACCATTGCACAATCCATAAAACATCAGGGCTTTTTTATAATGGATTACCTGAACGTGCATTTTGCCGAAGGACAAATAGAACCCAGTGCTAGCAAAGAAATAGACGGTATTATTTTTAATATTACCAAATGGTTTGACGATTCCCATTTTTATAAAAAAATTGAGGTGAAGGATACAGAACTTGACGAGACAGCAGAATTTACCGAAAGAGTAGCTAAGTTTTCTTTAGCCGATTTTAAAGCAATGTTTGCCCGTGAGGGTTTAACTATACAGGAAGTATATGGGGATTATAATTTTTCTGCCTACGATGAGCAGTTATCTCCAAGATTGATTATGATTGCGGGGAAGGGGTGAGGGTAGTTGGTAGTTAGTAGTTAGTAGTTAGTAGTTAGTAGTTAGTAGTTAGTAGTTAGTAGT
>JBAXET010000083.1:0-13580 GCA_037140275.1 Ferruginibacter sp. | reverse complement strand
ACACAAAGGTTTTTACCACGGATTGCACAGATTTACACGGATAAAAAAAATTCTCTCGCAAATGAAATGTAATAAAACCACAAAGGACACAAAGGTTAACACAGAGTTACACAAAGGTTTTTACCACGGATTGCACAGATTTACACGGATAAAAAAAATTCTCCCGCAGATGAAATATAAACAGCTCAAAGTTTTTAGCTAAGAGCAAAATGTATTTCTCTTTGTACTCTTTTTCTCTTTTCCACTCTTAGCTATTTTTCTGCGAAATCAGCGAAATCTGCGGGAGATATTAATTCCAACTAACTCAATCTTTTATCAATAGCAACAATCGCTTCTTTCACCAAATCCTTTAATTCTTTCGGACTAATAATATCAGCATGATCCCCAAAAAGCAGGTACCATCTTGCAAATCCATTCAAAGAAGCAGAAAGAAAAGTCATTTGAATAGTTTGGCCCAAATCTTTTTCAGACACAAAGCCATTGTAATATTTCTGATCACCAAAATAGGGTATGATACTTTTATCAATCAATAACACCACTGTTTGTAAATTTTTCTCTTTCGATTCTTTATGTAAAAAACTTTTTAATGCAGGATGCTGTTGTTTAAAATATTCGTTAGTAACAGTAAGCTTGCTAATACTGCTGAATTTAAAAGTGCGGTAATCTTTCCGCAGCCTGCAATACCCGACCATATACCAATGTTCTCCCAAATAATAAATGCCCACCGGTTCCACATCCCGAAGGCTTTTTTGCTGGTTGTGATTGGCAAAATAATCGAGCCGCAAAACATTTTTATCTGCGATAGATTGTAATACCTGTTGCAGGTTATTGGCAGTATCAGTTTTTTTAGGAACGTAGCGATTGGGTATTACTTCAATATGTTGCTCCATATTTTCCAGATAATCTTTTTCGGTAAGTCGTAATACGGCCTTTACTTTTAACATGGCTGTGCCGTAATTTTTTTTGGTGGATGCGTCGGTTAATTTGGCCACTAATTTTTCGGCGGTTAAAAAAGCGGTGGCCTCTTCTTTGGTAAACATTACCGGTGGCAAACGATAGCCTTCCATAATACTGTATCCTATTCCTGCTTCACCAATAATTGGTACACCAGCTTCGTCAAGTGCTTTAATATCGCGGTATACAGTACGTAAACTTAAATGAAAGGTATCGGCAATTTCCTGTGCCTTTATCACACGCTTGGATTGCAGTTGAATCAGTATTGCAGAAAGGCGGTCGATGCGGTTCATTGAGATGGTTGAATAGAAAACAAAAGTAACCGTTCATTTCAACGCAAGACAAAAAAACAGCATAAAAAAACCGAAGCTTCAAAAACTTCGGTCTATAACAATTTAAAAGGTCAACATTAAAACTCCGCACTCTTCGGATATCTTGGAAAAGGAATTACATCTCTGATATTTCCCATGCCGGTTACAAATTGTACCAGGCGTTCGAAGCCTAAGCCAAAACCTGCATGCGGACAGGCACCAAATTTTCTGGTATCCAAATACCACCATAATTCTTCTGCAGGAATATGCATTTCTTCCATACGGGTCAATAATTTATCCATGCGCTCTTCTCTCTGTGATCCGCCTACAATTTCACCTATGCCGGGAGCTAATATATCCATTGCTGCAACGGTTTTACGACCCGGCTCGCAGTTATCATTCTGGCGCATGTAAAAAGCTTTGATCTCTGCAGGATAATCGGTAAGGATCACCGGTTTTTTAAAATGTTTTTCCACCAGATACCTCTCATGTTCACTCTGCAAATCAACCCCCCATTTATCTATAAGGTATTGAAACTTCTTTTTCTTATTGTGATTACTCTCTCTTAAAATTTCAATGGCTTCTGTGTAAGTCAATCTCTCAAAATCATTATTCACCACAAAATTTAATTTGTCTATCAAACCCAGTTCACCCCTTTCGGTTAGTGGCTTTTGTTTTTCTTCTTCTTCTAAACGCTGCGCTAAAAATTCCAGATCTTCTTTGTTATTTTCCATTGCATGTTTAATCACATACTTAATGAACGCTTCAGCAAGGTTCATATTATCTTCCAGGTCATTGAATGCCACTTCGGGTTCAATCATCCAGAATTCGGCCAGGTGACGGGTGGTATTGGAATTCTCGGCACGGAAAGTGGGGCCGAAAGTATAAATATCACTGAAAGCCATAGCCGCTAATTCACCTTCTAATTGACCGCTTACGGTAAGGTTGGTGCTGCGTCCAAAAAAGTCTTCCTTAAAATTGATGCTGCCATCTTCGTTTTTAGGAGCAGTACCATCAACAGGTAAAGTGGTTACGCGAAACATTTCACCGGCTCCTTCTGCATCACTGGCTGTAATGATAGGGGTATGCAGGTATACAAATCCTTTATCGTTGAAAAACTTATGAATGGCAAAAGCTAATGCATGCCGTACACGAAATACCGCACTGAAAGTATTGGTGCGAAAACGTAAGTGAGCAATCTCCCTTAAAAACTCCAAACTGTGTTTTTTAGGCTGCAAAGGGAATTTTTCTGCATCACTGTCGCCCAGAATTTCAATTGAAGTGGCTTTTAGTTCAACTTTTTGACCTTTACCTAAAGAAGGAATGATTTCGCCCACAGCTTTAATACAGGCACCGGTGGTCAGGCGTTTTAAAAGGACATCATCAAATTTGCCCAGTTCGGCAACTATTTGAATATTATTATTGGTGCTGCCGTCATTTAATGCAATAAACTGGTTATTACGGAAGGTTCTCACCCATCCCATAACTGTGGCTTCATAATTGGCTGCATCGCTTGCCAGCAGGTCTTTGATCTTTGTTCTTTTATTAAACATAATACTGATTTGAGGACCGCAAAGATAGCCCACGGATATAAGTTTTCCCGCAGATAGCGCAGAAATCGCCGATAAAAACACATTTCTGTGCTATCTGCGAAATCTGCGGGAGATATTTCCTTCTAAAAAAAATTGCATTTTTAGCAAAAAACAGCGTAATATTGCCTCGGAATCCAACTGATAAGGTCTATCCAATCGTTCGCTTCATCAGCTACTCATATTCCATCAAAATAAATTCTCAATTACATTTTCAGATTTTAAGACGGTTTTAGAAGACATTATTCTCAACTTTTTATGTACGATATTTCACAACTGAACGATCTGCTCGTTCCTGAATTGCTTGATGTTGCAGAACAGCTCCACATCTCCAACGCAAAAAAATTAAATAAGCAGGATCTGATTGAAAAGATCCTGGATAAACAATCCCATATGAGCACAGCAAAAAACGAAGAAGAAAAACCCAAACGTAAACGTATTGTAAAGCCTGCAACTCCTGCAGAAGAGCAAGCTGCTCCATCACCCGTTCCTGAGCCTAAAAAAGAAACGGTAAGGCCAAAAAAAGTAGAGATGGAAAGAAAACAACCGGAAAGAAAACCAGTTGAAACAGAGGACGAAGACCTGCAACCCATTACCGACGAACAAAGCACTATACCAGCCGCCATTGCACAAATGCTGCAGGCTGAAGACGAAATACAACAACCCGAAATACAACTGGAAGAAAGCCCTCAGCAACAAACCAAACAGTATAGCCAGCGCAGTAATCAGCAACCCGCTTTTAATATTGAATTTGACGGCGTTATCTTAGGCGAAGGCGTACTGGAAATGATGCCTGACGGGTATGGTTTTTTACGCAGCAGCGATTATAATTACCTGTCTTCTCCAGATGATATTTATGTGTCTCCATCACAAATAAAATTATTTGGATTAAAAACAGGCGACACCGTTTATGGCAGTGTTCGTCCACCAAAAGAAGGTGAAAAATATTTTGCTTTATTAAAAGTAGATACCATTAATGGTAAAAGACCGGATGAAGTAAGAGACCGTGTACCATTTGATTATTTAACACCTTTATTCCCTTTCGAAAAATTAAACCTTTGTACAAGGGCCGATAATTACAGTACCAGAATCATGGACCTGTTTACACCTATTGGTAAAGGACAACGCGGATTGATTGTTGCCCAGCCAAAGACGGGTAAAACCATGTTGCTGAAAGAACTGGCCAATGCCATTGCAGAAAATCATCCGGAATGTTATCTGATGATTGTACTGGTAGATGAAAGGCCCGAGGAAGTTACCGATATGGAACGCAGTGTACGTGCCGAAGTAATTGCTTCTACATTTGATGAACCTGCAGATAAACACGTTAAAGTAAGCACCATCGCTTTACAAAAAGCAAAACGTTTGGTAGAGTGTGGTCATGATGTGGTGATTTTATTAGACAGTATTACCCGTTTGGCCCGTGCACACAATACGGTGGCTCCTTCAAGCGGTAAGGTATTGAGTGGTGGTGTGGAGGCTAACGCGATGCAAAAACCAAAACAGTTTTTTGGTGCGGCACGTAAAATTGAAAATGGAGGTTCATTAACTATTATTGCCACCGCATTAGTAGATACCGGAAGTAAAATGGATGAGGTAATCTTTGAAGAATTTAAAGGTACCGGTAATATGGAATTACAACTGGAGCGTAAATTATCTAATAGAAGAATTTATCCTGCTATCGATATCGTATCCTCTTCAACACGTCGTGATGACCTGTTGTTAGACAAAGATACTTTCCAGCGCATGTGGGTATTGCGTAAGCATATGGCCGACATGAATCCTGAAGAAGCGATCAACCTGTTGTTAAAAAACATGAAAGGCACTAAAGACAACAGTGAGTTTTTGACCAGCATGAATGGATAATAATTAATGAATAATTGAAAATTAAAAATGAATAATGTAGCCGTTGACATGTCAACGGCTTTTTCTTTGGTAACTTAGCATACGGCAATGGCAATACAAAAACTAACGATAGAAGAATTTTTACAACTGGCCAAACAGCATCCGGTTTTTGATGTGCGCAGTCCTGGTGAGTTTGTACATGCGCATATCCCCAACGCCGTTAGTTTACCTTTATTTACCGATGAAGAAAGAAAGGTAGTGGGTACCGCCTACAAACAGGAAAGCAAGCAGGTCGCTATTAAAATTGGTTTGGATTACTATGGTGTTAAGATGCGTAAGATGGTAGAAGAAGTAGAAGCGTTGGTGATTGATCGTAAAAGGTTGGCCGAAAAACAACAAACAACAAACCACCAACCACCAACCGAAAACACCCAACAGAAAACCGAAAACATAGCTCTTGTACATTGCTGGCGCGGTGGCATGCGCAGTGCCGGTGTAGCCTGGGTACTTGATCTGTACGGATTTAAAGTGTATACGCTGGTGGGTGGATATAAAGCCTACCGTAAATGGGTGCTGGCACAATTTGAAAAAGAATATGCCTTTAAAATAATCGGCGGTTATACCGGCAGCGGTAAAACACCGGTGATGGATGAACTAACCAAACAACGCCAATCTGTAATTGATCTGGAGGCCTTAGCACATCATAAAGGTTCGGCCTTTGGTGCATTAGGACAGGAACCTCAACCCAAGCAGGAGATGTTTGAGAATCTGCTTGCTGGCCAGTTGTCAGATGTCAGTAAAAAGATGACAGAAAAAAATGCCATCTTTTTAGAAGACGAAAGCCAACGCATCGGCAACCTGCAAATACCCATGCCGCTCTGGTATACCATGCGCAAATGCCCGGTATATTTTTTAGATATTCCCTTTGAAGAAAGGCTGAATTATTTAACCAAAGAATATGGGCTGTTTACAAAGGAACAGCTGGTAAATGCCATAATCCGTATTCAAAAAAGGCTGGGCGGACTGGAAACTAAAAATGCCATCAACCATCTTTTAGAGAATAATCATAAAGAATGCTTCCGCATTTTGCTGCAGTATTACGATAAATGGTATATCAAAGGCCTGCATAACCGCGAAAATATTGAGGGTTTACTAAATAAAATACCCTGTGCAGGCGTTGATACTGAGATCAACACTCAAAAAATACTCGAATGCCATACCGCAACAGTTTAAAACTGCTCATTGTATTACTATTCCCGCTTCAGTTATTTGCTCAGGAACCGGATATTACCGGCTTGTGGAGGGGCTTTATGTTTAATGATACCACTCAAAAAAACTACCGCTACGAAATAGCGATCAGCGAAGAAAAAGGAAAGTTGTTTGGTTACTCACACACCTATTTTATCATAGACGATAAAGAATATCACGGGGTAAAAAAATTAAAAATAAAAAGAGACGGTAATGAAGTTACTACCGAAGATGTGGATTTGATTGCCAATAACTATCCGGTAAAACCACCCAAGGGAATACATATGCAAAATGTATTGTTGTTTACCATGAAAGATACAGTGATGGTATTAAGCGGGATGTTTCGTACCAATCGTACAAGAGACTACAGTCCTAATACCGGTTATGTGCATGTAGAAAGAAAAAATAATTACAGTCAAAGTGCACTGATTCCGCATTTACAGGAATTAGGGCTTGCAAAAAATCTCACATTTTTAAAAGAAGAAAATAATAGTGCTGCAGAACAACCCATTGTAATGCTGAAGCCCATGTTGACTGAAGAGGAAGAAAAATTGATTGTAAGCAATGCTAAAAAGCATGCAATTGAAAATACCATTAAAACAACAACAGCGCCTGCGGTTAAAATGCCGCCGGTTGCAGAAACAATTACACCGCCGGCAGATATTGCTGTAGCTGTACCATCGGCAACAAAGCCGGTTGAACCTCCGGTAGTAAAAACTATAACTCCAAAACCCGAGCCTGTTGCGGTTAATAAACCTGCAGCTGTGGTAACAGTACCCGTAAACAAGCCGGTTGAACAACCTGTGGTAAAAACAGCAATACCAAAACCCGAGCCTATTGCGGCAAACAAACCTACAATAAAACCTGCAGAGCAAGCTGTGGTGAAAACAGCACCGGTAATAGTAAAAACAAATCCTCCGGTAGTAACAGTACCTGCCCCCAAACCTGTTGAACAAACTGTGGTAAAAGTTGCTCCTGTTAATATAGCGGCACCTGTATTGCCCAAAACTGTTCCGGTAAACGCTCCGGTAATAGCAGACCCAACAGCTGCAACAGATTTAAATAAAAGGAAAATTGAAAATATTCAGGCCCTGTATTTTAAATCGGATAGTTTACAATTAACCTTATACGATAATGGTGAAGTAGATGGTGATACCGTAAGTGTGGTAATGAACGGACAGGTAATTATGCCAAAGGTTGGGTTAAGCACTAATGCTGTTAGAAAAACTATTTATACACAGGATGCAGGTGATAGCATTCAGTTGATCATGTATGCCGAATCGCTGGGATCTTTACCACCCAACACGGGCTTATTAATTGTGTATGACGGGGCTGACCGCTATGAAATACGTTTCAGCGGCGATATGCAAAAAAGTTCGGCGATTGTTTTCAGAAGAAAGAAGAACTAGCCACGGCGTATAGCTCCCGCAGAACTCGCTGAGCACGCAGAAAAAATGGTAGCCACGGATTACACAGATTTACACGGATGAAATCAATCAGTGTTAATTCGTGAAACCTGCCTGCCGGTAGGCAAGTCCGTGGCTAAAATCTTTGTAAAACTTTGTGTTTGCCTTTGTGTTCTTTGTGGTTTATGTATTTCATCTGCGTCATCAGCGAGTTCTGCGGGAGAATTTTTTATACCTGCCACTATACTATTGTTACCTTTGATTTATGGATGCAATTAAACTCACTCAATATTCTCACGGCGCAGGATGCGGTTGTAAAATAGCCCCTAAAATTTTAGATGAAATATTAACCAGCAATTTTGCCATGCCCGATAATGCAAATTTGATTGTTGGCAACCATAGTAAAGATGATGCAGCAGTATATGATTTAGGTAATGGTACGGCATTAATTTCCACCACCGATTTTTTTATGCCAATAGTGGATGATCCTTATGAGTTTGGAAGGATCGCTTCTGCAAATGCTATCAGCGATGTATATGCCATGGGTGGTAAACCCATTTTGGCGATTGCTATTTTAGGCTGGCCCATCAATGTATTACCACCGGCCATTGCTCAAAAAGTTATTGAAGGCAGCAAAAGCATTTGTGTTGAAGCAGGTATTCCATTAGCAGGAGGGCACAGCATCGACTCTCCCGAACCTATATTTGGTTTGGCGGTAAATGGTTTGGTACCTGTTGAAAATGTAAAACAAAATAATCAGGCAGAAGAGGGTAATATTTTATTTTTAACCAAGCCTTTGGGCGTGGGTATTTTAACCACGGCAGAAAAAAAGGGTATTTTAAAAGAAGAACATAAAGGAGTGGCTGCACAGCAAATGATGCAGCTCAATAAAGTGGGGGAAGCATTGGGAAAAATAAAAGGTGTAAGGGCCATGACCGATGTTACCGGTTTTGGTTTATTAGGACATTTAGTTGAAATGGCAGAAGGCAGCGGCCTGAGTGCAGTAATTGATTTTAAAAAAGTACCACAGATCATTCATGCCATACATGAATATGTTGACCAGAAATCTATACCCGGAGGCACCAACCGCAATTGGGATAGTTATGGTGAAAAAATTGGACTGCTCACAGATTTTCAAAGGGCTTTATTAGCCGATCCGCAAACCAGCGGTGGTTTACTGATAGCTGTTGATACAAATTCAGTGGAAGAAGTGAAAGAGATTTTATTGCAGCAGGGACTTGAAAAATTTGTAACACCTATTGGTTATTTAACAGCAAAGCAGGAGAAAGTGGTGGAGATAAGAAGTTAAATTAACGCATCAATTTTTTTAGCCAGTTGATGATCTTTTTCTGTTACCATATCACCGGCATCATGGGTGTTTAGCCTGATCTCCACTTTATTGTACACATTGGTCCATAAGGGATGATGGTCCATTTTTTCTGCTTCAATAGCCACCCTTGTCATAAAGGCAAAAGCTTCAGAAAAATTTTTGAACTCGAATTTTTTATACAGTGTATTATTCTTTTCTTCCCACATAATAAATATTCTAAAAACCTTAATAAAGTATCAAATCAAAAACTCCGGTTCCCCTTTAGGGGGTGGAGGGGGTTTAAAAAATAAGGTGCTGCTTATTCTTAATCTTTTCATTCGTCATTTCATTTACCAGCTGTACACCGGGCAATGAACGTATAGACTGCATTAGTGCTTTTAATTCTTCTGCGGGTAAAATATCACCTTTGATCAGCCACAAAAAATCGAGGTGCTTAAATTCCGGCAATAAATATTCACCGTCAAACTGGTTATTGTATAAATAATGTACAATGCAGGTGGAAGGCACTGCATATTCATAAATAGAAAAAAAATATTTGCGTTGTTTTTTGGCGAGTTGAATTTCGTAATCATTATTCACCCTGAAATTCACCCCCAGTATTTGATTGAGCTGCCAGCAGAACTGGTAATCTTTTATAGGGGCAACAATACCCAACAGTGCAGCGTCTTCAAAAAACTCCTGCGCAAGGGTTTCATTGTCAATTTTAAGTTTCATGCTCATAATACTAACAACAATTAAAATACAATATCAAATACCAGCTCTTCGGTACCTCTTTTCACTTTTACTTTGGTAGCATCGCCTTTATTGAATTTGCCTAAAGCGCCCATATAACTTGATACATCAGTAAACTTAATATCACCCAGCTGAATAACAACGTCTCCTGCTTTAATACCAATCCTTTGAGCCAGCTTTCCTTCACTTACTCCATCCACACGAACACCACTTCCGCTGTAGGTATAATCGGGCATAATACCCAATGATACTTTAAAAGTGTTTTTTCCTGTTGCCGCCGCTTCCCTTGTTTTAGCAAATGTCAGTTTGCCTTTTTTGTTGGTAGCATCAACAATATTGTACACAAATTTCACAATTTGTAATTCGCCTTTGTAATTGATTTTATCTGCATCATCGCTGGGTTTATGGTAGTCGCCATGCACGCCAGTAAAGAAAAATAACACCGGAATATCTTTTCTGTAAAAAGAAGTATGATCACTGGGCCCGCTTCCACTACTGTCGAATTTAATAGTAAAAAATTTATCTTTTTCGGTAAGCAATTGTCCCCAGTAAGGAGATGTGCCGTAACCGCCAATGGTTAATCCGTGAGTGCTGTCGTTCAGTCGGCCCACCATATCCAAGTTGATCATATAATTGGCTGTACTTAAATCAACGGTTGGATGTTCGGTAAAATATTTACTACCAAACAAACCCAGTTCTTCACCCGAAAAAGAAACAAAAAGGTAATTATTGTTTTTAAATTTTGATGCTTTCAGCAATTTGCTCATTTCAAGTAATGCAGCAGTACCACTGGCATTATCATCTGCACCATTATGAATTTGCGGTGTGGTACCTGTATATAATGAATTATGGTCTTCGCCATATCCCAGGTGATCATAGTGTGCACCAACAATAACTGTTGTTGCAGCACCATTATTAATGAAGCCCACTACATTATGTCCGGTTCTTACTTTATCACTAATGTCCACTTTCAATTTGATGTCCAATGTGGCGGTTTCATCGTAGAGGTATTTTTTCTTTATAGAAGTTGTTACATACAATACCGGAATTTTTACCAGCTCAGCCTTTGCTTTGGGTTCAAATTTTAAACCATCTGCAATAGCAGAAGTATTATATACAATTAATGCAGTTGCACCTTTTGCAGCAGCATCATTGGTTTTTGTTTTAATGGCATCGGTTACATCAAAATGCGGATTACTTTTGTTTTCCTCCAGCACCTCTTTCAGGTCTAAAAACCAAATGGTACCGGCTTCTCTTAACGACATTGATGGCGCAGCCTCAACAGCGCCATTAGGTGAATAGATAAAAGGAAAATATTCTTTTTCTGCATCCAGATCAAAGCCGTTAATAATTAAATGAGAAGAACTGCTGATTTGCTTGCCTTCATTTACTTCAAAGTCCTGTATAAACGTACCATTATCTCCTTTGGGCAAAAGCCCTGCTTTTGAAAATTCGTTGCTGATATATTCATAAGCCAGTTTTTCTCCGGCCGAACCGGTTCTTCTGCCTTCCAGTTTATCATCTGCCAGATATCCGATATGCGTTTGAAGATTTGCCAGAATGGCTTTATCGGCTTTTTTTAATTTTTGACCAATAGCCATCTGAGAACTAAAAAGTACGAGAAGAAAAATATATTTCATATAAATTGATTGATGGGGCAAAGGTAACTCTGCTAAAGGCTACTACCGAATAATAAACCTCAAAATTATTGCTAAAATAAAATACGCACTATTGAAGTATGGGCTAAGATGTTCCCGAATGCGGTACCTAGTTTCCTATTTCGTAACCACAAACCGTTTATTGCCGTTAAATTTGCGGCTGAAAGATTGGCAACAAAATTAAACATAGCATTAGTAGGTAATCCCAACAGCGGAAAGACATCTCTGTTTAATGTACTGACCGGCCTGCACCAGCAAGTGGGTAATTTCCCCGGGGTTACGGTAGATAAAAAAACCGGTACTACCACGCTTGCTCCTGGTTTAGATGCATTAATAATAGATTTGCCCGGCACATACAGCCTGTATCCCAAGCGGGCCGACGAGTGGGTAGCCTATAAAGTATTACTCAATCAAGATGAAGATGTAAAGCCGGATATGGTTTTGCTGGTGGCAGATGCCAGCAATCTTAAGCGTAATCTTTTATTCTGCTCACAAATACTCGACCTAAAGATTCCTGTAGTGGTTGCTTTAACCATGATGGATCTGGCTAAAAACAAAGGCACCCAAATAGATATACCGGGATTAGAAAGAGAATTGGGTGTGCCTATTATTCCAATTAATCCCAGAAAGAATAAGGGTATTGCTCCTTTAAAAAAAACATTGGAGACTGCCTTTGAAAAAATTAATCAGGCCCCAGCAAGAGATTTTATAGATACCAACGCTTTGGCACCTGCGTCTATTGACGCACTAAAAGTTCATTTTCCTGCTATCAGTAATTATAGGGCCATACATTATTTGATCAACCACGAAAACTTTGTGCTGGATGATGTCACACAGCATTTAATAGAAAATATAGAGATCGACAATAAATTCAATCCTACCAGAACACAGGCCGAAGAAATCATGCAGCGCTATGGCCGCATCAAGTTCATCATGCAGCAAACTGTAGTGGAAAGCGACCCATTACAAAAAGCACTGTTTACAGAAAGACTGGATAATGTTTTATTACACCGTTATTGGGGATATATTATTTTAATGTCTGTGCTGTTTCTGCTATTTCAAAGTGTATTTTGGATAGCCACTTACCCCATGGATGGTATTGAATGGATCTTCAGTGAACTCGGTGGCTGGCTGGGCAGTGTATTACCGCCTACCTGGTGGAGCGACCTGCTGATTAATGGTGTGGTGGCCGGCCTTAGTGGTATTATGGTATTTGTTCCGCAGATTATGATATTATTTGGCCTGATCACCATTTTAGAAGATAGTGGCTATATGGCCAGAATCAGTTTTTTAACTGACAAGCTCATGCGGAAGGTAGGGCTGAATGGAAAAAGTGTAATGCCCATGATCAGCGGCTATGCCTGTGCGGTACCAGCGATAATGTCGGCACGGAATATTGAAAATAAAAAAGAACGCCTGCTCACTATATTGATTACCCCTTTAATGAGCTGCAGTGCAAGGTTGCCGGTGTATACCATTCTTATTTCACTGATTATTCCATCAAAATTATATTTGGGTTTTTTAAGCCTGCAGGGTTTGGTAATGATGTGCCTTTACCTGATGGGTACTATAATGGCACTGATTGTATCATGGGTATTGAAGTGGTTTATTAAAAGTACGGAACGCAGCTTTTTTATTTTAGAACTACCGGTATACCGTGGCCCAAGATGGAAGAATGCCTTTACGACCATGATACAGAAGGCTAAAATATTTGTGTTTGATGCAGGTAAAGTAATTATGATCATCAGTCTTTTATTGTGGGCATTAAGCACTTACGGGCCTAAACAAAAAATGCAGGCGGTAACCACAAAATACGAGCAGTTAATTGCAGCACATCCGGAACAGGCTAAAGAGCTTAACAAACACCGCAAAACAGAGCTGCTGCAAAATTCATTTGCAGGCACATTGGGTAAAGCAATAGAACCCGCCATTCGTCCATTGGGTTACGACTGGAAGATTGGCATTGCATTGATTACTTCATTTGCTGCAAGAGAAGTTTTTGTAGGTACAATGGCAACATTGTATAGTGTGGGTGAAGACGCGGATGACAATAATAATACTTTACGGCAAAAAATGGCTGCTGCAGTAAAACCAGATGGTACTAAAGTATATGATCTGGCAACAGGATTATCTTTATTGGTGTTTTATGTACTGGCTATGCAATGTATGAGTACCATGGTAGTGGTAAAAAAAGAAACGCGTAGCTGGAAATGGCCGTTGATACAATTGCTGTACATGACAGGGCTGGCTTATTTGATGAGCTGGCTGGTGTATGTGCTGGTAAAATAAAACCTCGCTATATCATTTCATAACAAATTGGTTTTGTTTTTTTTCTTTACCTGGTCGGTGTTCCATCGAAAGGAATGTTTTTTTCAGATTACTTTTCCCAATGATTGCATCATGCTGGTGCAATTCTTCTTTTTGCTTCTTTTTATCAAGAAAAAAGAAGAATAGAAACTGTTTGTTATTGCAATAGAAAATAAATTCTTTTTAAAGTTAGTTGCACT
>JBAXET010000082.1:0-13743 GCA_037140275.1 Ferruginibacter sp. | reverse complement strand
TGGTCCCGTAGTTCAATGGATAGAATAGAAGTTTCCTAAACTTTAGATGTGAGTTCGATTCTCGCCGGGACCACTTAACTTTCTAACAAACCCTTGTTGTAGCAAATACTTCAAGGGTTATTCATTTAAAAAATAACTGTTCCTGTATATTTTATAGTTTAGTTTTTGATACTTCTATTGTACAACAAAAGTAGTAGTGTAGAATGCTGACATTTAACTAAGCCTTTGTTGTAGCCAATATCAATTGTTGCATTAAAAAAAGAAGAAACAATCCAATATAACCGGGAGAGAGTAGCATTCAATTTAAGTCCTAATCAAATAATCTAGCAAAGTGGTTTTCCAAATGGTTTCGCATGCCATTTCTGAATTGCTCCGGTGTACCAGTTTCTAAAATCTTCACTAGCTCTTTATGTGACACGAAAATTTTAAGCATGGGCTGTTTTTTTAATAAGCCGCTGTTATGTACATAATCAAAAACTGGCAGCAACATGGTCTGGAATTTCTTTAGGGTATCATTGCCGGTGATATCATACAGTTTACCATGAAATGCAATCTCATGTTCTACATTAAATAGATGAAACTGAGTGGCAGGTGGTTCATCTTCAACAATCTTTTTTAACTCAGCAATATCTTCTTTTGTAATCCGGTGAAAAAGCAGGTCTGCCATTCCTATCTCCAGCACCAACCTGATTTCAAATACTTCCTTTAATGTTTCGGGAGAAAGAATATGCGGGTGCATACTTTTGCTCATATTACCAAACAGATCAGGACTTGTAATTACAGCGCCTTTTTTCTTTTTAGATTCAATCAATCCCATCATCCTTAACCTCAGTAAAGCTTCCCGTATAACAGTCCTGCTCACCCCAAGTTTTTCGGTAAGCACCAGTTCTGTAGGAATAGAATCTCCCACTTTCAATTTTTGTTGTTGTAATAGTTGTACCAGATTAGCTTCTACTTTGTCAACCAAGCTTGTATTTTCTATCGATTTAAAAGCGTCTTTGATCCTTTCCATTTCCCAAAATGTATTACTTAATACAAAGTTATTAAATAAATATTGGTGATAAAATATTTTTATTTAGTTGAAAATCAATTTAATACATAAAAATTGAAAATTTTGTTGGAGATATGGAGAAAAAGATTTTATCTTTATTATGTCATACATAATACAATTAACATTAAAACTGCTGTTATGAAATCTTCTTATTTGAAAGTATGTCTTCTGCTTGCAAGCTTTCTCATTTCTACGACCATATGGTCACAAATTCAAAAAATTTCTGGAATAGTTACCGATGATGATAAACCATTAGCGGGTGTAAGTATCATTGTAAAAGGGAAATCGAATGGAACCCAAACTGATGCTAAAGGAGCTTATTCTATTGAAGCATCCAAAGGGGATGTGCTGATTTTTTCATTTACGGGTTATGCTTCACAGGAAGTAAAGCTTGGTGTATTTTCGAATATATCTATCGTAATGAAATCGGGTGTTACCAAACTTGATGAAGTAGTAGTAATTGGTTATGGTACACAAAAAAGAAAAGAGCTTACCGGTGCAGTTTCAACTGTAAACACATTAGCCTTTGAACATTCGCCAAGTACCAATGTGGCTACCGTATTACAGGGTAATGTTCCCGGTTTAAGGGTGCAGCAATCAACAGGCCAGCCCGGCTCCAGTCCTTCCATTGCTTTCCGTGGCGGTACAAATTTTGATGGCAGCGGCTCTCCGTTATTTATTGTGGATGGTATAATCGTACCTTCTTTATACGGGTTGGATATTAATGATGTGGCATCTATCGATCTTTTAAAAGATGCGGCATCAACAGCTATTTATGGAGCAAGAGCTGCCAACGGAGTAGTACTGGTTACAACTAAAAAAGGGAAAAAAGGAAAATCACAGGTTACTTATTCTGTAAGCAGCACCAGTAATTATATCAGACCCAACTCATCAGAATATCTGAGTGGCGGCGATTATATCCATATGAACAGGATTGGTCTCAGGTCAAGATTTTTAGGCGATTCACTGGATAATAATGTTGGTGCGATGAACACCGACCGGGGGCAGTTAACAGGTTCATGGGGCTGGGCAGTAAGCAGTGGCTGGACTTCGCCCATTGGCTTGTACACCACACAACTTGTTTCTAATCTTAACAGAAAATACATAACCGATCCTTCATGGAAATTACTGGTTGACCGCAATCCGTTTGTACAGGGTCAGATGGACAGTATTATTTACCGCGACCTGAATGTAAAAGAAAGAGAAGCAATGATTTTGCAACAGGTAAACACTACCGAACATAATGTAAATTTTTCCGGTGCAACTGATCAGGGACATTTTGCTTTAAGTGTTGGAGCGGTAAAAGATAATGGTATGGTAATAGGTTCATGGTTAAAAAGACTGAACATGAATTTTAACGGAGGATTAAATGTGGGCAAGAATTTTAAACTGAATACCACCATTGCAGCATATAGTGTACAGCAGGCATTACCATATAATGACCCTGCAGGAGGTTCTGCCGGTGGATTAATGCAACGTTATATTGGTGTGGCTCCAACAGTACGTTATGCAAATGATACTTCGGGCACCATGTTGCCTGGCCCTAATGATGCAACATTAGGCAATCCAAATTACTGGAGTAATTTGTTTACTAACAGTACCGATCAACAACGCTTTTTGGGAGGATTGAATTTGGAATATTCCATTAAGCCTTATTTGAAAATTTTAGCCAGTGGTTCAGGTTACTACTTATATACTACCAATAATTTTTTTACAAAAGCATTTCAACAAGGTAACGGTGGTGCATTCAATACAACAAGATCGGCTTCTTTCAATAATACAAAAGACATACAATTTACTTACAATGCTTTTCTGCAGTTCAATAAAAGTTTTAAAGGACATAACGTTACAGCTCTTGCAGGCGGAGAGTTCTACGATTTTAAAAGATATGTAAGTTCAGGTGTAGGACAGGGCGCTCCAACAGATTTAATTCCCTGGCTTGTGTCAACTACTCCTCCAAGTGTGTTTAACGGCGGCATAGTAAATCCTGCCAGTGCTTCTTCTAATTTTTCAGGATGGGAAAAAGTGGCTTCTGCAATAGGCAGGGTAAATTATTCTTATCAAAATAAATATTTGTTAACCGGTATTGTTCGTTACGATGGATCAAGCCGCTTGAATAAAGATAATTTTTATGGTTTATTTCCCGGCGTATCTGCAGGATGGAATATGCATAATGAAAAGTTTTTTCAGAATATTGTAATCAACAAATATGTAAGCAGTGTTAAGCCCCGTTTGAGCTATGGTGTAAACGGTAATATAAATTCTCTTGGATTTTTCTCTACTGCACAAACCTATAATAATGCAGGCACTTATAACGGACTGGGCGGTACATATGCAGCCAGCTATATCAATCCTAATGTAAGGTGGGAAAGAACCAACAGCTTTGATGCAGGTATTGATATCGGGTTCTTAAAAAACAGGGTCACGGTAAACTTTGATTATTTCAGAAGAAATGTATTTGATAAACTTGCTTCATTGGGCATTTCTGCACAAACAGGTTTTTCCGGATTTACTACTAATCTGGCTCAATTACAAAACCGCGGCTTTGAATTAGCAATAAATGCACAGGTAATAGCTCCTAAAAATGCAAATGCCATCAGCCTTGATTTGGGAGCAACCATGTATACAGTAAAAAGCTATGCTATAAAATTACCTTTTAACGGATTGCCAGGTAATCGCCAGAGTACTTTCCAGGTTTGGGATCCTAACAACCCCGGCCAGTTAATGCAGGTAAACGGACTGGTTGAAGGACAAAGAATTGGTTTGGATGAAGTGTGGGCGCCAAGATATGATGGCATTTATACTGCACAGGATATGCTTACAAAAGATGCTAATGTATACAATGCATTTTTACCCTATACCAATAAAAGAATTAAGCAAATGGGTGATGCAAAATGGCATCAGGTTAATCCCAATGATACCATGGACAGCAGACAGTTTGTATATGTGGGAAGAACCATACCACAGGTTACCGGAAGCTTTTATGCTAATACAGGGTACAAAGGATTTCATTTGTATGCCGCATTTGATTATGCTGCAGGGTTTGTGGTGCTGAATAATGAAATACTGAGAGGATTAAGCCAGGTGCAGGGTTCTCAAAACTCAACTTCAGAAGCATTAAACACCTGGTCGCCGGAAAATCCGAATGGTACATTACCAAGATTTTACTGGGCTAATCAGGGAAGAAATTTTGCAACCGATGCAAGCGGCAATAACCCGCCGGCGAATCTTTGGGAGAAAGGCGATTATATCATGCTGAGAGAAGTAACATTGAATTATGCTCTGTCGCCTGATATGATTGGTAAGTATTTGAAAAATAAAATCAAAGGACTTAGTGTGTATGTTACCGGTAGCAACTTGTCTTACCTTACTTCTTACAGCGGTAATTTCCCTGAAGTGGGTGGGGTGGACAATGGTAAATATCCTTTGCCAAAACGCCTTTCACTGGGTGCAAAAATTACTTTATAAAATATTAACTATTATAAATTATCATACAATGAAACAATATAAAAATATTTTACTTGTTCTGATTGCAGCATTTACACTACTGCAGCTTACAGCCTGTAAAAAACAACTGGAAGAAGTAAGGCCGCAGGATGCCATTAATAAAGACCTGATTTTAACAGATCCTAATGCAGCACAAACACTGTATACAGGCGCATATTCCTTATTCAGAACCTATAACAGTACATTTTATCAATTGGGTGAAATGAGATCTGAAATATGGACTGATGGGTTGTTTACTGAATCTGTTGACGGAGGATTGCAAAATCTGTATCGTCATAATATCAGTGCGCTTAATGTGCCTTTTGGTAACTGGGGTGGTTTTTATAATTTGATTTACAATCTGAATAATATAATCAGGTTATTTCCTCAAACAACATTGCCTGCGGCAACACGTGATGCAGAACTGGCAGAAATGTATGGTATGAGGGCATATGTGTATTATACAATGGTAAAAACATGGGGTGCTGTTCCATTAACCACCGAACCAATTGTAACAATCAATAACGCTGCGGATACCTATAAAAAAAGAGCTGCTGCAGATTCAATAATGATTCAGGTAAAAAGCGATATAGAAAAATCATTGCAATTATTTGGTAGCTCTAATACAATTGCTTCAGGTAAAAGAGTATACTGGAACAGAATAACCACACTGGTATTAAAGGGCGATGTATACTTATGGTCAGGTACGCATACAGGCGGCGGTACTGCCGATTTTACCACAGCTAAAACGGCATTACAGGAAGTACAATCCCTTCAAAGTGCTTTATTGAATCTGGATGCTAACTATGCAGATATTTTTGATCCCACAAAAAAAACCAATAACCCTGAAATTATTTTTGCCATCAACTACGAGTTACAACAGGCAACCACAGGTGTATTTGGCAGCTTTCAGGTAAACAGTATTCAGGCTACCACATTGTCTTTAGCTCAGGCCGCCACACCACTGGTATCAGCAACATATCCATATATAAATGGATCTAACAGAGTTGGCATGAATCAGGCAATGATCACCAGGTTAACTTCAGGGCCTGCAGACCAGCGCATCAATACTTCATTTAAAGTGATGTATTCAAATACTACTCCATTTGGAGTAAGGGGCGTATTGCTTACAAAATGGTTGGGCACAACTTCTGGCACCACACAAGTATATAATAATGACTACCCCATTTACAGATATGCAGACGTATTGTTACTGATGGCAGAAGCAAAAGCTAAATTAGGGCAGGACGCATCTGCAGAAATCAATCAGATCAGGCAGCGGGCTTACGGCGCAGGATACACTCCATATGTTAACAGCACTGTGGATGATAATATTAAAGCAATACTGGAAGAATACCTTAGGGAGTTTATAGGTGAAGGTAAACGCTGGTGGGCATTAAGAAGAGCGGGTGATACTTATGTGTATGCTAATGTAAACCCTGTTTATCTTTCAGCTTCCACAACAGCAAAATTATTATTACCCATTTCCACAACAATGCTTAATAATGATCCTTTGCTAACTCAAACACCGGGCTATTAAATTATTAATTTTTTCTCATATAGCAGCAGTTTGGTAATACCCGGGGGGTGTTCCCGCCCCCCGATTTTATTTTATATTGTGTATTATTCTTAATTTTTACAGATGAAAATTCAGCGACTACAGGGTTTGATAGCAGCACCTTTCACTCCCATGAATAATGACGGTTCATTACATCTTGAAATTATTCCGGCTTATTATGATATGCTGAAGGCAAACGGAATAACCGGCGCATTTATCTGCGGTTCTACAGGCGAAGGAGTTTCTTTGTCAATTAAAGAAAGAAAAGCAGTAGCAGAAGCCTGGGCTGCCTGCACTAAAAATGATACTGCTTTTACTGTAATGCCATTGCTGGGGGGAACAAGTCTTGAGGATTGTAAAGAACTTGCCCTGCATGCACAAGAAGCAGGGCTGGATGCAGTTTCTTTTACTGCACCCTTTTATTTTAAACCTGCTACTGTGGAAGCACTCGCCGAATGTTGTGCTGTTGTTGCTGCCGTAGTTCCGGATATGCCGTTTTATTATTATCATATTCCTGTACTTACCGGAGTGGGTTTTACCATGTATGATTTACTGAATGCCATTGATGGCAAAGTGCCCAATTTTGCCGGCATAAAATATACGCATGAAGATTTTATGGATTTTCTTTCCTGTATCAATTTTAAAAATGGGAAGTACGATATGCTTTGGGGCAGGGATGAAAATATACTGCCTGCATTAGCATTGGGTACAAAAGCATCTGTGGGAAGTACCTTCAATTATGCAGCACCCTTATACTATGATTTGATTGATGCTTTCAATAATGGTGATCTTTCAACAGCACAGGCTTTACAGCAGCAGTCTATTGATATGATCAGGCTGCTGGGTAAGTACGGCGGCATTGCTACCGGCAAAGCCTATATGAAACTCATGGGTTTAGACTGCGGTGCATTTCGCCTGCCGGTAAAAAACATGAGTACAGAGCAGTTTGATGCGTTTAAAAAAGAAGTGACCGCACTTGGCTTCAGCAGTTTTTGTTCTCAAATGCCGGCAAGGGTAAATGGATAAAACAAAATGACTTCAATTAAAATTGTAACCACTTCAATACTCATGTCTTTAACTGTTTCGGTTATAGCCCAAAAGAATCATTCTGTTTCCATGCAATGGAAAACTGCAGCCCTGCTTCCGGCGGATAGCGGTAAACAGCTGGCAACGGGTTTTGCCGGGCCGGTTACAGGAATACATCATAATGTTTTTTTTATTGGGGGAGGCGCTAATTTCCCTGATGGAATGCCCTGGAACGGGGGTAAAAAAAAATACTATAACAAAATATATACTTACCAAATCAGCAACAACACGCTTGTCCCGCTTAAAAAATCCTATACGCTTCCTTTTACTATTGCTTATGCGGCTTGTTGCACTACTCCCAAAGGGGTTTTGTATGCCGGAGGAGAAAATGAAAATGGCATTACTAATAAAGTCTGGCTGGTTCAGTGGGATAGTGCCGCTGAAAATTTAAGCTGCAACAGTTTGCCTGATCTTCCTTTGGCACTATCCAATGCGGCTGCAACATGCATTGGCAATAAAGTGTATGTTGCAGGAGGGGAATCATCTCCTGATGTATCTGCTGCATTTTTTTCTCTTGACATTGAAAACGTCGCAGCGGGCTGGAAGGAACTTGCTCCTTTGCCAAAGCCTGTATCACATACATTATTGGCGGCTGTAATGGATCAAAACGCCAACAAAATATTTTTAGCAGGTGGAAGGAAAAAAAATGAAAATGGACTGAGTGATTTATACAACGATTTATTTGTGTATGATATCACCACCAATACCTGGCACGCAAAATCTGCTTTGCCCTATCCCTTATGTGCCGGAACGGGCCTTTTTGCAGATAATGAAAATTTATTGATGTTTGGAGGTGAAAAGGGAACCGTATTTCATGTAGTGGAGCTATTGCTGGTAGCAATTAGTAAGGAAACAGATCCTGTAAAAAAACAAACACTTATACAGAAAAAAAATAAATTGCAATCCACACATCCGGGCTTCAGTAAAGAACTGTTGCAGTATAATATAATAGCCGACAAGTGGAAACGGGTGGGTATCATTCCTTTTGCGGTTCCGGTTACTACTACTGCAGTAAAAAATAATAATATAGTGTATCTCCCCTCGGGAGAAATTAAAGCCGGGGTACGTTCGCCCGATATTTTATCTGTTATTATTTTACCTATATCAAAATGACAACATCCAAAAAATATCCCTGGATTGTGGTGGCATTACTTTGGGTAGTGGCTTTGCTGAATTATATGGACCGGCAGATGCTCAGCACCATGAAGCCATCCATGCAAATAGATATCCATGAATTGCAGTCGGCCACCAACTTTGGTTACCTGATGGCAATTTTTTTATGGATTTACGGATGCATGAGTCCGGTAGCAGGTATCATTGCGGATAAGCTCAACAGAAAATGGTTGATTGTGGGTAGTTTATTTGTATGGAGCGCTGTTACTTTCGCCATGGGCTATGCCACTACTTTTGATCAGCTGTATTGGTTAAGGGCTTTAATGGGTATTAGCGAAGCATTATATATTCCTGCAGGTTTATCATTGATCGCCGATTATCATTCTTCTAAAACAAGATCAAAAGCTATTGCAATTCACATGACCGGATTGTATGCTGGTCAGGCCCTTGGTGGTTTTGGCGCTACTGTTGCCGCAACATTTTCGTGGCAGCAGGCATTTCACTGGTTTGGGATCATTGGCATTTTGTATTCGGCAGTATTGATTGTTTTTTTAAGAGATAAAAGAGATACTCATGAGGCAGAAGATGAATTCTCGGCCAATAAAAAAAGTTCTTTATTTAAAGGCCTTGCTGTATTGTTTACCAATATTTCATTCTGGATCATACTTTTTTATTTTGCAGTACCCAGCTTACCCGGATGGGGAGTAAAGAACTGGTTGCCTACTTTATTTGCACAAAATCTGAATATTGATATGGCTAAAGCAGGTCCCTTATCAACCATTACTATTGCAGCATCTTCTTTTTTAGGTGTCATCTTTGGAGGCATACTTTCAGATAAGTGGGTGCAAAAAAATATCAGGGGCAGAATTTATACCAGCGCAATCGGATTAACATTAACCATACCTGCTTTATTGTTTATTGGCTTCGGCCATTCTTTGTTTGCAGTAATTGGAGCTGCTTTTTGTTTTGGTTTTGGATATGGCATGTTCGATGCTAATAATATGCCCATCCTTTGTCAGCTTGTTGAAAAAAAATACAGAGCTACCGCTTACGGACTGATGAATATGACAGGGGTTTTTGCCGGCGCATTTATTACCAACCTGTTGGGCAAGTCAACCGATAAGGGAAATCTGGGAAAAGATTTTGCGATGCTGGCTGTAATTGTTGCAGCAGCATTATTAGTACAACTGCTTTTCCTGCGTCCTAAGCAAAATGAATTTGTGAATTAAACGGCTATGCAAAAATATATATTCAATGGTTTATTGATACTGCTCCAGCTGGGGATGCACAATACTTCGTTCTCAAAAATCACCGGAGCAGTATTACCCGCACCAATTAGTATCAGTTCAATTTCTCCTGCTATACCTGTATTGAAAGGAGTGGCTGCAAATCCAATTGTGCGGATTATAATATCCGTACCTGAAGGAAATGCAATGCAACAGTTCCGTAAAATTCGTTGCAGCATCAATGCAGCAGCTTTAAAAGATTTGCAAAAACTGGATATATATCAAACAGGAGCCGAACCTTTTTCTGCCAATCAATTGCTGACATCTATACATCCGGCAACAGGTTCTTTTGATATTCCGGTAACTTTGAATCTTATGCCCGGACAATATTTTATCTGGCTAAGTGCTGTCTTAAAAAATACTGCGTTGCTGAATCAAACCATTGAATTACATGCCAATGCAGTAATCAATGAAGGGGGGAAAATATTTCCGGTAAACCAGGGTAATAGTAATTATGTAAAGCGAACAGGTGTTGCTATACGAAAGGCGGGAGATGACGGAGTAAACGGTTTTCGTATCCCCGGTATAGTGAGTACTAACAGAGGAACATTAATTGCGGTATATGATATCCGCTATAATAATAGTGGCGACCTGCCGGGGAATATTGATGTTGGAATGAGCAGGAGTACAGATGGCGGTAATACATGGGAGCCAATGAAAGTGATAATGGATATGGGTGCACCGCACGAAAATAACGGTATTGGCGACCCTGCAATTTTATTTGATCCGATAACAAAAAAATTATGGGTGGCTGCATTATGGAGCAAGGGCAATCATTCTATTGCCGGCTCATTGCCGGGCTTATCTCCCGACTCTACAGGCCAGTTTGTTGTAACCAGTAGCAGTGATGACGGGCTCAGCTGGTCAGCTCCGGATAATATTACTGCTCAGGTAAAAAATCCGGCATGGCGTATTTTTTTTCAGGGACCCGGAACCGGTATAGCCATGCAGGATGGCAAACTGGTTTTTGCAGCGCAGTACTGGAATGAATCTAAAATTCCTTTCTCCACATTTATCTACAGTAATGACCATGGCGGCACATGGAACGGAAAGATAAATGGCCCCAAATCAAATACTACCGAAAGTCAGATAGTAGAAACAACGCCAGGCACTTTACAACTAAACATGAGGGATAACCGCGGTGGTTTCAGAAGTGTATCCACCACAAATAATATGGGAATAACATGGACAGAACATTCCACATCTTATACTGCTTTGCCTGATCCGGTTTGTATGGGAAGTTTGATAAAAGCAAAAATAAAAACCGGCGGCAGATTAAAAGAAGTATTGTTCTTCAGCAATCCCAATACCGGTTCGGGCCGTTATAATATTACTATTAAGGCAAGTCTGGATATGGGCCAAACATGGCTACCTGCCCATCAGCTGCTGATTGATGAACGGCTCTGTTTTGGATATTCTTCATTAACGAAGGTAAATGATGATACTATCGGCATTTTATATGAGGGTACAAAAGATGTTTATTTTGTTACGGTACCCATTAATGAAATAATAAAATAAAGGCCATGGCTTACTCACAAAACGACCTCAATGCGTTACTGCAATTTTATAAAAATCAGTTGCTGAACGATACTGTTCCCTTCTGGTTTCCCCGTTCCTTTGATAGCGAGCACGGTGGATTTTTATTAATGAGAGATGAAGACGGCAGTTTGATTGATGATGATAAAGCCGTTTGGATACAGGGCAGGGCAACATGGCTATTAGCCACGCTGTATAATACAGTTGAAAAAAAACAGGAATGGCTGGATGGCGCTAAACTGGGCTACGATTTTTTAAACAAACATTGTTTTGATACCGATGGCCAGATGTTTTTTCATGTAACAAGAGACGGAAGGCCCATTCGTAAAAGAAGGTATTTTTTTTCTGAAACATTTTATGTGATAGCTGCTGCAGCCTATGCTAAAGCAAGCGGTGATGAAGTAGCTGCAGAAAAAGCAAGATTTGTATTTGGTAAATGTATAGAGTATGCCACCACTCCCGGCTTGCTGCAGCCCAAATTTATTGCTACCCGTCCTTCAAAAGGCATTGGCGTACCTATGATTATGATGAATACCGCTCAGCAGCTGAGGGATACCATTGGTGATCCCCGATGCGATGAATGGATCAGCAAATGGATTGACGACATCAAAACCAATTTTGTAAAAGATGATATTAAATGTGTGATGGAACAGGTGGCGCCCGATGGAAGTATCATTGATCATATTGATGGCCGTACTTTAAATCCGGGTCATGCCATTGAAGGGGCATGGTTTATTTTGCTGGAAGCTAAATATCGAAACAATGATAAAGAGCTAATTGCACTAGGTTGCAAGATGCTGGATTATATGTGGGAAAGGGGCTGGGATAAAGAATATGGAGGCATTCTATATTTCCGTGATGTATATAATAAACCGGTGCAGGAATACTGGCAGGATATGAAATTCTGGTGGCCGCATAATGAAGTGATCATTGCTACATTATTAGCCTATTTGGTAACAGGAAATGAAAAGTATGCGCAATGGCATAAGTTGGTTCATGAGTATTCTTATCAGCATTTTTATGATACAAAAAACGGAGAATGGTTTGGCTACCTGCATCGTGATGGCACTATCGCACAAACTGCAAAAGGTAATTTATTTAAAGGACCATTTCATTTACCCAGGCAGGAATGGTTTTGTATGCAATTGCTCACAGATCATCTCAAATGAAACAACTACTTTTAATTTGTACGGTTTTCCCTTTTGCGGCTGCTGCACAACTGCAACTGGCAAAAATATTTTCAGACAATATGATGCTGCAAAGGGAAAAACCTGTTGTAATCTGGGGAAAAGCTGCTCCGGGCAATACTGTTAATGCAAGTTTTGCGAATACTAAGGGTACAACTGTTGCGCAAAAAGATTCTGTCTGGAAAATTATACTTCCTCAGCAAAAAGCACAAACAATTCCTCAAACATTAACGGTACAAAGCGGACGACAAAGTATTTTGCTGAGCAATATATTAGTGGGAGATATCTGGTTGTGTATGGGACAAAGCAATATGGAATTTCCAATGCAGCGGGAAATGCATTATACAGAAGCCATTAAAACCAGCAATCAACCGCTTATTCGTTTGTATAACCCCGCTTATGCGGGTAAAAATATTTTTAACAGCACCTATTCCGACTCAGTTGTTCAGCTGCTGAATAAAAATGATTTTTATAAAGGCCAATGGCAAAGCTGCGATAGTAACAGCTTTAAAACTATGAGTGCAGTGGCCTATTATTTTGGAAAAAATATTTCAGCTCAAACAGGTATTCCTGTCGGGCTTATAAATATTGCTATTGGAGGAGCGCCGCTCGAATCTTTTATTGATCCTGATGCACTGTTGCAGGACACACGCTTTAATAATAAAGTAAAAGGCGACTGGTTATTGAATGATGCATTACCGGAATGGATCAGAGAAAGAGGTAAACAAAATATTTTGGAGGCACAAAATATTCCTTCAGATAGATATGGTAAAAGCCATGCATACAAACCCGGGTTTGCGTACAGAATGGGTATCATTCCTTTATTAAATATTCCCATCAAGGGCATTATTTGTTATCAGGGCGAAAGCAATGCGCAGGAAATAGAAAGAGTAAATGAATACGGAGCACTGTGGGCACTAATGATAAAAGATTATCGGAAAAAATGGCGGCAACCTGCACTTCCTTTTTACTATGTACAATTATCTTCTATTGATACATTAAAATACAAAGGGGCATTATGGCCGAAGTTCAGAGATGAACAAAGAAAAATGCTTACACTTATTCCCAATAGCGGCATGGCAGTTTGCAGTGATATCGGCTTTAAAGATGATGTGCACCCTACTAATAAAAAGGATGTGGGATTAAGATTATCTTATTGGGCATTGAATAATACTTATGGTAAGGCTGTTATTCCATCAGGCCCTTTGCCCCAAAAAGCAACATACAAAAATAGGTTACTTACTGTTTCATTTATGTATGCAGCAAAAGGCTTGTTAACAAGTGATGGCAAAGCACTCAAAGGATTTTCTGAAAATGGAAATGTACCTTTAGTAGCTACTATTAAAAACGACAAAGTGCTGATTCAGATGGCCGGCAAACCGGAATTTATTTATTACGGCTGGAAATCTTTTTCAGATGGAAATTTGACAAATAGTGATT
>JBAXET010000081.1:0-13829 GCA_037140275.1 Ferruginibacter sp. | reverse complement strand
GATTTCTGCGGGAGATATCAGTCACTCAATATTTTTTCTTTCAGATAGTTGGGTACAATAAATTTTAAATGCAGTAACAAACTATAAATGCTGAGGCTACAGTATTTAATCGCTACTCTTAGCATTGAATAGTATTTGCAAATTCTAATACCCTTCTATTAAAAAATAAACAATCAGTGTTAATCTGTGTAATCCGTGGCAAAATCTTCTGCGAAATCTGCGGGAGCTACTCCCTCATTCTCCCCAATATGTTCTATTTTTATCCTCTCAATAAACTCCAATGAAACAGTTCTTCCTTGTCATCATGATATCTATAACCATCATGCAAACAAAAGCGCAAAACGAAATCTTCCCCGCTTATACCGGCACCGATTTGGGGCTCAGCTTCTCTCCTAAACAATCGGCATTTAAAATATGGGCCCCCACTGCAACTAAAGCACAGTTAAAATTATACCGTCTGCCAATTGGCGGTACCGCTACCCGAACAGTAGATTTAAAAAAAGGGGTACAAGGCACCTGGGCAATAACTTTACAAGGCAATTATGAAGGAGTATATTATACATTCTGTATTGAGCACGATGGTAAATGGCTGAATGAAGTACCCGACCCCTATGCTAAAGCAGTAGGTACTAATGGTAAAAGAGCAATGGTAATCGATCTTAAAAAAACGGATCCTGCCGGTTGGGACAAAGACCTTCAACCCAAACTTAAAAATGCCACCGATGCCATCATTTATGAACTGCATATCCGTGATGCAAGCATTGCGGCTAATAGTGGAATTATCAATAAAGGAAAATATACAGGTTTGACCGAAACTGGTACAAAAAACCCTGCCGGCCTAAGCACAGGCTTAGATCATTTTGCAGAACTGGGTGTTACACATATTCACCTGCTGCCTTTTTTTGATTATAATTCGGTTGATGAAAGCAGTACAAAAACTCAATACAACTGGGGCTACGATCCCGTAAACTATAATGCTCCTGAAGGCTCGTACAGTAGCAATCCTGCCGACGGAGCCGTACGAATAAAAGAACTGAAACAGGTAGTAGAATCATTTCATAAAAAAGGACTGGCAGTAGTAATGGATGTGGTGTACAACCATACCGGCACTACTGATGAAAGTAATTTTAACCATTTAGTTCCTGGTTACTATTACCGGTACACGAAGGAAGGCAAACTCAGCAATGCCACCGCCTGCGGCAATGAAACCGCCAGCGAAAAAGCGATGATGCGAAAGTTTATGATGGAGTCGGTAATGTACTGGGCAAAGGAATATCATATTGATGGTTTCCGCTTTGACCTGATGGGGGTGCATGATATTGAAACCATGAACCAGATCAGCGCAGCCCTGCACAAACTCAACCCCAATATTTTAATTTATGGCGAAGGCTGGACAGCAGGAGCGTCAACCCTGCCTGATAGCGTAAGGGCTTTAAAACAAAATGCGGCAAAACTAAAAGGCATTGCCGTTTTCAGCGACGACCTCCGCGATGGCATTAAAGGCTCGGTATTTGAAGCTGCCGATCTTGGTTTTGCCAGTGGTGATACCGGTAAAATGGAGAGTATCAAATTTGGTATTGTTGCTGCAACACAGCATCCGCAGGTAAAGTATAATAAAGTAAACTATAGTAAAAAGCCCTATGCAGCTATGCCTGCCAATACCATCAGCTATGCGGAATGCCACGATAATAATACCCTTTGGGATAAGCTGGCCATCAGTGCCCTTAAAGCCACAGTAGCGGAGCGGACCGAAATGCATAAACTGGCTTTATCGATTGTACTTACCAGTCAGGGTATTAGTTTTTTACATGCCGGTACCGAAATGCTGCGCAGCAAATACGGAATTGAAAACAGTTATAACGCCGGCGACAGTATCAATGCCATCAACTGGAATTTAAAAACCCAAAACAAAGCCGTATTTGATTATGTGCAACAACTGATCCAACTGCGTAAAGCTCATCCCGCTTTCAGAATGACTACCACTGCGCAAATACAATCTAACTTAAAATTTTTACCTGCTCCTGCCGGACTAATTGGCTATACCATCAACGGATCTGCAGTTAAAGACAAATGGAAACAAATACAGGTTTGGTTTAATGGCACAGGTGAAGCAGTTGTTTTACCTGCCGCACAAACTAAGGGATATACCACAGCCATAGTAAACAATGAATCTTTGAATGGCACTGCGGAGGGATTAGTAATTAAGGGATATGGTTGTGTAGTATTGTGGAAGAATTAAAATGACAATAAGCTTCCGATATGGCAGTAGAATTAAAACCCACCGATGGCAATCCGGATAAAGTATTACAGGCAGTGGATATGGTTGAACTGGTTGTGGCATTTTTAAAGCTGAACAGAAAGGTATTGCTGAAAACAGCATCTTTATGGTCAACGAATCCGTAAAGCTGCACGGAAGAATTATCTGATTCATGGTTCATTGTTCATAGTCCATGGTCGATAGTCCATAGTTACACTCTCCGGTAGAAGTACACAGCGTTACACAAATAATCAGAGATGCGCAGCAAAAAGGCATGGTCCATGGACTATGGACTATCGACCATTGCCCTTTCTTTACCAAAAAATTGTTATCTTACCTGAGCATAAAAATCAGCGTATGACTACAATTGCTTTGTATAACCTTAAGGGCGGTGTGGGAAAAACTGCCAGTTGTGTAAATTTTGCTTATCTGGCTGCAGCCGATGGTTTTAAAACCCTGTTATGGGATATCGATCCACAGGGCTCTTCTTCTTTTTATTATAAAGCCAAGCCTAAAACACATCCCGGAATAAAAAAACTGATTACCAAAGATGCCGATCTGGAAAATGGTATTATGAGTACCGACTTTGAATTACTCGATGTAATTCCTGCCGACAGCAGTTCTAAAACATTCGATATTATGCTTGATGAAATGAAAGGCAATAAGAATCGATTGAAAAGTGTATTAAAACAATTGGATAAGGAATACGATTTTGTATTTATTGATTGCCCTCCCGGCTTCAGTGCCCTAAGCGAAAATATTTTTAATGCCGCCGATATTGTACTGATGCCGGTGATACCCACCACACTTTCTATCCGCACCTACCATATGGTGAAAGATTATTTTAAAGAAAAAGAACTCAATATTAATAAAATGATGTGCTTTTTCACCATGGCCGACCTGCGCAAAAATATGCACAACGAAATTATGCAGGAGCTGTATAAAGACAAACGCTTCTTTCAAAACTATATACCCTATTTATCTGATGTAGAAAAAATGGGTACCCATAAAGCCCCTATTATGGAATTTGCCAACAGCAGCTATGCAGCTAAATGTTATCGGGAACTGTGGATAGAGATTAAAGAGGGAGTGTTAGAGTAGAAAGGCAATTGGTTTGTGGTTGGTAGTTTGTGGTTGATAGTTGGTAGATGACAGCTGTTAGCTCAATGCAATAGCTTGTCGCGTGTAAAAGCATTGTTCATTGTTAATTATTAATTGTTCAATATCCCCTCTTTGTGCATCTTTGTACTATAACGCTCCAACATGAAAAGAGAACTTACTTCCTGGTTCAGTCCTGCACTACAAAAAGAAATGCCCATTGCCTCTTACGGCGATTATGGTTTTGCATTATTACTGATACCCACTGCTGCAGCAGATTATCTGGAGTATGAACGCTTTCAGCTGATGGATCATCTGGCACCATTTGTAAACAGCGGTAAAGTGAAGATATTTTCGGTGAACAGCATCAACACTGAAAGCTGGATGAACAAGCAAATGCAGGGAGAACATAAAGCCATCCGTCAAAACCAGTTCAACGAATATATTTTTAATGAAGTGATACCTTTTATTAAAAACAGTACCAGCCACGAAACGCCCATTATCACCTGCGGAGCTTCATTTGGCGCTTTACACAGCATGAATCTGTTTTTAAAACGGCCCGACCTGATCAACGGGGTTATAGCCATGAGTGGAGTATACAACCTGACGGAATATACCGATGGGTTTTATGATGAACAAGTGTATTACAATTCCCCCATTCATTATATGCCCAACCTCACCGACCATACTATTTTAGAACAAATCCGCAGCAGCAAGCATATTCATATTTTAACCGGTAGCGGGGAATTTGAAGCTCCTGATGCAGGCAGAGAGTTTGCCGGCGTACTTTACAATAAAGGCATTCATTACGAACTGGATGTTTGGGGCACCGAATGGAAACACGACTGGCCTACCTGGCGTGCCATGCTGCCTCACTATCTGAGCACCAGATTCTAATTTTTACGGCCAAACAATAAAACTGTTATTTTTCAGTTATAGTTGGACAGAAAGTCCTAATACTATCCAAAACATGAAAAAACCAGTCCTATTATTTGCACTTAAGTGCTCGGTTATCTTCTATTGTGTTGCTTTTACAAATATTCATCATATCGGCGTTTCAAATTCAGTAAGCGAACTGGTTACCAGAAGCACCTGGAAAGTAAATTGTTTCGACAATGCCACAACAGACAATACCTGTATTTTTGAAGGTTATTCATTCAGTTTTGATGCTTCCGGAAAAGTTATTGCCAGCAAAGACGGTATAAATATGGAAGGCAGCTGGCTGGAAGATAATATCTCTAAAAAAATCAGTTTGAGTTTTAGCGGCGCCGATGCGGCATTACTGCAACTCAATAATCACTGGAATATTGAAAACATCAGTGAAAAAGGCATTACGTTTGAAAATAACACAGATAATACTTCAGAAAAATTATTGATCACCGCATTATAAAATATTTACTACCCCATTATTTAGCCGCTTTATAATTAAAGCGGTTTTTTATTTTACTCCCGTTTGATTAGAGTGCCAATTGTTTTACTTTTATGGCATGCAAAAAAAATTATTTCTATTAGATGCATTTGCTTTAGTTTTCAGGGCTTATTATGCATTGATCCGCAATCCGCGTATCACCAGTAAGGGCAAAAATACCAATGCACAATTTGGATTTACCAATACTCTTATAGAGCTGATAAAGAATCAGCAGCCCACACATATGGCAGTATGTTTCGATACCAGTGCTGCCACAGAGCGCCATACCGATTTTGCCGATTATAAAGCCAACCGTCAGGAAACACCGGAAGACATTTCACTCGCAGTACCCGATATTAAAAAAATTATTGAAGGTTTTAATATTCCTGTAATTGGCATTGATGGCTACGAAGCCGATGATGTAATTGGAGCTTTGGCAAAACAGGCAGAGAAAGAAGGCTATGAAGTATATATGGTTACCCCCGATAAAGATTATGGCCAGCTGGTAAGCGAAAATATCAAAATCTATAAACCCCCTTATCAGGGCGGTAATTATGAAATACTGGGGCCAAAGGAAGTGTGTGAAAAATGGGATATCGAAAGAGTAGAACAGGTGATTGATATTTTAGGCTTGATGGGGGATGCTGTAGATAATATTCCGGGCATACCCGGTGTGGGAGAAAAAACAGCTGCAAAATTGCTGAAGGAATATGGCACATTAGAAAATGTGTTATCTAATGCTGCTAATATAAAAGGGAAGCTGGGTGAAAAAATTGCAGTCGGTGCAGAGCTGGCAGTGATGAGTAAAAAATTGGCTACTATTATTATTGATGTGCCTACACTTTTTCATGAAGAAAATTTCCGCATTAAAGAGCTGAATAAGGAAGCATTGAAAGAAATTTTTGAAGAACTGGAATTTAAAACCCTGGGCAAAAGAATTTTAGGGGAAGATATTAATGTAGCCGAAGAGGTTTGGAATAATACCACTAAATCAAGCCCTAAAACAGAAAATGCCCCAACAGCACAAATGGATTTGTTTGGCAATGTAATTGAAGCCCCGAAAGCAACTCCTGCTGCTCTTGAAAAATCAGATGCTGATTTGGAAGAAGGTCCTGCAATAGCAGATAAAAATATCAATAACACGCCACACGAATATTTTTTAATAGATACCGATGAACAGATTACCCAGTTATTCAATCAACTAATTAACGAAAAAGAAATCTGCTTCGATACTGAAACCACCGGCATAGATGCTAATGTTGCTGAGCTGGTAGGCTTGAGTTTTTCTATCACACCTGGTGAAGGCTATTATATTCCTTGCCCGGCCGACAGAGATAAAACCATTGCCATCCTCAATCAATTACGTCCGTTGTTTGACAATACTGGTATTACATGGATCGGACAAAACATCAAGTATGATATGCTGATGCTGAAATGGTATGGCTTTCAACTGGCAGGTAATACCTTCGATACCATGCTGGCTCACTATGTAATTGAGCCCGATGGAAAAAGAAGTATGGATTTGCTGAGTGCAAAATATTTAGGCTACGAGCCCGTGCATATTGATGAACTGATTGGTAAAAAAGGAAAGTTTCAGGGTAATATGCGGGATGTGGAATTAGAAAAGATAAAAGACTATGCAGCAGAAGATGCCGATATTACTTTACAATTGAAACAGGTATTTCTGCCTCAGTTAAAAACAAAAGCAGTAGAAAAAGTTTTTTACGAAGTGGAGAATCCATTGGTTAAAGTGCTGACCGATATGGAATTTGAAGGCATCCGCATTGATGAAGGCTTTTTAAATGATTACAGTCAAGAATTGGAACGTGAGGCAAAGATTGCAGAAGAAAGTGTGTACAAGCAGGCAGGAGTGCGTTTTAATTTAGCATCACCCAAACAATTGGGTGAAGTATTATTTGACAAATTACAATTAGACCCTAAAGCCAAAAAAACTAAAACAGGGCAATATGCAACCGGTGAAGATGTATTATTAAAACTTGCCAGTAAAAATAAAATTGTAGATGATATTTTAATTTTCCGTGAGTACACCAAATTAAAATCTACTTATGTGGATGCGCTGCCTTTAATGATCAATAAAAAAACCGGCCGCGTACATACTTCATATGCACAGGCTGTGGCTGTTACAGGAAGATTAAGCAGCAATAATCCCAACCTGCAAAATATTCCGGTGCGTACCGACAGAGGTAAAGAAGTCCGTAAAGCATTTATACCAAGAGACGAGAATTATATGTTGGTATCTGCCGATTATTCTCAAATTGAGTTACGCATTGTGGCTGCTATCAGCGGCGATGAAAACATGTGCGAAGCATTCCGCACCGGAAAAGATATTCATACTGCCACTGCAGCAAAAGTGTTTAATGTGGAGGAAACAGAAGTGACCAAAGAAATGCGGTACAAAGCCAAGAGTGTAAATTTTGGTATTATTTACGGGCAGGGTGCTTTTGGTTTGGCAGAAAACTTAGGCATATCACGTGCAGAAGCAAAAGACATCATTGATAATTATAAAAAGCAGTTCCCCAATATTCAGAAGTATATGGATGATACCATCAATTTTGCCAAAGAAAACGGTTATGTAGAAACGCTGATGGGCCGTAAGCGCTGGTTAAAAGATATCAACTCGGCCAACTTTACTGTGCGTGGTTTTGCAGAACGCAATGCCATTAACTCACCTATACAGGGTACTGCAGCCGATATGATTAAACTGGCGATGATAAAAGTGCATGCCGCATTTAAAAGACACAATTTTAAAAGTAAAATGTTATTACAGGTACATGATGAGCTGGTGTTTGATGCACATAAAGATGAGATTGAATTGATAAAGCCGGTGATTTTAGAATGTATGCAAAACGCTTTAGAATTACCAAATGCTGTGCCTACAGATGCTGAGATTGGTATGGGTACCAACTGGCTGGAAGCACATTGATTTTTTTATTTAATTACTATACATTTTGAAACCTTTATTAGTATACTGTTACGATGCCTACTGTGGCTGGTGTTATGGATTTAGTCCGGTTATAAAAAAAATTGCAGAAACCTATGCTGCCAACTTTGATACCGAGGTATTAAGCGGTGGTATGATGATTGGCGAAGGAAAGATGCCGATTGAAAAAATAGGGCCCTATATACAGGGAGCTTATCATCGGGTGGAAGAATTGAGCGGCATCCGCTTTGGCGAAGATTTTTTATGGCATATCAATAACCCTGATAAAAGTGATTGGGTAATGAATAGCGAAAAGCCTGCCATTGCCTTATGTATTGTAAAAGAACTGCAACCTGACCAGCAGGTGGCATTTGCAGCCGACCTGCAGTATGCCTTAAATTATGAAGGCCGTGATCTTGATGATGATGAAGCCTATCGTCATTTACTGGAAAAATATACTATCGACCCCGAAGATTTTTACAGCAAATTAAAAGCTGAAGCATATAAAGAGAAAGCCTATTACGAATTTGCACTGTGTAAACAGTTACAGGTTACCGGCTTCCCTGCAGTAATGCTGCAGTTATCGGAGAGTAAGTTTTATCTACTCTCGCGCGGATTTACTCCATATGATGAACTGAAAGAACGTATAGATAATGTATTAAAAGAAATAGCAGTGCAGTAAAGTATAACCCATTAATTACCCCTGAATAAAACACACCATGATTTTAACAGTAACACTCAACCCCTGCATAGATAAAAGTTCAAGAGTAGAAAAAATGAAGCCGGAAAGCAAGTTACGTTGTACTGAAGTGGTAAACGAACCCGGTGGTGGTGGCATAAATGTAAGCAAAGCATTAAAAAGATTAGACTCATCCTCTGTAGCACTGTTTCCGGCAGGAGGGCATAATGGAAATATGCTGTGTTCTTTACTCAAAGAAGAAGGTATACTTTTTCATGCTGTGGATACTAAAGTGGAAACCAGAGAAAACTGGATCGTGTTGGAAACCGGTATCAACAATCAATATCGTTTTACTTTTCCGGGCAGGGAAGTGCTTGAAGAAACTCTAAAAACTTTGGTGGATCAGATCCGTTCATTTAGTCCGAGCTATGTGGTAGCAAGCGGCAGTTTGCCACCCGGCTTACCCGATTATTTTTACGGATTAATTGTAAAAAACGCAGCGGCTGTTGGTGCCAAATGCATTGTAGATACCAGTGGTGCAGCATTGCAGGCGTTAAAAGGAAAGCATGCGTTTTTAATAAAACCTAATATTGGTGAACTGTGCAAAATGTTGAATGTAAACTGGCTGGATAAAGAGGATGTGCCCAATGCAGCGCAACAGGCTATAAGGGATGGTTATGCAGAAATTATTGTAGTTTCTATGGGCCCGGACGGTGCCTGGTTAATCAGCAGCGATCACCGTTATTTTGTTGCTGCACCACCCGTTGAAAAGAAGAGTACAGTAGGTGCAGGCGACAGTATGGTGGCAGGCATTACCTACTCACTGCAAAAGAAAATGAGTTTAAGAGATGCCATTCGTTTTGGAGTGGCCTGTGGTAGTGCTGCTACCATGAATGACGGATCGCAATTATTTAATAAGGCAGATGCGGAAAGATTATTTGCGGAGATTAGTCAGTAAAAAGCAATAAAAAAAATAAAGGCCGTTTTAACGGCCTTTATTTTTTTTATTGAATGGTATAATTATTTCAATGTTCTTAAATAATTTACAACTGCCCAGATATCATTTGCATCCGGAATTTTTTTCTTGTAAGAAGGCATGTCTTTACGGCCTTCTGATGTTTTGTAAAATATTGCTCCATCGGTTTGAGACTGGAAAGCAGCAGCCGTAAAATCGCCGCATTCAGTATCCAGTTGTTCTGCTTTTGGACCATCTCCTTTACCTTTTGTTCCGTGGCAGGAAACACAATGTTGTTTGTACAATTCTTTCCCTTTTGCTACAGAAGCAGCATCACCTTTAAGCGGATTAGCTTTTGTTTTAAAAGCATCAGGTACTGGCCAGGGTTTCTGATCCATTGTTTTAGTTGCAAAAGCAAATAAAGCGATGGTAAATAAAACCGCGGTTAATTTAATAAGATTCTTTTTCATTTTTTGTTTTCGTTTTATTTTTAAAGGATGTTACAAGTTACAAAATAGTTGCTTTTGTTGTATGTTAAAATTATCATGCGGTTACCGTTCCATGAGGTTCTTCTTTTCTCAGGCGGAATAACTGCACTACAATTACTACATAATGGCCCCAAACTGTACCCATCAGAATAATGAAAGTAACGAGCATCCATAATGGAGGATGCGGACTCCATAATTCTCTGGGCAGTTCTGTTATTTTATCCGATACAGGTGTACCCCATTGTTGTACTACCGAAGCTTCCAGATTACCATAGATCTCATTTTCATCCAGCCTTCCACTTAGAGTAATATTTCCTTTAGCATCACCTGGCAGATTATTAGGTATTTCAACAGACATTTCTCCACTTTCATCTGTTGCAGCTTCTCCTAATTTTAAAGGATTAAAACTGCGTTTTATATAAACACCTAAAGTAACTTCTTTTACAGGTACTTCGGTACCGGTACCCACATCAATCAATCTAAGCTTTACAGTTAAAATAGAATCCTCTTTTACAGGAATTATTTCAAGCCTTGCTCTTTTAAAGCTTACTTCTTCTTCGGCTGCTTCCAGGGCTTTATTACCTGCAAAAACAGCTTTAAAATGAAATTTTCCTTCTGTATCGGGTTTTAGTGTATCGGGTTTAAAATTAAACAAGGCTTTTCCTTCACCATTTGTAATGGCAAAACCAAGTTCAGTTTCATCTGTTCCGTTTACTGCAATAAATTTTACTTTTAAGAAAGGCAGTTTTATAAAGCCGCCTTTTACTTTAGCTTTTAAAGTTGCTCTAAAATCAATTGTATTATCACCTTTTTGTACCCCGGTAAACTTAAGTGAAGGTGAAATTAATTCAGGAGCTTCTGCTGCAGGAGCTACTGGCTTTGCAGTGGTATCTGCAGTTGCTGCCGGGGCAGTTTCAGTTTGTGCCAGCAATCCGTTTACAAAAAGTAAACTTAGTATCAGCATCCCTGCTGTTGCAAAAAACTGCCGGGTTGCATTTATGGGGGATTTTAATTTTACAACTTTTTTCATAAAAATTCTTTTAAGCTGGTTGAACTTGTTCGTTTATTGCAGAAGCTGTTTCAGTTTGAGAAGCATGATGCTGATTGGTATCTTCCAAACCGGAAACCGGAACTACAGTAACAAATTTTGACATAAGGGTAAAGAACAGAAAAAATGTAGCAATACCTGCAATAGTTAATGCCCATTCTGGCCAAGTGGCTGAATATTTTACGTATTCCATTCTGGTATCCTGCATTGGCAATGCCGGTGTTTCCAGTGTGGGTATAATAATCAGGTAACGTTTTACCCATAATGCAATTACCATAACAAATGCCGCAATAGTAATCAGGTTTGTTTTTCTGGTTGCCGGAATAGCCACAATCATAATTGGTATCAGTATACCAAACAAATTGGTGAATAATGACCACCAGCCATAATCATGCACACTGAATAATTTATGAATTACTTCACTGTCCCATTTAGCAGATCCAAACCAGTCGGTAAAATATTCAGAGAAGGTAAAGTAACCGTATCCTGCGGCAAGCACCAGCATAGCGTAGCCTAAATTTTTAAAATGCTTATCTGTAAAATAGGTTTCCAGTTTATACATTTTTCTATACACCCACATAGCAACAATTAAAACACCACAGCCGGAGTATAATGCACCCAGTACAAAATAAGGTCCGAAGATGGTACTGTGCCAGCCTGGCCTTAAAGTCATACCAAAAATCCATGACAAAATCGAACTCACAATAATAGATAATGGAATCATAATCATTGCAAGCAGATTTTGAGAAATCAACAAGTGCCTTTTTTGGCTTGCAGCGCCCCGATAACCAATCGCCAGTATTTTATATAGTTTTTGTTTCCATCCCGGAATATCCAATTTTGCATCACGGTAAACAGCAAAATCCCTTATCAGTGCCATATAAAGGAAAAGAACACTGCCTACAAAATAAGTTAGGATAGCCAGTACATCCCATGTTAAAGGCGATTGTAGACGGGGATGAATAAACAGAAAGTATAACCTGTCGAAACGACCCACGCAAAGTAAAATAAAGATAGGCCCCACCACTACAGAAATAATGGTCATCAGCTGTGCCAGCCTGATGATGGGTTTACCCCATGGCACTTTAAAAAGATGCAGTAAACCCGCAATAATTGCACCGGCATAACTGATACCGATAAAGAAAATAAAGTTTACAATAAACAAACCCCAAACTACATTATCACGCATTCCGGTAACAATATGTCCTTTGGAGATTTGTAAATACAGTGCATAGCCGCCGATCATTATCCATATCAGGAAGAAGATAGTCCATAGCCATGTTTTATTCCCAAATTTTTCTATGGTGCTTTTTTGGCGGTCAAGGGCTTCCTGTTGGTATGTTGTAAGTTCCATAAAATAGTATATTCATTAAATGATATTAATTCACTTGCCTCATGGTTTTACTTTTGGTTCCATGATATCTTTAAACCTGGCTTTTAATTTATCCGGCAGGTTTTCGTATCCTCTTTCTACAGGGAATTGTCTGTCTTTTGGAGGCAGGTAATATACCCTTGGTTTAGTACCCAGTTCTTCCAAAAATCTGTATCCTGCTCTTTCTTTAATCAACTGAGTAAAGCTTACTGTTTCTTCTCCGTTAGTAACAGTATCTTCATTTTCATCCCCGAAATAAAATACCCCATTAGGACAAGCATCAACACATGGAGGCAGTAAACCTTCTCTTGCCCTGTCTGGACAGAAATCGCATTTTTCAACAGTACCTACTTTAGCAGGCAAATTGGTTTCGGGATTAGAAACCAGACTTGCAACATCCATTGGCATTTCAGGTTCATCCCAGTTAAATACACGGGTTGAATAAGGACAGGCGGCCATACAGAATTTACATCCTATACATCTTTCATTATCTATCAATACCAATCCATCCTGACGTTTGAATGTAGCATCCACCGGACAAACTTTTACGCATGGCGGATTATCGCAGTGAAAACATTGTTTAGGAAACCAGTAAGGAGCTCCCTTATCACTATCCTTAAGCAATTTTACGGTAAGCCATTCTGTTTCTTCAGGCCTGTAATGCCATTTCTGGCATGCAGTAATACATTTTCTGGCGTTTTTACAACGGGATAGATCCACTACCATCACAAATTTCTTACCTGCAATTCCCTGGCGGGCTTCCAGTTTGGAAACTATCGCCATATGCTCCTGATGATTGAGATAAGCAGAATCAATTTCTACTATCTCACCATCGGGTGATAATAATTTAACCTTGGTGCCTGCAACTTCTTTTTTAGAAGAGCAGGAGCAGGCAGTAGCACCACAAACGGCTGTTGCAACTGTAGCTATAGCAGCCGTTCTAATAAAATCCCGGCGGCCGTTTTCTTTTATTTCTTCCTGTTTCATTGTTTAGATTTATTAGGAATGATCAACTGTTTTCTTTTGATGGATTGTCCATCCAGTTAAGAATTTCTTTATTGGATACTTTTTGCTTGGTTGAAACGGCGTCATAAACCGACTTTTCCACTTCAACCAGTTTTCCGTCTGCAGTCAGCATCTTAACCATTTCTGGTTTGGCAGATGTTTTATCTGCGGGCAGGAAGATTGATAAGAACCCTCTGCGTGTCTGGTTTTTTTTAGTGTCTCCCATGATTTTTTAAATTATTGTTAGGTATATAATAAAGCGCTAACGGGGGGCAAGTTATACAGCGGTTTTCAACATGGGTATGACTTTATTCATCGAGGAATCTGATTTAAATCATAACCATTTCATTGTTACAACACTAAGGAAATGCTGCTAACCATTCTTTTAAATATAATGTATTTTATTGCAACTTAAACTTTTTTTATAATTTTCCTTACTTTATATTCAAACACTAAATATGATCATATTGAAATGTGAGTAATGTCAGCGTTTTGAATGAGTGCTGTCATAGAATTGTCAGATTTATGGCAGGTACTTTACATCATCAAAAAGTTATTCAATAAACGATTTACCAAAA
>JBAXET010000080.1:0-13895 GCA_037140275.1 Ferruginibacter sp. | reverse complement strand
TGCGTTTTACCAAACCGGTATATCCCGGTAACGAAATTCATATTCGCTTTACCTGTAAAGAAAAATTACCTAATGATAAAAGGGTGGTCGAAAAACCCGAAGACTTTAAACGCGGAGATGATATTGATAAGGGTATTGTAAAATGGCTGGTGGAAATGATTGATGATACCAATGAGGTAACGGGTGTGGCCACAATATTAACTATGGTACAGAAAAAAATTCAGTAACTTTTAAAACTTAAGTTATGTCAGACGCATATGTAAAAAGCCATATTGAGCATGGCATTAATACCATCGAATTTTTTCATCCGCAAAGCAATAGTTTGCCGGCTAAAATACTGGCTGCACTGGCTAAAGAAATCCATTATGCCGGTACGCACGACGATACCAAAGTGATTATTTTAAAAAGTGCGGGAGATAAAACATTTTGTGCAGGGGCAAGTTTTGATGAACTGGTTGGTATAAAAAATGAAGAAGAAGGTCTGCATTTTTTCAACGGCTTTGCCAATGTAATTAATGCCATGCGCAAATGCCCCAAACTGATTATTGGACGAATACAGGGTAAATGTGTGGGTGGAGGTGTTGGCCTGGCTTCGGCTGTTGATTATGCGATTGCCACGCATGCGGCCGAATTAAAATTAAGTGAACTGGCTGTGGGCATTGGACCATTTGTGGTGGGTCCTGCTGTAGAACGAAAGATCGGTACATCAGCATTTAGTGCATTGGCCATTGATGCCACCAAATGGCGTACTGCAGACTGGGCCAAACGTAAAGGACTTTTTTCGGAAATACATGATACCATAGAAAATATGGACGAAGCCATTTTTATACTGGCGGACAGATTAGCACATTCTAATCCGCAGGCAATGGCAGAAATGAAAAAGATATTCTGGAAGGGAACTGAACATTGGGATGCTTTACTGAAAGAAAGAGCGGCTATCAGCGGCCGTTTGGTACTGGGTGATTTTACTAAACATGCGATTGCAAAATTTAAAGCAAAATAGCCGGTTATTTTCTCTCAATTATTCAGGCAAACATATTTTTAGTTCTTTTGTTGCATTGATTCGTATAGTAAAAGAATCTACAGATAATTTATTATTGCAAAATAAAGTGGCATACCAACTGTAATATTAAAAGGGAAAGTTACACCCAGTGCCATAGGAATATATAATCCGGGGTCGGCTTTTGGAGCCGCCAGGCGCATGGCTGCAGGAACTGCAATATAAGATGCGCTTGAAGCAAGAATGGAAAAAATAAACCGATTCCCTACATCATGCGTTACAAACTGGCTTGCATATGCAACTACACATCCATTTAATGCTGGAATCAGCAAGGCAAATAAAGAAACAAAAAGCCCATATTTTTTAAATGCTGAAAATCTTTTTGCAGTTACCATTCCCATTTCAAGTAAAAAGATAGCCAGGAATCCCTTAAAAATATCTGTGGTAAAAGGTCTGATACCTTCTGCTTGTTTTGTATCTGCTATCAAGCCAATAACCAGGCTGCCTAAAATCATCAGGACACTTCCGTTTGTGAATGAATGTTGAACCACAGATTTTAAATTTGTTTTGTTCTCCGGGTTTTTATCATATCGCATCATCAGAATTACCCCAACAATAATTGCAGGAGATTCCATCAAAGCCATTACCGCCACCATATGTCCACCGAAAGTGATTTTTTGTGCTTCCAGGAATGAAGCGGCCGCTACAAATGTTACTGCACTAACCGATCCATAGGCTGCAGCTACAGCACCTGCATCGCTGATACTTAGTTTTCTTTTTAATATAAAGAAAGTGTATAGGGGAATTAAGGATGCCAGCAATAATCCAAACAGTAAAGAATAGGTTATTTCACTGGTGAAACCACTGTGCGCTAATTCCTGACCGCCCTTAAAGCCAATGGAGAAAAGTAGGTAAAGCGAAATAAACTTGCTGGATGAAGCCGGTATTTCAAGATCGCTTTTAACAGTAGTTGCCACAATACCCAAAATAAAAAAAAGCAATGTAGGGTTAGTAAGATTTGAAATTAAAATATGAAAGTCCATGAAAAATTATTTTTTGGTGGTTTTAAGATCGTCTAAAATGATTAATTCTCCTTTAGTTAATGTATAAAATGCTCCTTTGATTTTTATTTCCCCTTTAGCTTCCATTTCCCTGAGTACGGGGCTTTTTAACCTTATATTATTTATGGCATTCTTTACATTATTCTGAGATACAAGTCTAACATAATTTTCGTTAGAAGACTTTTTTTCTCCTGTAAAATCCTGGCTCATTGCAATTGCAGGATTTATTTTAGATAACAAATTAGTGAGATTACCCAGTTTAACATTATCAATTGCCCCTTTAATGGCGCCACAATGCTGATGACCCATTACTAAAATTAATTTTGCACCCGCCACCTTACAAGCAAATTCCATACTACCCAACAGGTCTTCATTAATAAAATTGCCTGCCACACGGCCAACAAACACATCGCCCAGGCCCTGGTCAAAAATATCTTCTACCGGGATACGGCTGTCTACACAACTTAAAACAAAGGCTTTAGGGAACTGGCCCACTGCAGAATTTCTAATTTGTGCAGAGTGATCTCTTTGGGTTGAATTGTTGTTCCTGAAACGGTTATTACCTTCTTTGAAATCTTCAAGAATCTGGTCAGGAGTAAGTTTTGCACGTTCTTGCTTAGATAAAACAGTTTTAACAGTTTCAACCTGAGTTGTTATTACGGTTTGATGGCTTTTGTTTGTATTGCAGGTATAGAGTATCAAAATCCCCCCTAAAAAGGCTGATATTTTAGTAATCTTTAGTAACATATAAGATCGTTTTTTTGACAATGCAAAACTGCACGATAGTAACCATAAAATTTCATTTAACTTTATGATACATTGCATAAAAATAATTTATGAATTATACCATCAACCAATTGCAAATATTCCTGAAAGTAACACAAACATCAAGTGTTACAAAAGCAGCAGAAGAATTGCATTTAACCCAGCCGGCAGTATCTATTCAGCTTAAAAATTTCCAGCATCAATTTGACATACCATTGACAGAAATAATAGGTAGAAAAATTTTTATTACTGATTTTGGGAAAGAAGTGGCTGTGGCTGCAGAACGAATACTTGCAGAAGTGCATGCCATCAATTACCGCACAAATGATTTCAAGGGAAAACTAACAGGCCGCTTAAAAATATCAGTAGTTTCCACAGGTCAGTATATAATACCTTATTTTCTTTCGGGATTTATTAACAAACATGAGGGGGTTGAATTAGTATTAGATGTAACAAATAAATCAAAAGTCATTGATAGTCTCGAAAAGAATGAAGTTGATTTTTCATTGGTGTCGGTATTGCCTGAAAAAATAAATTTAAGCAAACTAGAACTGGTTGAAAATAAATTATACCTGGTAGGAAATACAGATAAAAAGTTTAAAGAAAAACAATATAACAAGAAAATATTTGAAGATATTCCAATGATTTTCAGGGAAAATGGATCGGGTACCAGATTGATTATGGAGCAGTTTATAAACCGGAATAAATTACCGGTTAAAAAGAAAATGGAGCTTACTTCTAACGAAGCAGTAAAGCAGGCGGTTATAGCAGGAATGGGATATTCTATAATGCCATTAATTGGAATTAAAAATGAATTAAACAACGGTCAGTTACAGATCATACCTGTAAAAGGATTTCCTATCAAATCTGTATGGAGCCTTATTTGGCTTAAAAATAAAAGATTTTCACCTGTAGCCGAAGCGTTTTTAAAATATGTTAAATTGGAGAAGGAAAATATTATTCGTCAGCAATTTAAATGGACAGATAATTATTAAATCGAAACTATTTACAGGTTGTCAAATTCGTAGAGTTCATCAAAATGAGATCCCGGGGCAATATCTGATACCGGTTTAATAATGCCATCCTGCAAACCATACACCCAGCCATGTAAATGGGGCCGATGATTATGTTTCCAGGCTGTTTGAACAATAGAAGTTTTAGCTAAGTTCATTACCTGCTCCTGTACATTAAGCTCAACAAGTTTGTTTGTCCGGCTTTCTTCATCAGTTATACTTTCTAATTCATCACGGTGAATTCGGTAAACATCTTTGATGTTGCGGATCCATTTGTTGATGATACCTATGCTATGCCTGTTCATCGCCGCTTTCACACCTCCGCATCCATAATGCCCGCAAACAATAATATGTGTAACCTTAAGCACGTTTACGGCATATTCTAAAACACTTAGCAGGTTAAGGTCCGTATTTACTACCATATTGGCAATATTACGGTGTACGAATATCTCGCCGGGTTCTGTTCCGGTAATGGTGTTGGCAGGCACTCTGCTGTCGCTGCAACCTATCCACAAAACTTCGGGATTCTGTATCTCAACCAGCCGTTTAAAATAATCCGGATCGGCAGCAACCATCTGAGCTGCCCATTCCTTATTATCTTTTAATATTTTTTCAAATGGTTTCAAACTGTCATTATTTAAGAATCAAAAATAGCGGATTAATAGTCAATAAATGTAAGAATAAAGGTGTTATAATACCTACTGCCATAACAGCCCCGCAGCCCATTGCAGCCCAAGGGAAGTTTTGTTAAACTTTATAGTAGTTTCAGTTAGTTTTATTAAAGTTTCCAGCGTTTTATTTTCCCGGCTGTTTACTAAAAATAATGAGCTTTCTCCATTAAAAAAACGTATTTCTTCACCACGCTGCAACTGTAAATAGTTGTTGTAGGTTTTTTGTAAAAGCGTAACCTGTGTTTTATAGTTCACCAGCTGATTATAATATTTATTTACTTTATAAACGATGTCTGTTTCTTTTTGGCTTTGTTCTAATTTGGTTTCAGTAATCTTAAGTTTGGTTAATTTATATTCACCCCTCCCCACACTCAGCCTTAGTGGAGCGCTAAAGTTTATCCCAAACCTGTAATTATTGGAAAATAAAGATTTTGTGTTTAGGGCTGCAATGTTATATCCTTTACCCAATTGATTATATTTTACATCTACTTTTGGTAACAGTTCCTGAAACTTTAATTTTCTGTCTATAGTTAAAGCATTAAGCTTAAACTCATAAATATTTAATTCGGGATGAGATTTTTTAGCATCGAGAATAACTTTTTCCAGTTCGGGAAATACTACTGCATCATATAACTCCTCTGTTTTTTTATCAGGTATCACATCTTCTGGAAGTTCATAGCCTTCATTATTTTGTTTCCATAAAAAAGTATTCAGCAGTGCTCTTGCGTTTTGATTATTCAGCAAAGCTTCGTTTTGCTGGTAGTCGAAATTTTGTAATTGTGCAATTGCTTCTGCTGTATCAATAGCCGGCCTTTCGCCCAGTTGGAATGCAGTAGTTACCAAACGCACTCTTTTTTTGTTCAATTCAATTACAGTAGTATAAATATTATATACTAAATACGATTGCACCCACTGCCAGTAGGCTTCTGTTGCCTCCATCATCAAATTGTTTAAAACAATTTTTTGCTCCTGTTCCGATGCCTGAATCATTAATTTAGCCTGCTGTAATGTTGCCCTTCTTTTATCCATCAGTAAATTTTTTGCCAGAGGTATACTTATGCCGGTAAAACTCGTTTTGCCAACCGTTTCTGTAGGATCGGTTCTGCCACCGCTTAAATATTCAATACCGGTAGTTAATTCAATTCCATACCAGGTTGGTATACTTAATTGCGTGGCATTAGATTGATAATAATTGATACCATCAAAAGTTTTATTGCCGGCACCGCTATTCAAAACTGGATCAAAATTTCCCCTGGCAATAGTAAGGCCGGCTTTAGCTTTATCTACCTGAATGAAGGCCTGTTTAGCAACAGGATGAAACTGTTTTACAATTTGTAAAAAATTATGCAAGGAAAGTGTTTTAATACTGTCGGTAGCCTTGCTGTTTTGTATTAAAATAAATATGGTTAGCAGTAAAAAAATAGTTTTCATCTTACTTCGTTTTTTCATTTTTATCTGAAGCTGTATAAAAGTCTGGTGGAAAGCCATTGATATTCCGCCATAGTTCATACCATACAGGAACATTTTTTAATAATGCAATACCCTGTGTACCGGCTCCAATTTTTAGTGCTGCCGGCCATTTTTTATTATTGCTAATATCTTCCTGAATTAAAATCCTGAATTTTCCATTTGCGCTTACAGCATTTTCTACTGCCACTACTTCACCGCTAAATGTTCCGTATGAAGCGTTTGGCCAGCCACTGAAAACAATGGCAGGAAAACCATCAAACATAAAACGCACCTTTTGTTTAACAGAAACTAATGGCAAATCCATTGGCTCTACAAAAAGTTCTACGGCATAATCTATTTTTGCAGGAATTATTTCAACAAGCATCTCTCCATCTTTAATTATTTCGCCAATACCAGCTTTTTTTGCTTTGGTAATTTGCCCTGCTTGCGGTGCAGTAATAAAATACATACCAGTTCGGATATTATAATTGCTATACTGGTTTTGCAGCTTGGCCACATCGCCCTGCCCACCGGCAATTTGAGATAAAGATTGAAACTGGTCGCCCTGTGCTTTGGAAACTTTTTCTACATAATCCTGGTTAATGGCATCCATTTCTATCCTTGCAATTAAAAGCTCCTGCCTTGTGCTGCCCTGCTTATTTTCACTGCTTATTTTTTTGGCCAATGCATTTTGAAAACTCTGATTACGTTGCTCTAATTGAGTAAGCGAAACCAATCCGCTGTCGTACATAGCTTTTTGCCTTTTAAATTGCATTGCGGCAATAGCATAATCGTTACCGGCAGCAATATTTTCCATACTGTCACTTTGCAACTTTAGTTGTAACTGCTGTATTTTATTTTGTAATTGTGTTTGCTTTAATACCCGGTTATTACCTAATGCACCTATTTGTGTTTGGCTGGTGGCTACTTTATTCTTATAATATTGCACGCTCATTTGTTTGGCATCCAGTTGTTCTCCGGTTCTGTTTACCAGGTTGGGATCCATGTAATCTTCTTTTACTTCACTTATTTGTAAAATGGTATCACCTGCTTTTACCAGGTCACCTTCCTTTACAAACCATTTTACTATTTTACCCGGAATAATACTGTTGAGTTCCTGAGGTCTTTGCTCCTGCCTCAGTGAGGTTACATTTCCTTTTGCCCTTATATTTTGAGTCCAAGGTAAAAATAAAACAACCACCATCACCAGCATAAAACCTGCTGTCCAGTATTTAATATGGCTGGTTTTATTATGCCGGTAAATAGCTGTATAAGCATTAAATGTTTTCATGAAAATTATTTTAATTAAAATATTTTATACTTCAGTTTAAATACTGCTTTTATTTTTTTCAATTACTTCACAGCCATTTTCTTTTAGAAAGATTACCTTATCACATACTTTGGCAAAGGCATCATCTTTTGTAATAACCAACACTGTTGCAGTAATACCTGTTAATAATAATTCTTTTATCTGTTGCTGGTATTGTTGTTCCAGCCCTATCCAGGGTTCTTCCAGTAATAATAATTTTGGTTTATTAATGAGCGCCCTTACTAATAATATTTTTTTAATAGCATGGGCCGGTAATTTTCTACCGGTGGCAAATAGTGGCGTATCAAAGCCGTATTTTAAAGTGCTGATAAAATTGGTTAAACCGGTGGTATTACAAAGTGATAGCAGTTCCTGCATATCAACATCCTGAAGGCCCATACATATATTATCCATTAAAGTGCCTTCAAAAATATCTTGCTGGCTAATAACTACACCTGTATTAGAACGGAGTGATTGCAGGTTATAATTATTGATAGGAATATCATTTATAAGAACAGCACCTTCAAAATTATTATAACTGCCTGCAAGCAGCCTAAGCAGGGTAGATTTTCCGGAACCCTCATTGCCCTGTATACAAACTTTTTCTCCGGCTACTACAGAAAAGGATATATTAGTTAAGGTGTTTGTATTGGAATCGGGATAATTAAATGAGGCTTGTACCAATGCAAAACTTACTGCATTGGTACCGGCAGGTAATAAAAAACTGCCGCTCCTTTCCGTTTCCTTATCAGTTATTTTCTCAATTTTTTCTACTGATGTCAACACATCGTACACACTTTCTAAATTACTGATCAGTTTTTCTACAGATCCAATAATGGTAAGTATAACAATTTCTGCAGCAATAAACTGCCCCACATTTAATTGCTGGTTAAGTAACAGGTAAGTGCCCACCACCAGCATTGCGGCAGTAACTAAAGTTTTAAATCCTATTAGTGTTTTAAACTGCAGTTCCAGTATTTTAAAATGACTGGTACGTGCATTTAAATAATTGATAACATTCTCGTCTGTTTTTTGCAAATGAAAATCGGTTGATTTAGAAAATTTAACTGAGCGGATTATTCTTGCCATTTCTTCCAGCCAGCTGGCTACTTTGTATTTATATTCACTTTCCTGCAGACTGGTTATTAAACCTTTGGTACCGGAGTAATAAAGAATGGCATACAGCACCAATACCAGCAAAAGCCCAAAAGCAATAAATACCGGGTGATAGAAAGCCAGTAACAGTAAACCAAATATAATTTGAATAATGGCCAGCGGAAAAACCAATAATAATTTGGCAAGACTTTTTTGCAGGTTTACAATATCAAAAAAACGGTTGATCAGTTCGGGTAAATAATAATTATCCACAGCGGTTAAATTAATCGCCGGTATTTTTTGTGCAATTTCAAAAGAGTAACGTACAAAAATCTTTTGCTGAATTTTTTCTGATAATTGCATTTGTTTTACCTGCAACACACCTGCAATAAATACGCTGATTACAATTAGTACGATAAGTACTACTATAGAAGCGGATGCTGTATTGGTTTGTGCAAAGCCAATAAGCGCCTGTATGCCCACAGGTATGGCAAGAAGTATCAGGCCATTTAAAATGGCATAAAAATATATAGCAGAAATTTCTTTACGCTCCAGTTTTACAAGATTTAATATTCTTGCAACAGGGCTGGGAGTTCCAGTCATGAGTAATTAATTTTAATAAAGGTAAATAAGGGTGATTACAAGTACAAAAAAGTAAGTGATCACCATTTCAATAGTGCGGGCAATTTTATGCTACATCCGGGGGAGGGGTTTCAACATTATGGAGAAATACCGGAATAAAAAAAGCAAATAAACGCCGGGTATAGCCGGGTGTATTTTTAATAACTGAGTATTCAATGCTGAAAGAAAATAATTCTTTAGATTTTTCTTTTTTATTATCGCTTTCTTTTTCCATATCTGTAAAGCAAATGTCATTGCCTGCAGTTAGCATCTCTTTTACAGGCAGTACATAAAATGCTGTAGTAAGTAATAATAATATGGAAAGGCAGCATTTCATTTTGAGCTGCAAAGAAAGGGGTTGCCTAATGAATAAACAATTAGGCTTTGTAAAAGAATTGTAAAAAAAAACCGCTGTTTAATTAAAAAGGCGACTTTTAATAAATTTATTAAACATTTTAAATATTCAGTCCTCCGCAGGCACTGATGGTTTGCCCTGTAACATAACTGCTTAGGTTACTGGCTAAAAACAATGTTATATTGGCAATATCTTCTCCGCTGGCAAATTTACCCAGTGGAATACTGGCTTTGTATTTATCGCCTGCTTCGCCTTCCTTTAAATAACTGGTCATATCGGTTTCAACAAAACCCGGCGCAATGGCATTGCAGCGAATATTGCGACTGCCCAACTCTTTTGCCACACTTTTTGTAAAACCAATGATACCAGCCTTACTGGCTGCATAGCTGCTTTGTCCGGCATTACCCATTTCGCCAATTACACTGCTCATATTAATAATGCTGCCGCTTCTAGCTTTCATCATTGGGCGAATAACCTGCTTGGTCATGTTGAACACGCTTTTCAGGTTAATGGTCATTACTTCATCCCATTGCTCCGGTGTCATACGCAGTAATAAATTGTCTTTTGAAATACCGGCATTATTTACACAAATATCCACGGTACCAAATTCTTTTAGTACATCATTTACGAGTACTTCGCAGGCTGCAAAATCACCCGCATTACTTTGATAGGCTTTTGCTTTTACACCCAATGCAGTTAACTTTTCTTCCAAAATTTTTGCTTTTTCGGCACTGCCGTCACTTACATAAGTAAAAGCCACATTGGCACCGTTTTCGGCAAACTTTAATGCAATGGCTTCACCAATACCGCGGGCTGCTCCGGTTACTATCGCTGTTTTTCCTTCAAGTAATTTCATGTGTTGTGTTTATTTTATATAGTCAGCAAAATTAATTCTTATCAGCATCGTTGTGTCACTCACTTGTACTTTTATTTTTCTGTTCAGCTTTGCAGGTTTGTTACAGAAAGCACTTCTTCAAGTATGGTTCTTTCATTGTTTAAACGGGGCACTTTATGTTGCCCGCCCAGCTTGCCTTTAATTTTCAGCCATTCGTTAAAACTGCCTTTTGGTAGCACATGAATAATGGGCAGGCGAAGCGCTATATCTTTATAGCGTTTGGCCTCATAGTCGCTGTTGATCTCCTTTAACGCATTATCCAGCTCGTAGGTAAATGCGGTAATATTATCAGGCGCTTTTTCAAATTCTATTAACCACTCATGTGCTCCGTTGCTATTTTCGCTGAAGTAAACCGGGGCAGCTGTATAATCATTTACAAGGGCATTGGTTTTTTCGCAGGCTACAGCAATGGCTTTATCAGCATTATCAATAATCACTTCTTCTCCAAAAGCATTCATATAATGTTTTAACCGGCCGCTTACTTTAATTTTATAAGGGTTGATAGAGGTGAATGTAATGGTGTCGCCAATTAAATACCTCCACAAACCGCCGGTTGTGCTGATGATGAGTGCATAGTTTTTTCCTGTAACTACCTGGTTTAAACCTACTGTATGGGGTTTTTCTTTTCCATATTCTTCTACGGGCATAAACTCGTAAAAAATCCCGTGTTCGGTAAATAATAACATACCGTCATCATCCGGATTAATCTGACCTGCAATAAATCCCTCACTGGCATTATATATTTCCAGATAATTGATTTTTTTGCCAATGAGTTTATCAAACTGTTCTTTATACGGCACAAAAGAAACACCTCCATTGACATACAATTCTAAATTGGGCCAAACCTCACTTATGCTTTGTTTATTTTTTATTTCCAGAATACGTTTTAATAATATTAATGTCCAGGTGGGTACGCCAGCCAGTGAGGTTACATTCTCGTTGGCGGTGGTTTGTGCCAGCAGTTCAATTTTATTTTCCCATTCATCCAGCAGGGCAATACTTAATTCTGGTGTGCGGATCCACTGACCCCAGAATGGAGAGTTTTGCATGAGTACAGCACTCAGGTCTCCAAATTGAATATCTTCATTAACCTGACTTAACTGATGAGATCCGCCAATGACCAGACTTTTTCCGGTGAGCAAATCGCTGCTCGGAAAATTGCTGTAATAATGAGTAAGTACATCTTTGGCGGCTTTAAAATGGTTATCGGTAAGACTTTCATCGCTGATAGGGATGAATTTACTTTTATCACTTGTGGTGCCGCTCGATTTGGCAAACCATTTTACTGGGGTGTTCCATAAAATATTTTCTTCGCCCTGCATCATGCGGTTTACAAAAGTCTTTATATCATCGTACTCCTGAATGGGAATTCGTTTCTTAAATTCTGTAAGTGTAAATAGTCTTGCAAAGTGATATTTTTTTCCAAACTCTGTATACTGCCCTGCAGATACCAGATCCTGCAATACCTGCCGTTGTGCAGCTACCGGATGATTGCTCCAGTTTTGTATACGCCAGAAACGATTGCGGGCAAGTTTGGATATTATGGAGGAAAGCAGTTTCATTCAATAGCAAAATAATCAATTGAAGCGACAACTGAATACCCTAATTCAATCTTTTACCGAAATAATACGGGGGAGGGTAAATAAAGAAAAAATCTTAATACAATTAAAGAGTAATTGCTTCTGCAAAAGCAGGATTATCTATGATGAGTTTAATATTTGCAAAATATGATTTTGTTATTTGAAGATCTTCCTCCAGTTTAACTGAAGCCTTATAATAAGACACTGTTGAGACAGCTGATCCAAAATAACTCAATAATGTGGCCCATCCCCCCGGCTTATAATTGCCTGTTTCTAGTACCGGAATTTTATTACATAGCTCAGTTACCTTAGGTAAGTGGGCAGTTGTATTATAATCTAAAATGGCTGGCTTTAATTCATCAATAAAATGAAACAGGTCTTTAATATGTAACACATCATCACCGGAAATAGACTGTACATTAACCGCAGTAACCGGTGTTTTTAATATAGCATCAATCATTTGAACAGCACTCTCCACCGAATAAGCGATTTTTTCAGGGGTTACTGTAATCTTACTTATTCTGTCAGCATCTCTAACTTCATCATGCAAATAATCTTTCCGTTTCAGTTCAAAATTTCTTCCCAGATATAAACGGCGCACCTGTTCATTGCCGGCCAGTTCTTCGGCAGTGCCATGTTCAAATATTTTTCCATCTATCAGTAAATAGGCCCTGTCGCAAATACTCAGGGTTTCATTTACATTATGATCGGTAATAAGGATACCGATATTTTTAAATTTCAGTTTCGCCACAATGGCCTGTATATCTTCTACGGCAATGGGATCCACACCGGCAAAGGGTTCATCCAATAAAATAAATTTAGGGTCAACTGCCAGAGCGCGGGCAATTTCTGTGCGGCGCCTTTCCCCTCCGCTTAATGTATCACCATTGTTTTTGCGAACTCTCTGCAGACGGAATTCGTCGAGTAAACTTTCGAGTTTTGCTTTTTGTTCGGCTTTGCTCAATTTGGTCATTTCCAGCACTGCACTGATATTATCTTCCACACTTAACTTACGAAATACACTGGCTTCCTGAGGTAAATATCCAATTCCCATTTGTGCCCTTTTATACATGGGCAGCTTTGTAATATTGATGTCATTTAAAAAAACCTCTCCTTCATCAGGTTTAATTAATCCCACTACCTGATAAAAGGATGTGGTTTTACCGGCACCATTGGGCCCCAGTAAACCTACAATTTCTCCCTGGTGTACATTAAATGAAACATTATTTACCACAGTGCGGCTGCCGTAAATTTTTACCAGATTTTTTGTTTGTATGGTCAGGCTCAAGGAAAAATATTTAGTGCAAAAATAAGTGTTTACAGCATCAGATTTCTTTAATTACCAGTCTTAACAATTCATTGCCTTTACAAGCCTGCTTTTGGCTGGATAAAGTAGTTTGTGTATATTCAATGCTGTATGATAATTACATTATCTAAAGCGTCAATAATGAGAAATATATTTACTGGTAACAGTATTCAAAAAGGGTTGATCGTATTGACTGCTTTATTTGTATTCAATTCCTGTAAAAAAAACTCTGGCGCCAACGATGGAAACACCATTAACCAAAAACCTAAGGTGGGCACCATCTGGACATACCGTTATTATACCTACAATACTCCTGCTGCCGGCGGTGGTGTACATACTACAGAAATTTTAAATTATAAAGCCAAAAGCGAAGTGGTTTTAGGGGGTGAAAAATGGCTGAATATAGTTAATATGGTCACCGATACCACCGTGTTTATATTAAATGAAAAAACCGGCGGACTGTATCAATATACCAATAACAGCTCTAATTTATTTTGTAAAAACCCTGCTGTGCTTAATGAAACCTATACCAGTTTTAATAACGGCAGTACCGAAACATTTACTGTTAAGGGTGTAAAAGACACCCTGCTTACAGGTATTGGCGGCATTCCTTCCAATTATTACGAAGGTGTAAAAAGCGGCCAGTTAATTGACATGTTGTGGTATAATGAATACGCCTGGGTAGTACAACGACATTTCTTTTTATACACCACCAATCCCCCAATGCCGTTTAACTATTACTACCGGTACAGCTCTTTATACCTAGACAATATTC
>JBAXET010000079.1:0-14077 GCA_037140275.1 Ferruginibacter sp. | reverse complement strand
GAAAATCAGCATTATCCATTTTATCTGTGTTTCTAAAAACCATAGTTTAACTTTTATTGCTGTGCTTGATAGAAACGCTGATGACACTGATACAACTGATTAAAAAAGATCGGTGCAAATCAGTATCATCCGCGTTATCCGTGTCTCTATCCACAAAGATATAGCATCTCCCACTCCTGATAATTTTTTGTAAAATCAAAGAACTATGTATAGTTTCAATAAAATTTTATAACATGAAAAGAATACTGCAGTTTATTGGAGGAATTCTATTGATTGCAAGCTTTTCTTTTAGCCAAACTAAACCTGTAAATAAATCAAATGCGGGAAGATTGAGTTATGATATCCGCCCCTGGTGGACTGCTCCTACAGGAAGTTTTGCACCCGGTAAACCTAAACAACCCAAATCCTGATATGTCACTCCTTACCAAAATTCGTTTACTGATTGTGTTTTTCATCATTGCTTTAATACTAAGTGGAATAACCGCTTTTCCTGTAGAAACAGAATTAAAATGGCTACTGGCACATCCTTCACTGGTACCTGCTTTTGCCCAAAAATGGTTACAGGATGTATATGCGGCGTTGAAGGAAACGAATGCCCAATATCCCATGCTGGCCTACGGATTCGACTGGCTGGCATTTGCACATATTGTAATTGCGATGGCTTTTATTGGCCCGTTAAAAGATCCCGTTAAAAATAAATGGGTTATCGACTGGGCAATATTGGCTTGCCTGGCGGTACTGCCACTGGCATTTATTGCCGCGCCGGTAAGGCATATCCCCATGTTTCATATTTTAATTGATTGCAGCTTTGGTATCATAGGATTATTACCACTTTTGATTTGCCGAAAATGGATTAATAAACTAGAACAATATGAAACCCGAAACTAGAAATGTTTTATCTGTTATAACGGGCTGTTTGGTTATGCACTCACAGGGTGGGCTAAACTAAAACCGGCAATCAAATATTAATTACTGTTGAAAATTTACGAAAGCTGTTTCGTGATAGCAACTTTTTTATTTACTTTTATAGATGCATTATTCTTATCTGGCTTTGGGTGATAGTTATACCATTGGGGAACAGGTATTGCCCCAGGATAATTTTCCCAATCAAACAGTAGCTTTGTTAAACGGACTTCTTACAAGTCCGGATATCATTGCCACTACGGGCTTTACAACTGACGAACTGAATACCGCTATTGATGCAGCCAATATTGCAGCACAATATGATATCGTGTCATTACTCATTGGCGTAAACAACCAATACCGTGGCAGAGATAGTCTTAATTTTACAAAGGAGTTTGAAGGATTATTGCAAAGAGCTATTCATTTTGCAGGTAATCGGCCGCACAGGGTTTTTGTTTTAAGTATTCCCGATTGGGGGGTAACAGCATTTGCAGCTGACAGAGATATTGAAAAAATTGCCGCAGAAATAGATGCGTACAATACTGTTTGCGAAAATTCGGCGAAGCAAAATGGCGCTCATTTTATCAATAACACCGCCTCGCAAAGGGCAGATGCTGCAGCAACGGATTTTTTAGCCCCGGATCAATTGCATCCGTCGGCAAAAGAATATGCTAAATGGGCAGCACAATTAGCCGCAGCAATAAAAATTGAATTGAACAAATGAATACTTTCAACGAAGTACAACGGTTTAAAATCAGATGGGCATGGATAGGGGTTATTGCTATCAATGGTGTTTTTATTTATGGCATTATTCAACAGCTAATTCTGGGTAAACCCTTTGGTACAAAACCTGCGCCGGATTGGGTACTTGTAGTAAGTGAATTATTTTGTATGCTGCTTTTATTTTTTGTAATTTCTATACGGCTCAAAACAACCATTGGTATTAATGGTATCCGTTACCGTTTTTATCCATTTCAGTTTACAACTACATTTATTGCCTGGCACGAATTGAATGATGCCTATATACGCCCTTACAGTTCTTTCTATGAATATGGAGGTTATGGATTGCGTAAGGGCACACCTAAAAAAGGGAATGCTGTCAACACTTCTGAATCTTGCGGAGAAGGATTGCAATTGCAGTTTAAAGATGGCCGCTTATTACTGATAGGTACAAAAAATCCCGGAGCTATCCGGGAAGTGTTGAATGAAGTGTATAAAAATAATTTTATTTAGCTTTTATTTTCTTTAAAACGGGTGGCAATAATATCCAGTTGTGTCTGAGTAAGGGAAGAGGTGTTTTTAAGAATTTCTATGAATGCAGCCACTTCAGTTTCGCTGGCGGGGCAACCAATATTATCCCCTGCTTCATCTTTACTTACACCTGCTTTACGGGTATAGCTGTCGGCAAGTAATTTTCCTTCTTTATCCAGCACTACCCAAAATGGTAATCCTGCTATTTCACCATGATATTTTAATCTTACTTCATTGGCACCGGGATTTTCTAAATTCTTCTTGTCTTTACTTTCATCCACTGTTAAATGTATTATTACATAGTTGGCATCAAAAAATACTTTGCATTTGGCATCTTCAATGGAAGCATCCATTTTTTTACACCAGCCGCACCAGCTGGCATGAAACATCAGGATGATATTTTTATTTTCTTTTTTGGCCTGCTTATAGGCTTTTACCAAAACCTGTTGTGCAGTGGGCACATCGTTTTGTGCTTTACAAACAACAGAAAATAAAAAAGCGGCCGCTAATATTGTATACTTCATAATGAATGATTTTAAAATTGAAAATACTAAAATTAAAGTACAGCATTGGTTAAATATTGCTGCATTTCGGTTTGGTATTGTTGTGCAATGGCTCTGGCTTCTGTGGCAAAATCCTCTTTTTCGCTTGCAAAAATTATAGCACGACTGGCATTTACCAGCAAGCCACAATCCTTATTCATTCCATATTTACTCACGTCTTCCAAACTTCCTCCCTGAAAACCCACACCCGGTACCAGTAAAAAATGATCAGGAATTATTTTGCGTATCTCGGCAAGATCACTGGCTTTTGTGGCACCTACCACAAACATCAGGTTGCCCGGGTTTCCCCATTCGCTTACTTTTTTTAATACTCTTTCGTATAAATATTCACCGCCCTCACCACCTTGGTTGGTGTCTTCGCCAACCAATTTACGCTGTTCAAAATCTGCACTGCCCGGATTACTGGTCAACCCTAAAACAATTGCCCATTTATTTTCAAATTGCAAAAATGGTTTTACACTGTCTTCTCCCATATACGGAGCCACGGTTACTGCATCAAAAGGCAGGGCCTCAAAAAAGGCTTTGGCATATTGAGTGGATGTATTGCCTATATCACCCCGTTTGGCATCTGCAATAGTGAGGCAATCAGCAGGAATATATTGTACCGTTTTCTCCATAGCTTCCCAGCCCTTCAGTCCCATGGCTTCATAAAAAGCAGTGTTTATTTTATAGGCTACGCATAAATCTTTAGTAGCATCAATGATGGCTTTGTTAAATTCAAAAACTGCATCGGGGTGCGATTGTAAATGTTTTGGTATTTTAGTTATATCAGTATCTAAGCCTACACAGAGATAAGATTTTTTTAATTGTATTTGTGCTATCAGCTGTTGCCTTGTCATGTTGGTTAATTGGGGAATCAGTTAATTGGTAAATTGGTTAATCGGTTAATTAGTTAATTAGTTAATTCGTTAATCGGTTAATTGGTAAATCAGTTAATTGGCAAATTAGTTAATCAGGTAATTGGTTAATTCGTTGTTGCATTTCTGCTGCTATCATTAACGAATTAGCATCACCCCTTTGTTGTAATTGTGTAATGATGTTTTTTTGCGATTCCAAATCTCTGTTCTGGCTCAGTTTAAAAGTATGTTCCATATACTCTACTTCAATTGAAAATCCTGTTATGGCTTTCATCATTTGATCGATATATTCTTTTGATAAACTATCAAATGAGCCGGCAACATTGGTGCCCGTATAATTATCGCTCAAAACTTTTACTGCATTGTATGTGCCTGCTTCATCCAGAAAGCTGAGGGTACCCTTTGCCTGTACTGTCATATAGTTCCAGGTTGAACCTACTTGCGGATTACTGTACCAGCCGGCACTCACAAAACAATGTGGTCCTGTAAACACTACCAATACCTGTTTGTTTTTTTCGAAAGCCAGATGATGGTCTGTTTTGCGCATGATATGTCCCTGTAGAAATAATTTACCATCTTTATTTTCAATCGTCAGCGGAACTTGCGTGGCTACGGGGGCATTGTCTCCAATACCTATAACAGTGGCAAAGGCATTTGCCTTAATAAAAGCCATTACTTTTTCGGTATCCGGTTCAGTATAGTAAGAAAATTTATACATGGCTGTTGGTGAAAATAGTTTGCAGTGTTTGTGCAAATGTAAAGATCTCTTTAAAACTATTGTACAAAGGAACGGGTGCTACTCTAATTACATTGGGTTCTCTCCAGTCGGCAAAAATGCCCGCAGGCAATAACTGATCAAATATTTTTTTAGCATTTTGATGCACTGATATGGATACCTGACAACCGTGTTCGTTGGCAGCCTTTGGGGTAATGATGGTAAAGTATTTTCCATTTTCGTTGATGGAATTCAATACAAATAATAAATAACTGCTGAGGGCCCTGCTTTTGGTAACCATAGTATCAAAACCTGCCGCTTCAATAATTTGTAAGGACGCATAATGTGATGCCAGCTGCATCATGGGCGCTGTACTCATTTGCCAGGCTTCTGCCGAGGGAGAAGGAGTAAAGCGGGGCTCCATTTTAAAACGGTTGCTTTCATCATTGCCCCACCAGCCTTCTAATCTTTGTAAGGAAGTATCGCTTAAATGTTTTTCATGAATGAATGTACCAGCGATTGAACCCGGACCACTGTTTAAATATTTGTAATTGCACCAACAGGCAAAATCTATATCCCAGTCGTGCAACTGCAGCGAAATATTACCTGCAGCATGTGCCAGATCAAAACCCACATAAGCTCCTGCGATCCTTGCAGCAGCAGCAATTGCTTTCATATTAAATACCTGACCGGTATAATAATTAATGCCACTGAATAAAACTAAGGCAGTTTCTGCACCATGCAGGTGTATGGCAGAAATGATATCATCATGGCGGATGGTTTCTTCACCTTCCCTTGGATGCACTTCAATTAAACAATCTTCAATTTTCAATCCATGCATTTTTATTTGCGATTGCATCACATACTGATCTGATGGGAATGCTTTTGCTTCACAAATAATTTTATATCTTTTTGCAGTAGGCTGATAAAAAGATATCATCAGCAAGTGCAGGTTCACTGTTAAATGATTCATCACCACCAGCTCATGTTCATTAGCACCCATGATTTTTGATAATGACGGTAATAATTTTTTATGATACTGCATCCATGGGTTATTGCCCATAAAAAAACCTTCCACACCAAAATTGGCCCAGTTCTCCATTATCTTCAATACTTCATCCTGTGTGGTTTTGGGCTGCAGTCCCAATGAATTGCCTAAAAAATAAATGGCATGTGCATCGTTCAAATGGGGGATATAAAACTGTTCTCTGAATGATTGCAGCGGATCATTGTTATCGGCTGTTGTAGCATAGGCTAATGAAAACTCTTGCTGCATATTTATTCATTAAATAAGTTAGGGTAATCAGAGATGATTCCGTCTGTGCCTAATGCTTTCAGGCGTTCTATTTCTTTTTTATTATTCACCGTCCAGGGAACAACCTGAATATTTTGTACGTGACATTTTTTTATCAATTCTTCGGTAACCAATACATATGCCGGACTGTAAATAGTGGGCGTAAATCCAAGTGCTGCAATCTGTGTTTCAACACTCCGCTTGTCGTAATCTTCAATTAGCATAACTGTTTTAATGGCGGGATAATGTTGATGTAAATATTGCAGGGTTCTGAAATCAAAAGACTGAATGATCACAAAATCTTCCATCTGCTTTTCTTTGATCACTGCCATCAGCAATTCTACAAATTCGGCGGGTGCAGGATGATAGATATTATCAGTAGCAGGATTGGTTTTAGTTTCGATATTATAAAAAGGAAAGGGTCTTCTTCTCGTCATCATATCCTGCTTTATGGCATCAAATACATCGGCGAGTAAAGGTTTTGCAGTTTGTAATTTTTGCTGCTGCGGAAATCGTGGATGGGGTTTCATACCCACATCATATTTGCTGATAGAATCATAACTCATCTGATACAGGTTATACTGCTGCTCGTCTTTTTCTTCAATAAAACTGCCGTCAGGCTTTGTACTAATCTCGTGATTAAAAAATGGTTCGTGTGAGAGTACTGCTTTTTTGTCTTTACTGAAACAGATATCCATTTCCAAAGTAGTCACGCCCAGACCCAATGCATATTTCATAGCTGCAATGGTATTCTCGGGCATCAGGCCACGGCAGCCACGATGTCCCTGTTTGTCAAAATCAGTAACGATTTTACTTGCTGGCAATTTTATTTGCTGTTCATTACCTGTCATCCTGTTTTTTTTAGATGGAGCACATGATATCGAAATCCCCAGTACTAAAAAGATAAAAACATATTTCATATTGAAACATTGTTGAGATAACTTATGCAATGCATTTAACCACAAACCACAAACCACAAACCACAAACAATAAACCACAAACAGTAAACCGAAAACCCTAAACCGAAGTAATCTCCTGTATCTGCGTAGGCGCCATATTCGCATTTCGCATGGCAATACCTCTGGCGGCATTTCCGGCAAAATCTAAAAATGCTTTTTTGCTGATGGGGTCATCACTCACCATTGATGGTACACCCAAATCTCCGCCTTCTCTTATGCTTTGTACAATGGGTATCTGCCCAAGAAAAGGAATATCAAATTCTTCGGCTAAATTTTTACCGCCGTCTTTTCCAAAAATATAGTATTTATTATCGGGCAGTTCTGCCGGAGTAAAATAACTCATGTTTTCTAACAGTCCTATTACAGGTACTTTCAGTTGTGCCTGTCCGAACATGGCCATGCCTTTTCTGGCATCAGCCAATGAAACCAATTGCGGTGTGGTAACCACAATAACTCCGGTAACCGGTACCGTTTGTACAATGGTTAAATGAATATCGCCGGTGCCTGGTGGCATATCAATTACTAAATAATCCAGTTCGCCCCAATCAACATCACTTACAAACTGACGGATTGCACTGCTCACCATGGGGCCACGCCAAACAACAGCTTGTTTTTCGTCAATCAGCAAACCGATGCTCATCATTTTAATACCAAATTTTTCAATAGGTACTATCCATCCTTTGCCGGTACCATCATCTTTCATCATGGGTCTTTCGCCGCGTACGCCAAACATAATATGCTGACTGGGGCCATAAATATCTGCATCCATTAATCCCACTTTGGCACCACCGGCAGCAAGTGCCAGTGCAAAATTTGAAGCTACTGTACTTTTGCCCACACCACCTTTTCCGCTCACGATAGCAATAATATTTTTAACACCACTTAAAACAGTTTTTGCATCCTGCCTGTTGGTGCTGGTATTAGAGGTAAAATTTACGGTTACCACCGCTTCTTTATTCACCAGTAATTTAACCGCATTTTCGCTGGCCATACGCATCATATCCTTCATAGGGCAGGCAGGTGTGGTTAATATAATAGTAAAGGATACATTATTGCCATCAATCGTAATATCTTTTATCATGTTCAGTGTTACCAGGTCTTTACCTAAATCGGGTTCCTGCACATTGCTCAACGCTTTCAGTATGTCTTCGTTTGTCATCGTTCAATTATTTGTTAAAAAACCGGTTGCAGTTGCAAATTTAAACACTCATACCTTTACTTTGTTTATTAATTAAGGAATGTTGTTATTTTTGGGGACAAACTTCAGGATTGCTGTTGAACCTCAGTGGCGGGCACTCCCGAAAAAAATCTCTTATTGAATTTTAATACATGCAAAAATTTTTACCTATAGTTTTCTTCCTATGCCTACTTAAGCCTGCAGCATCAAAGGCACAGTTTGAAGCATTTAAAGACTCTGTAGTGCAGCTATACGGTATTGTGATGACGGCAGATAGTTTAAAAGGACTGGAAGGTGTAAGTATAGTGGTAAAAAATCAAAACAGGGGTACTATTACCAATGATAAAGGGATATTCAGTATTGTGGTATTGAAAGGCGATGAAATTGAATTTACCAGCATCGGATTTAAAGCTAAGAGCTTCTATATACCTAAAAATCTGGAAGGCAATCAGCAAAGCATCATACAGCTGATGGTGAATGATACCGTATATCTTCCCGCTACCATCATAAAATCGAGGATCAGCAAAGAGCAGTTTGAAAGAGATTTTATTAATACTCCCGTGCCGGATGATGATATTGCCATTGCCAAAAAAAATAATGATGTTGCCACAAGGCGTATTCTGGCAGCCAATCTTCCATCTGATGGAAGGGAAGCGTCTAACCAGTTTTTACGTCAGGCAGGTAATAAAGCTTATTATCAGGGGCAGGCTCCTCCACAAAATATTTTTAATCCTTTTGCCTGGGCAGAATTTATTAAAGCCTGGAAACGCGGCGATTTTAAAAAGAAAAGCACAGCACCATCTACTTCTAATACGCAGGTGAACAGTCATACCACTTCGCCCACGCCAAATGATATTTACAATCCCAAGCATTAACAGTGTTGCTATTGACATAAACAAATAGCAGAACTATTATTTATGTAATTTCGCCGGTAATATATTTAAGCAGCATGCAGTTATTTATAATTGGATTTATGGGCAGTGGTAAAACCTATTGGGGCAAACTATGGGCTCAGCAAACCGGCATGAGGTTTTACGATCTGGATGAAGTAATAGAACAACAGGAAGGCACCACTATCGCCCATTTATTTGAAACAAATGGGGAAGCATGGTTCCGTAAAAAAGAAACAGCAGTATTACACTCATTTGCTGGAAAAGATAATTGTATTATTGCCTGCGGCGGAGGCACTCCCTGCTTTAATAATAATATGCAATGGATGAATGCCAATGGCAGCACAGTATATCTTGATGCTACAACAGCACAAATAGTGGAGCGCTTACAAACTGAAACAGATAAACGGCCATTGGTAATAGGGTTGCAGTCTGCCGAGCTGTATAATTTTGTGGAGCAAAAATTGAAAGAAAGAAATCCATTCTACATACAGGCAAAAAACATTTTACCGGTAGCTGCCATTACGGCTGATACCATTACTGAATTATTACAAACGTATACTCATGAATAAAACATTTATCGGCATTGGGGCATTTATTGGAGCGGCTTCGGTAATACTGGGTGCATTTGGCGCGCATGCACTAAAAGAAATTGTAACACCCGATCATCTGGTAACTTTTGAAACAGGGGTGCGCTATCAGTTTTATCATGCTTTGGCTTTAATTTTGGTAGGGGTATTGCATAAAGAATTTTCGGGAAAATTATTAGGATTGGCCGGTATTTTGTTTATGCTTGGCATTATTTTATTTTCAGGCTCTTTATACCTCTTAAGTACGATGCCTGATATGATATGGCTGGGGCCGGTAACACCTCTCGGTGGAGCCTGTTTTATAATTGGCTGGGTATTATTTGCTGTTGCCTGTTTTAAAAAATATTAAAAACTATTCACTACCCGGTGCAGGGTAATTAATGTGCCGTTATTATTTTCTATGGAGAAATTTATGTTCACATCCTCCATCCGCTTTTTCATATTTTTTAACCCATTACCAAACTGGCGCAGTTTTTCAAAATCAATTCCGGTTCCGTTATCGTGAATGAATAATTTCAGGCCGTCGGGCACACGTTCTAAAGTGATGGTTACTTCTGTAGCACGTGCATGTTTTAATATATTGTTCAAAGATTCTTTCACTACTAAAAAAACATTTCTTCTTATTTCTCCGTTCACCACAATATTGGGCAGGTCTTCTGGCAAATGGATTTTGCAGGTTACACCGGTATTCTCAAAATATTCCAGTGAGTAGCTGCGGATATACGCAACCATATTGCCCAGCGAATCATTACTGCTGCTCATACTCCAGATGATGGCATTCATTTTATTCAGCAGTTCGTTAGCAGAGGAAGATATTTTTTCTATTTCAGGTATCTTTGTATCGCCCAGTCTGGTTTTTGCCAGCTCACTGTATAACCGAATAGTGGTCATGCCGGCGCCAAGGTCGTCATGCATATCAGCACTGATCCTATTCCGTTCTTCCTGCTGCGCTTTTATAATGGCAATCTGATTTTCCAGCACTTTTTTCTGTACATCTAATTTCAGTGCTTCCTGTTCCTGGGTACGCTCCACCAGCTCACGGCGGTTTTTATAAGTAAGTCCGAATAAGAAAAACGACAGGGCAAAAACCAGAGCAATATCATGGTAAAATAATGCTGTGGAAAAAATACTTTTTGCAGGTATGTTGAATGCAATAATATACAGCGATATTAAACTGAAAAATATGGCAAAAGCACTACCTAACGCCAGATAAATGGTCAGCCTTTGTTTTTGTTTAAAGGCAATAATGATAAACAGTATACCAATACCAAGCACAATTAGTTTCATCAGGTATTCTAACACAATTTCTGCCCAATACCATTCTGTAAAATAATGGATGAAAGTAAATAGGGCTATTGCAAACATTAAAAACCATTCACTGATAAAAAATACCCGGTGTAATAATTTATAATTTCTTCGGGTATTTAAAAATTGCCTGATAAAAGCCAGATAAAAAACATTGCCCAGAATTAACAGGAATAAATCGAGGTAACCGTTAAAAAAGCTGGCAAATCCGCCCCAGGACGTACCCAGAATGGCATAGAAAAGAACCAGTAAAAACATCGATACAGCATAGCCTAAGTAAAAGAGGAATTCTTTTTTAAAAGTTTGGGTATAATTAACAATTACAAAAATGATCATCAGCAGCAGAATGCCACTTAATAAAAAGCCCACACTTCTGATACTTTCCACCTGACTGCGGTATACCGATTTAAAAGTGGGTAAATAGCTCGGGCGAATCATTATTGGTTTCAGATAATTGTACGCGTGCCTTCCAAAATTAAGTTGTACCAGAAATACTTTTTTTTCTGAAGGTTGCAGTGAAAAGGTACATAAACCCGGTCCGGTTTCTTCCTTTACAAAAACGAAAGCACTATCGGCTTTTTGTTCATAAAAAACAAGTTTGTCAAACATGCTGCCGGGGAAAAATAACAGGGTATCACTTTTTGAACTGTTGTTTTGAAGGGCTATCTTCAAATAAACAGTTTCGGGCACCAGGTGTGGTGGAATATGTTTTTTGTTATAAGGGTACTTTGAAAAGGGTACAAACAGCTGCTGATTGATATTGCGGATATTTGCCACATCATTGCTGTCAAAAAACAGCATCGTTTTGTTCAGGACTAAAGAAGAATCATTTACAGAAGCCATAACCACATAACTGCTATCCGGTAAAGTTTGACCAATAACGGCATACTGCAACAATAATAGGAAGAGTATAAACGAATATTTTTTAATCATCGGGCTGATTATTCTCAAACCTACAATTTTTTTTAATATAATTCAATCCCCTGCTAATTGAGTTGTTTATTCAGTAATGGATTTCTTTATCTTTGTTGCAGATGGCAACTAAATCAAAATCAGTTAAAACAAAAGCGCCTGAACCTGAACAGCTAAAGCCGGATAAGGAAGAGCAGGTTGAGGTAAAGCAATTACTCAAGGATGAGCGCACCCACAAAATAGCCGGCAGTGTGCTGCTGCTTACTGCCATTTTACTGTTTGTTGCTTTTTCTTCTTATTTGTTCACCTGGGCCGAAGATCAGGATAAGTTCAGCTTTCGTATGTTGCTGGCCAATGATATCAAAGTGCAAAATCTTTTAGGTACACTGGGAGCATTTCTATCTGAAATATTTATACGAAAGGGCTTCGGGCTTGCCGCATACCTGTTCTGTACTTTCTTTTTTGTACTGGGGGTGAATTTGTTTTTTGGAAAAAAAGTCTTTTCTGTTAGCCGCAATATCAAATACCTGATTGTTGGGTTGCCGGTATTATCTGTGGCATGCGCTGTTATCTTTAATGGCAAACCATTTCCATGGGGTGGTTCTGCAGGTGATATGATGAAAGACTGGTTGTATAATACCATTGGTCAAATTGGCACTATTGGGGTACTGGTAGTGGCGGTATTATCATATGTGATCTGGCGTTTTAATCCGGTATTTAGTTTACCCACTAAAAAACCGGCAGCCCCTGACGCACCTATTGTTTCCATAGAGGAAGAAATTGCCGAAAAAGTAGAGTGGGCAGTAGATGAAAACGTGAATAACAATAAAGCTAACTCGCTTAAAGGAGATGGTGTTGTACTGATGGTGCCACCGGCACAGGAACCTGCTCCGGTGCATGATATCAGTTTAGTGGAAAAGGAACCTGAAGAGCAGGTATTTGAAGAGGAGGATATTGAAGAAGAACCCGAAGAAGAAATAGAGCCGGTGGTGCTTATTTCAAAAGCAAAAGATATTATACCTATTGAGCTGGAAATAAAAACGGTGCCCGAAAAACCAACTGATGGTACTGCTCCTGAAGATCCCAAAAAAACAGCTGCCACCAAGCCTTATGATCCCATTCTTGATTTAAGGGATTATAAATACCCTCCGCTCGACCTGCTGGAAAATTATGGCAGCGATAAAATTATTCAGGATAATAATGAACTGGAGAATAATAAAAACCAAATCATCAATACCCTCAAAAATTACGACATACAAATACAGCGTATATCGGCTACTGTGGGCCCAACTGTTACTTTGTATGAAATCATTCCTGCAGCCGGGGTACGCATTTCCAGAATTAAAAATCTTGAAGATGATATTGCATTGAGTCTGGCAGCGTTGGGCATCCGTATTATTGCCCCCATTCCCGGAAAAGGAACTATTGGTATTGAAGTACCTAATGCAAAAAAATCTATTGTAAGTATGAAGACATTGTTGTCTTCAGAAAAATTCCAGAACAATCACTTTTCTTTACCCATTGCCATTGGTAAAAAAATAGATAATGAAAATTTCATTGTGGATTTAACCAGTATGCCGCACTTATTAATGGCCGGTGCTACCGGGCAGGGCAAGTCGGTTGGATTAAATGCTATTCTTGTTTCACTGTTATATAAAAAGCATCCCTCACAATTAAAATTTGTGCTGGTAGATCCTAAAAAAGTGGAGCTGAGCATTTATAAGGCCATAGAAAAACATTTTTTGGCTAAACTACCCGGAGAAGAGGATGCTATCATTACCGATACCAAAAAAGTAGTACATACCTTAAATGCATTGTGCATCGAAATGGATAACCGCTACGATTTATTGAAAGAAGCCGGTTGTCGTAATATAAGGGAGTACAACGAAAAATTTGTTGCACGCAAACTCAACCCCGAAAAAGGCCATCAGTTTTTACCCTTCATAGTTTTAGTAGTGGATGAATTTGCCGATTTAATTATGACAGCGGGTAAAGAAGTGGAAATGCCGATTGCCCGTTTGGCGCAGCTGGCAAGGGCTGTGGGAATTCATTTAATTATTGCTACACAAAGGCCTTCAGTAAATATTATTACCGGTACTATTAAAGCCAACTTCCCTGCAAGGATTGGTTTTAAAGTGAGCAGTAAAATTGATAGCCGTACCATTTTAGATGCCGGTGGTGCCGAGCAGCTGATTGGTAAAGGAGATATGCTCATCAGCCATAATGGCGATCTGGTGCGTTTACAATGTGCTTTTGTAGATACTCCTGAAGTAGACCGTATTGTGGAATTTATTGGTAACCAACGCGGCTATCCGCATGCTTTTTTATTGCCCGAATATGTGGATGAAAAAGAGCTGGAAGCAAGAGGTGCAGATTTAACCGACAGGGATTCCTTATTTGAAGATGCTGCAAGATTAATTGTAGCCAGCCAGGTAGGCAGTACTTCTTTATTACAGCGCCGTATGAAACTAGGTTATAACCGTGCCGGCCGCCTGATGGATCAGTTAGAAGCAGCAGGTGTGGTGGGTGCTAATCAGGGCAGTAAGGCAAGAGATGTGCTGATTAAAACAGAAGCCGATTTACAACAGATATTTGATACGTTAATTTAGTCAATGGTCAATGGTCAATGGTCAATGGTCAATGGTCAATGGTCAATGGTCA
>JBAXET010000078.1:0-14198 GCA_037140275.1 Ferruginibacter sp. | reverse complement strand
CCGTAATGGAGTTGCCGCCAATCAGGTGGTAACAACAGGCACCAGAGATTCGGCCAATATAGAAATTGTAACCGGTTTAAAAGCCGGCGATACCGTACTGATATCAGGTTTACTGACCGTAAAGCCCGGCACAAAAGTGCAAATGAACAAAATTGTAAAACCATAACTTTTTAAAAGTGAATATTTCCGAAGTAAGTTTACGGCGCCCGGTTATGGCGATGGTACTCAGTATCATCATTATACTGTTCGGGCTTATTGGTTTTAAATTTTTAGGGGTAAGAGATTATCCTGCCATTGATCCTCCAAATATCAGTGTGCGTACTTCATATGCAGGTGCTAATTCTGATATTATTGAATCGCAGATTACCGAGCCTTTGGAAAAAGCCGTCAATGGTATTGCCGGTGTAAAAAATATTACCAGCAGCAGCAGTAATGGCAACAGTAATATTAATGTGGAGTTTGAACTGGGCGAAAATCTGGAAGCAGCGGCTAATGATGTACGTGACAAAGTATCTCAGGCTGTTCGCTCCTTACCTCCTGACCTGGATGCTGCCCCGGTAGTTACAAAAGCCGATGCAAGTTCTGATCCCATCATTTCTATGACGGTGCAGAGCAATACCCGTAACCAGTTACAAGTTACCGAATATGCGAACAATAATTTATTAGAGCGTTTGCAAACCATTCCGGGGGTGAGCAGTATTGCCATCTGGGGTGAGAAAAGATATGCCATGCGTATCTGGTTCAACACTGCAAAACTGAGTGCTTACGGATTAACTTTTGGTGATGTACAAGCTGCACTTGCCAGAGAGAATGTGGAATTACCTTCAGGAAAAATTTCGGGTATTGCCACCGAATTATCAGTAAGAACATTTGGCAAGATCAATACCGAAGAAGAGTTTAGTAATGTAATTGTAAAAAATATCAATGGCTCTGATATAAAAGTAAAAGATGTTGCGGATGTGGTGCTGGGACCAGAGAATGAGGAATCTGTATTGAAAGAAAGTGGTGTACCCATGATTGCCCTGGCATTGATACCTCAACCAGGTTCCAATTACGTTGCCATTGCAGATGAATTTTATAAAAGGCTGGAGCAAATTAAAAAAGAAATACCCGCCGACATTTCACTGAACATAGCATTAGATCAAACCAAGTATATTAAAAGATCCATTTCTGAAGTAAAGGAAACCTTATTCATTTCATTGACTCTGGTGGTGCTTATCATTTATCTGTTTTTCAGAGATTGGCTGATTGCTTTCCGTCCATTAATTGATATCCCCGTTTCACTGATCGGTGCCTTCTTCATCATGTACATATTTGGATTTACCATTAATGTACTTACCCTGCTGGCTATTGTACTGGCAACGGGTTTGGTGGTGGATGATGGTATTGTGGTTACGGAAAATATTTACAAAAAGATGGAAGCCGGCATGAACAAGTGGCAGGCGGCTAAAGAAGGCTCCAAAGAAATTTACTTTGCGGTGATCTCCACTTCCATCACACTGGCCATTGTATTTTTACCTATTATCTTTTTACAGGGATTTGTTGGCAGATTATTCCGCGAGTTTGGTATTGTAGTAGCCGGGGCTGTATTAATATCTGCATTGGTATCGCTTACATTAACACCTGTACTAAATGTTAAGATGTCACGCAAAGTGCATAAGCATTCCTGGTTCTATACCAAAACAGAAAAATTCTTTCAGGGTATGGAGAATGGTTACCGTTCTTTATTAGTGGGCTTCATGAAATTCAGGGTGGCTGCAATCGTAATCATTCTGGTTTGTTTTGGCATCATCTATTTTATTGGAAAAGATATGCCTTCAGAATTAGCGCCAATGGAAGACCGCAGCCAGTTTCGTTTATCGGTTACCACTCCCGAAGGAACTTCCTATGATTACATGGATAATTATATGGATAAGATGAGCAAATTTGTTTCTGATTCTGTACCTGAGAAAAAAGTACTGATCTCAATTACTGCTCCCGGCTTTACCGGATCCGGTGCTGTAAATACCGGTTTCTTACGTGTTACCATGGTTGACCCCGGTGAAAGAAAGCGTACACAGGAACAGATTGTGAACATGGTGAACAAAAATGTTTCCAAATTCAATCAGGGAAAAGCATTTAGTATGCAGGAGCAAACCATTTCGGTAAACCGCCGCGGCGGACAACCGGTACAATTTGTTTTACAAAATGTAAACTTCGAAAAATTAAAAGCCATACTGCCTAAATTTTTAGAAGCCTGTAATAATAGTCCAGTTTTACAAGGCCCCGATATCGACCTTAAATTTAATAAACCCGAATTGCGTATTTTAATTGACCGTTTAAAAGCAAGCGCTTTGGGTGTGAGTGTACAGGATGTATCTGAAGCATTGCAGCTGGCATTAAGTAACCGCCGTATGGGTTTCTTTACCAAAGATGGCAAGCAATACCAGGTAATGGGACAAGTAGCAAGAGGGGACCGTGATGATCCGGCCGATCTTAAAACAATTTATGTACACAATAAAGCCGGCAAATTAATTTCAATAGATAATTTGGTAAGTATGGAAGAGGAAAGCTCTCCCCCCACCATCTACCATTTTAACAGGTATAAATCTGCTACTATTTCTGCCAATCTTGCGCCGGGCAAAACTGTTGGCGATGGCATTAAAGAAATGCAGCGTATTGCAAAAAGCTTACTCGACGATACTTTCAGCACTGCATTGAGCGGTACTTCACGCGACTATGACGAAAGTGGCAGCAATACCACATTTGCCTTTATGCTGGCATTGATTTTGATTTTTTTAGTATTGGCAGCGCAGTTTGAAAGTTTCATTGATCCTATCATTATCATCGTTACTGTTCCGCTGGCAATGGCAGGAGCATTGTTATCATTAAAATTATTTGGTCAAACCATCAATATATTTTCGCAAATTGGTTTGATCATGCTTATTGGTTTGGTAACCAAAAATGGTATCCTGATTGTGGAATTTGCCAATCAGAAACAACTCGGCGGCCTAAAAAAGACTGCCGCTGTAATTGAAGCTTCAGTGGCCCGTTTCCGTCCTATTTTAATGACCAGCCTCGCCATGTCATTAGGTGCATTACCACTGGCCATGTCGTTAGGAGATGCGTCTACCAGCCGTATCCCTTTGGGTATTGTAATTGTAGGTGGTGTAATGTTTTCGCTGGTGCTAACTTTATTTGTAATACCGGCTATATATTCTTTCCTCAGCAGCAAGAAAAAGAAAAGTATGCTGGATGAAAAAGAAACTATTAGCAACCTTTCAGAATAAACTATTGTTGATGAAAAAAATCTCTTGTATAGCTTTTGTATTGGTGCTGCTGCTTTCTCAAAAAAGTATGGCACAAAGAATATTGTCGGTTGATGAAGCTATTGCCACAGCCTTAAAAAACAATTACGACATTGAATTGCTGCGTAATGATTCTGCAGCTTATGCACTGGATAAATCTTATGCCAAAGCAGCTTTTTTACCCCGGGTAAATGGAACAACAGGTTTAGTGTTCAATAATAACGATCAGAAACAAAAATTTTCTGATGGTTCAGAAAGACAGCGTAACAGTATTCGGTCCAATAACCTTAATGGTGCAATACAATTAAACTGGACCCTATTTGATGGCTATAAAATGTTTGCCACCAGAGATAAATTAGGAGAGTTTGTAAAATTAGGGGAGCTGAATATTAAGAATCAGATGGTACTGTCCATTGCTGCAGTGATCAATAATTATTACAATATTGTGCATCAGAAACAACAGCAAAAAGCTATTGAAGATCAGATGAACATAAATGAAGAAAGAGTAAAACTGGCCGACCGTAAATTAAGTGTGGGGCTGGGTTCTAAACCGGAATTATTACAGGCCAAGGTTGATTTGAATGCACAAAAAGCAGATCGGTTAAAACAACAAACTTTAATTGCACAGTCAAAAGAACAGCTGAATCAGCTGATGAATGTGCCTTTGAATACGGTGTATGAGGTGTCTGACAGTATACCAATCAACAACAATATTAATTTGGGAGATATGATGGCTGCTGTTGAAAAAAGCAATCCTCAATTACTGCTCACCAAAAAAAATATTGATATTGCTAACCTGACTTTAAAAGAAAAAAAAGCGGACAAGTATCCCATTCTTTCTTTTAACTCGGCTTACAATTATTCCAGAACAGATAATAAAGCTGTGGTAAATCAGTTTACGCCCTTATTTAACCGCAACAATGGATTCAATTACGGATTAGGTGTTACCATTCCTATTTTAAACGGTTTCAATGTAAAGCGCCAGATACAGCAGGCGCAGCTGGATATTGATTATCTGAAACTCTCTTATCAGAATCAAAAATCAAAAATTGATGTAGGCATTACCAATGCCTTTAAAGATTACGAAATGCAAAAACAAACTCTTGCATTAGAAGAAGAAAATATTTTACTGGCCAAAGAAAATGTAACTATTGCATTAGAACGTTTTCGTTTGGGCGTATCCACCTATCTTGAATTAAGAGAAACGCAGAAGAGTTTGGAAGATGCCTTCAATCGTTTGCTTGCTGCAAGATATAATACCAAATTAGCAGAAACCACATTGCTGCAGCTGAAAGGCGATTTGGTGAAATAAAATTGTTTGCTGTTGGTAGTTTGTTGTTTGCAGTTCCTTAAATTTGGAAAAACTACCCCCTATGGCAACTATCACTAAATTTGAAGATTTAGAAGTCTGGAAGCTTGCCCGGCTATTATCCCAAAGTATTTATCCCCTCACTTTTACTGATCCGGTAAAAAACGATTACAGACTAAAAGACCAGATGCGGGGAAGCGCAGGTTCAATTATGGATAATATTGCTGAAGGATTTGAAAGGGCCAGCCAGTTTGAGTTTATCAATTCCCTTAGTATTTCAAAAGGAGAAGTTGGCGAATTAAAATCACAGTTATACCGTTGTCTTGATAATAATTACATCAGCAAGGAGCTGTTTGATGAACTCTATGAAAAAGCAGACATGCTTACAAAGAAAATTACAGCATTTATTTCTTACCTTAACGCTTCAAAAATCAGAGGTCAAAAATATAAAAACAGAACTTCATCATGAGTGAAACTACAAACCACAAACAACAAACAACAAACGGCCCTCTCGTAGGCATTATAATGGGCAGCGAAAGCGATTTAGATATTATGAAAGGCGCAGCCGAAATGCTCCGTCAGTTTGAAGTAGAACCTGAATTAACCATCGTATCGGCACACCGTACACCAGAACGTTTACGTGAGTATGCACAGCAGGCTAAAAACCGTGGTATAAAAGTGATTATTGCAGGTGCAGGTGGTGCAGCTCATTTACCCGGTATGGTGGCAGCCAATACCATATTACCGGTGATTGGGGTTCCAGTAAAATCGAGCAACAGTATTGATGGCTGGGATTCGATGCTATCTATCTTACAAATGCCTTATGGTGTTCCAGTTGCCACTGTTGCCATTAATGGTGCTAAAAATGCCGGCATATTAGCGGCACAAATATTAGCCTTACACGATACCAGCATTGCAGGCAAATTAGAAGCGTATAAAGAATACCAGGATGATATTGTGATGGAAAGTGTGAAGAACGTAAAGAGCATGGGATTCCGTAATGAGTTTGACAGATAGGTTGGTTTTCGGTTTGCGGTTTGGAGTTTACAGTTGGGTGTATTTAATATGCAGCGTTTGTAATAACACAACTGTCTGTTATTGCAAACTCAGTTCATGAAAAAGTGGTTTTTTATTTTTATCGCAATTTGTACAATTTCTTTATTGGCTTCCTGCCATAAAGAAGACAGCCCTGCTGCAACAAATTTTGATGGTAATATTAAAATCAGAATGTCTGAAACAGTTGACAGTACAAAAAGGGTTTTAACCCTTACCTGTTTTACTGAGAAAATATATGGCTGCAGTAATTTAAGCATTCAGACTTCTCATACCATTACATCCGGCAAGATTACTATTAACTTTATTAAAATTGCAGAGTCTTACATTTGCCTCACTTCTCTTGGTCCCGCTTACACAATAATTAATTTTGACAAAATACCTATTGGTGTTTATGAGCTTGAACTAAACTTTGGCAACTCAAAAGTTGCCGGGCAATTAAATGTAAGTACAGGTAGTTTTGTGGCATCTGTACCGGTACAGACCAAAGTGCAATTTATTAATCCGGATCTGAAAAGAGTTCCTGATAATACAATTTTTGGCACTGTTCATTATCATGCAGCCGGTACTGCAACTCTTGTACAACAGTTTATAGATTCATTGCAATACTTTGGTGCAACGGCTACGGTATATCCTCAGGGAGATTACGGGCAGTTTCAAATAGAAGCAGGCGGAAGCATTAAACAAACACAGGATCCGGGCTATTATTTTACACGCTACTATATTTTCAATTATACCGGCAACAACAACCTGTTAAAAAATCTGGTACAGCGCTATGGCAATAATTATCCCAGCGAACTGCTCATCACATTAAACAGTACAAGAGGACAAGTATTTTACAGCTGGGTAAAATAAAATGCTATTAGATTTCTTTGCTCACTATAATTCCAAACTCCTGTTCCAGGCCTTTTGAATTATCGTAAATCATTTGTATAAGGGCTTTGCCCATTACTGCGTAGTAAGGAATCATATTGTCAATACGTTCCTGTAAATTATTATTGGGGAATAATACCGTTTTTAATTTATGCAGTTGGCGCTGCTGTGCCTCAAATTTTTTCTTTTCGGCACGGAGCAATTTTTTCTCCAATGCCTCTATTTTTTTAAGCGCTTTAACCTGCAGTGCCTCTGTATGATGCGCCAACGAAAGGTCTACTGCTCCTGCAATATTTTTTAACTGCCCGTAAAATTCAAGCAGTGTTTGTTTTTCTTTTTCTAAACTCAATTGTACCGTACTGTCTCTTTTCACCAGTTCATTCAACAAGTCAGTTTCATTTTTAAAAAGAGCGGTAATATCAAACCCTAATTTTTTTGCTGCTGCCACCTGGTTTTCGGCTGTGAGTAAAAAAGAATTGCGCAGCAACAGCACCGGAAAAGGCACATTTACAGCAGCAAAAACATTTTTCAATTCCATCCAGTAAGCCAGTTCGCCGCCGCCGCCAATAAAAGCAATATTGGGCAGAATACTTTCCTGAAATACCGGACGCAATATTACATTAGGACTAAATCGCTCCGGATGTTCATGCAATTCTTTTTTTATTCCGGTGGTATCAAACTGTAAAGGTGAATTGTGAATAGTAAATTGTGAATGATCAAATTCAATCCTGTCTCTTCGGCCTTCCTGCAAATAAAACATATTGATCTCCCTTCCGCTGGCCTGTACTTTATACGCTGCGGGAAATGCTTTTGCTGTTTCTGCAACAATAGTATTAGAGAACTGTTCCGTTAATTCTTTTTCAATAACCGGAATGAATGCTTTTTTTAAAACCGGACTATCGGGTAATAATACCAGCAATCCAAAGTCGGCAAACAAGGCATGCACCAGTTTAAAAGTAGCCTGTTCAATAGTTATTCCTTCTGTATAGCAATCCTTCATCAGACTGATAATCTCATTGCCATAAGGATGAATCGTTACCTGTCCCGCAATGCCATCAATCAGTTTGATCAATGCCTTATCTACTTTCATTCTGCCTACAGCACCGGTTTGATTAGTCAGCCAGGTTTGTTTTTCTCCGCTGATATATACATGCCCCAGTTCCTCCAAATCAGCATCTTCGCTGCCCATATAATACACTGGCACAAAACTGGCATCAGTTATTTGTAGTGATAATATTTCAGCCAGTTTTACTGCATGCAGAATTTTATAAATAAAATATAAGGGGCCGGTTAAAATATTAGGCTGATGGGCTGTGGTAATAGTGAAAGTATTTTCGGAAAGTAATTTTTCAATATTCGCCTTTACTTTATCAGCAGGAGCAACTGCAGCATATTGCTGAGTGAGTGCATCCGCCAGTAATTTTCTGTTGGTGGGAAATTGTTTTCTTTGTTCAACAGCTGCTTTTATTCCATCCAGAGAAAAGGGATGCTGATAAAATGGCTGCAGTATTTCATTACCTGAAATATAATCTGTAACCAGTTTGGAAAAAGCCCCTGTTGTACCGTAAGAAATAAATTGTGCAGTTGTACTCATGTAATTTTAAAATTACCCAAAATAAAATTATTCCCTGTTAAAATAAACTGAATTTATCCACTCACCACTTCACCTTCAATATCGTAATCGTAGGCTTTGGTGATTTTTACATTTACAAACTCTCCAATTATGAGTTTTTTTTTACTTTCGATAATCACTTCATTATCCACTTCCACACTGTCGAATTCTGTACGGCCAATATACCTGCCGGCTTCTTTTTTATCAATCAGCACTTTAAATACCTTGCCTACTTTCTCCTGATTTTTTTCTAAAGAAATCTCCTGCTGCACTTCCATGATTTCCTGTGCTCGTTCTTCTTTTTCTTCTGCAGGAATATCATCCACCAGATCGTGTGCACTGGTGCCTTCTTCATGACTGTAAGTAAATATCCCTACCCTGTCGAAACGCATTTTTTGTAAAAAGATTTTCAGTTCTTCCACATCATCTCTTGTCTCTCCGGGAAAACCGGTAATTAATGTGGTACGCAAACAAATATCCGGCATCTTATGTCTTATGGCTCCAACCAGATCTTCCATCTCTTCTCTGGTGATCTGCCTTTTCATGGCTTGTAACATATTATTAGCCGCATGTTGCAAAGGCATATCCAGATAGTTGCAGATATTGTCTCTTTCCTTTATGGCATCAATAATTTCCATGGGAAATTTTGACGGATAGGCATAATGCAAACGAATCCACTCCAGGCCTTTTACATCAGCCAATGCATGTAATAATTTAGGCAGCTCTCTTTTTTTATAGATATCTAAACCATAATAAGTCAATTCCTGTGCAATCAGCATCACTTCTTTTACCCCTCGGTCAACCAAACGTTTGGCTTCATCCACTAAAGATTCAATAGTACGGCTTACATGCTGCCCGCGCATTAAAGGAATAGCACAAAAAGAACAGGTACGGTTGCAACCTTCACTGATCTTCATATAAGCATAGTGCTGAGGGGTGTACAATAAACGTTCGCCAATAAGATCTGCTTTGTAATCTGCATTGAATGTTTTTAACATCCCCTGCAGTTCCATTGTACCAAAATAAGCATCCACTTCAGGAATCTCTTCTTCTAAATTATTTTTATAGCGTTCGCTTAAGCAACCGGTAACATATACCTTATCTACTTTACCCCTCCGTTTCAGCTCTACCTGATCTAAAATAGTATTGATACTTTCTTCCTTTGCCTTTTCAATAAAGCCACAGGTATTTATAATAACAATATTGTGGTCTTTTTTGGCATTCTCATGTACTACATCAATATCATTGGCAATCAGCTGTCCGCTCAGCACTTCACTATCCACCATATTTTTACTGCAGCCCAGCGTAATGATGTTAACCTTGTCTTTCTTTAAAGTTTTTGTCTTCATAATATGGAGGCAAAGTTACTGATTTCAGTTTTTACCATGGTGATTAATGAATCCTATATTAAAAATACCACTCATCCATTAAAATTAGCGGTCCATGAATTTTTACTATAAAGATGCTGCTATTGAGTATTAAATTTGTTCAGCCAATTAAAAGTATAGACATGAAACATCAACTACTGCTTATCGCAGCCATATTGCTATGCGCATTACAAAGTAAAGCGCAAGACTTCTCCAAAATAACCGGACAACTTAAAGACGCCAGCGGAAATACTGTAGCCGGAGCTACCTTAATACTGCACAAAGCAAAAGATTCTGCCCTTGTAAAAACAGCCATCAGTAATGCCTCGGGTAATTACGAATTGCTTAATGTAAAAGCAGGTAATTATTTCATCAGCTCCATTGCTTCGGGAATGCAGAAGGCCAATACCGCCGTTTTTGAAATCAGGGAGAATGAGACTGCTGCTGCACCCGCTATCATTTTAAAGCCAGCAGAAAAAAGTTTAGCTGGGGTAACAGTAACCAGTCAGAAACCTATTGTTGAAGTGAGGGCCGATAAAATGATTGTTAATGTAGAAGGCACCATAAATGCTGTAGGCAATGATGCATTGGAATTGTTGCGCAAATCACCGGGCGTAATGGTAGATAAAGATGATAACCTGAGCCTGTCGGGTAAAAATGGCGTACAGGTGTATATTGATGGAAAGCCAAGTCCTTTATCAGGAGCCGATCTTGCCAACTATCTTAAATCAATGCAATCTTCTCAAATTGAGTCGATAGAGCTGATTACCAATCCATCTGCAAAATATGAAGCCGCGGGTAATGCAGGAATCATCAATATCAAACTGAAAAAAAATAAATCTTTTGGAACAAACGGAAGTGTAAATGCCGGATATGCTATTGGTACTTATGCAAAATACAATGGTGGAGTATCATTAAACAACCGCAATAAAAAAACCAACTTCTTTGGTAACTACAATTACAATCAGGGATTAAATGAAAATATTTTCAACCTTTACCGGGTGCTGAACATCAGCACAGGTGATACTATTTTTGACCAAACCAACCGTATGAAAATGCGGAACAAATACAACCACAATTATAAAGTGGGTGCTGATTATTATATTAATGCCGGCAATACTATTGGTGTGGTGGTAAATGGTAATGCGTCAAAAAATCTGATGCAAACCAGTGGCCCGATGTCTATTATTTATGCCCCTACAAAAACAACCAACCGTATTTTATTTGCCAATAACGATAATAATATGGAAAGGGATAATTTGAATGTTAATCTGAACTACCGTTATACAGGTAAGGCAGGAAAAGAACTGAATGTGGATGCCGATTATGGTTTTTTTAATATCAACAGCAATCAATATCAGCCTAACCGGTATTACGATGGCACTGCTGCAATAAACCTGAATAATAATATTTACAGGATGATTTCTCCAACTGACATCAATATTTACTCTTTAAAAGCAGATTATGAGCAGGACTTTAAAAAAGGCAAATTGGGCTATGGTGGTAAATCAGGTTATGTAAGTACCGATAATAACTTTAACCGTTATAATATAAACGATATTTCCGGTGTGGAGATAAAAGACAAAGACAAAAGTAACCGTTTTAAATACACGGAAAATATTAATGCTGCTTATGTAAACTACAATCGTCCATTTAAAGGCTTTATGTTACAGGCAGGTTTAAGAGTGGAAAATACAGATTCAAAAGGAAATTCTACCGGATTGAAATATAATTCAATTACAGCTCAATATGATGGGTATGACTCTACTATCAGTCGTAATTACACCGATTTCTTTCCCAGTGCAGCCATTACATTTAATAAAAATCCGATGAGCCAGTTTGGTATTACTTACAGCCGCAGAATTGACCGCCCTGCTTATCAGGATTTAAATCCATTTGAATTTAAGCTGAATGACTATGCTTATATGAAAGGTAATACACAACTGCGGCCGCAATACACCAATAGTTTTGGTATTACACATACTTACAAATACAAACTGAATACGCAGTTAAATTACAGCCATGTTAAAGATATTTTTACTCAGCTGCCTGATACAACAGAAAAATCAAAAAGTTTTTTAACCAAAAAGAATTTAGCCACACAGGATATTGTAAGCTTAAATATTAGTTATCCATTTCAGTATAAATGGTATGGCTTTTTTGCAAACTTAAATTCTTATTACTCTAACTACAAGGCCAATTTTGGTGGTGGCAATCGTAATATAAGTTTAGATGTGGTGGCGGTAAGTTATTTTATGCAAAACAGTTTTAAACTGGGTAAAGGATATACTGCCGAACTGAGTGGTTTTTATAATTCTCCTACTGTATGGCAGGGCACTTTTAAAAGTCAAGCCATGTACAGTATTGATGGAGGAGTACAGAAAACTTTATTTAAAGGAAAGGGAAATATAAAAGCAGCAGTAAGTGATATTTTTAAAACCATGCGTTTTAAGGGAACAGTTGATTTTGCCGGTCAGCAAACTACTGCCAGCGGGCATTGGGAAAGCCGCCAGTTTAAATTAAATTTTAACTACCGCTTTGGCAACAGCCAGGTAAAAGCAGCTCGTCAGCGTAAGGCCGCTATTGAAGAGGAGAATAAGCGTACACAAAGCAGTGGTGGTATTGGAGGAAGTTAAAAATTTTGTGGTGGTTCAAACAAAAAGCCATTCTTAAAAGAATTGCTTTTTGTTTAGTTATTTTAAATAAACGATTACGCTACATCATTAAAAAGGCCGTCTACAAAAAGTTGTTTATCAAAAACCAGCAAGTCTTCTGCCTTTTCTCCCACTCCTATAAATTTAACCGGTATTTTAAACTGGCTGGCAATGGCTAAAACCACACCGCCTTTTGCAGTACCGTCTAATTTGGTAATGGTTAATGCAGTTACATCAGTGGCAGCAGTAAAATGTTTGGCCTGTTCCAGTGCATTTTGTCCGGTGCTGCCATCCAGTACCAGCATTACTTCATGCGGTGCTTCGGGTATTACTTTTTGAATGACTTTTTTTATCTTACTCAGCTCATCCATCAAATGCAATTTGTTATGCAAGCGGCCGGCAGTATCAATAATGATCACATCCATATTTTTAGCCACCCCGCTTTTAACGGTATCAAAAGCAACAGAAGCAGGATCGCTGCCCATTTCTTTTTTTACAATATCCACACCTGTTCTTTCGCTCCAGATGGTAAGCTGGTCTACCGCTGCAGCCCTAAAAGTATCTGCTGCACCCAGTAATACAGATTTGCCGGCTTTTGAAAAATTATGTGCGAGTTTACCAATAGTGGTGGTTTTTCCCACCCCATTTACGCCCACTACTAAAATAACATGGGGTTTATGTCCGGCGGGTAATTCGTAGTTTTCGTAATTGGTATCCTGAGGAGCTGATACCAGAACCTGCTGTACTTCTTCTTTTAAAATTTTATTTAATTCAGAGGTATTGAGGTATTTGTCTTTAGCAACCCTGCTTTCAATTTTTTCAATGATTTTTACAGTGGTTTCAATACCCACATCAGCACCTACCAGGGCTTCTTCCAGACTATCCAGCACATCAGCATCAACAGTGCTTTTACCTGCAATGGCTTTGGATATCTTGCTAAAAAATCCTTCACGTGTTTTTTGCAGGCCCTGCTCCAGACTTTCCTGTTGCTGTTTTTTACCAAATAGTTTATCAAATAGTCCCATACTTAAAGTGATTTTTGCCGGCTACCATTCCGGCACTGCATTAAACAAATAAAGCCATCCAGAATAAACGGGATAGCTTTTGAATATTTTTTTGCATGCTGAACAATTAGCTGCCTAAAAAATCTTTGATCTTGTCTTTGTGAATGATTTGCTCTTTAAAGGTATACGCACCGGTCTTAGGGCTACGTAAAGTACGTATCACTTTTGTCCAGTTCTTCGCATCTGCTGCGGCTTTGGTATCTTTAATCTTCGCGTTCTTTGAAGCTGCTTTTGCCATTGTAGTATGTTTATTGGTTAATGGGTAGTACGCATAGCGCAATATCCGTTAACAGATTAACTAATTAACGTTGATTATTTAATTTCTTTGTGTACTGTAACCTTCTTTAAAATTGGGTTCAGTTTCTTTAACTCCAGACGTTCTGGGGTATTCTTTTTGTTTTTGGTGGTAATATAACGGCTTGTACCGGGTTTGCCGCTGGCTTTATGCTCTGTACATTCCAATATTACCTGAACCCTGTTTCCTTTCTTTGCCATTTTATTTTGTTTATTGGTTAATCAGCCAATCCGTAGTAACGGACGACTCATTAACGGATTAACGTGATTAGATTTTTTCTCCTGCAGCACGCAATTGCTTAACTACTGATAACAAACCATTTTTATTGATGGTTCTGATCGCTTCTGAAGACACTTTTAAAACAATCCATTTATCTTCTTCTGCAAGAAAATAACGCTTGGTTTGCAAGTTTGGTAAGAACCTGCGCTTTGTTTTAATGTTCGAATGAGAAACCTTATTTCCTGTGATAGGCTTCTTTCCTGTAACCTGACATACTCTGGCCATTGTACTAAAATTTTGGACGGCAAAGGTAGGGTTTTAAATGGATTTAAAATACCATCGGCAGAAGAATTTTTCAATTTAGTATTAAAAATACCCACAAATAGGCCTAAACTGTTAATAAAGCTATCTTTAGACCATGAAATTCTATACAAAAATACTGTTTTGTGCCTTACTGGGTATCAC
>JBAXET010000077.1:0-14227 GCA_037140275.1 Ferruginibacter sp. | reverse complement strand
CTCTTACTACTGTAGCCATTTTTTTTCTGTTAATTAGTTAAAAAGTTAATTGGTTAATCGGTTAAAATATTCAAACTTGAATACTAATTAACTAATTAACCAATTAACAAGTTTAGTCCGGATGATAGGGGTCGAACCTACATGGATTACTCCGCTAGATCCTAAGTCTAGTGCGTCTGCCAATTTCGCCACATCCGGATTTGGGAGTGCAAAAGTAAGGGATTTATGTAAAAGAAGGAAACGAATTGTTTTCCGTAAATTCGTTTTTACACGACATGGAAGCCACAATCGATATACCTAAATATAATCTTTCCGAAGAAGAAGAGAAAAAAGAGATCCTCCGCCAGTACAGGGGGTTATTGCGTGTTTTAAAACCCAAATTAAAACCCGGTGATAAAGAATTGGTTCGAATATCCTTTGAAATGGCCGCCGAAGCCCATAAAACCATGCGCCGCAAAAGCGGAGAGCCCTATATTTTACATCCGCTGGCTGTGGCCAAGATTTGCGTGGAAGAGATTGGCCTGGGGGTAAGAAGTACTATTTGCGCCTTATTACATGATACTGTTGAAGATACAGATATTACTCTTGAAGATATAAAAAGAGAATTCGGAAGTGAGATTGCCAAAATAGTGGATGGCCTTACCAAGATCAGTACGGTAATGGATGCCAATACCTCTCAGCAGGCCGAAAATTTTAAAAAGATATTGCTTACTCTTACAGATGACCCACGGGTTATTCTGATCAAACTATCAGACAGGCTGCATAATATGCGCACCATGGATAGTATGAAAAGGGAAAAGCAGTTAAAAATAAGCAGCGAGACTGTTTATGTATACGCCCCCCTTGCCCACCGCATGGGTTTATACAATATAAAAACCGAGATGGAAGACCTGTCCATGAAATACATGGAGCCTGATACGTACCGTTATATTGCTCAAAAACTAAGCGACACCAAAAGAGAAAGAACCAAATACATCAATGATTTTATACGTCCCCTGAAAGAAAAATTAGAAAGTGCCGGATTTGAGTTTGAGATATATGGCAGACCAAAAAGCATTCACTCCATCTGGACCAAGATGAAAAAGAAGGGGGTGAGTTTTGAAGAAGTGTATGACCTTTTTGCTATCCGTATTTTGGTAAATTCCTCCATTGAAAAAGAAAAAGAAGAATGCTGGAAAGTATACAGCATCATTACAGATTCTTATAATCCCTCACCCGAGAGGCTAAGGGATTGGCTGAGCAATCCAAAAAGTAATGGATACGAAGCCCTGCATACCACCGTAATGGGGCCGCAGGGAAAATGGGTGGAAGTGCAGATACGTACCAAGCGTATGAATGAAATTGCAGAAAAAGGTCTTGCCGCTCACTGGAAATACAAAGAGGGTAAAGAAGATGAAAGCCGCTTTGATAAATGGTTTCAACAGATAAGAGAAGCGCTGGGCAATCAGGACAGTAATTCTCTTGATTTTTTACAGGATTTTAAAACTTCTTTTCTTGCAGAAGAAATTTATGTATACACTCCAAAAGGCGATATAAAAATGCTGCCTGTTGGTGCCACGGCACTCGATTTTGCCTTTAATGTACATACAGCGGTAGGCAGCAGGTGTATTGGCGCAAAAGTGAACCATAAACTGGTACCCATTGGCCATAAGTTGCGCAGTGGTGATCAAATTGAAATTATTACCAGTGCCAAACAAAAGCCACATCAGGAATGGCTGAATCTGGTGGTGACCACTAAGGCCAAAACAAAAATTAAAGACACCTTAAAAGAAGAAAAAAGAAAAGTTGCCGAAGACGGAAAATACATTTTACAAAAAAAACTGGATGCTATTGGTGGCATGATGACACAGCATAATTTGGAAGAGCTGGCTTCTTTTTACAAGCTTAACTCATCACTTGATTTGTTGTATGATATTGCGATTAAAAAAATTGATCTTAAAGAACTTAAAGATTTTACAGCTTCCGGCGACCGTTTATTTCATCCAAAGCCAGTTAAACATGAAGCGGAAGAGAAGCATGATGAAGACCATCATACAAAACATCATGGCAAAAAAGATAAGGATGCAGAGCTGATCATCTTTGGCGAAAGCAGTGATAGAATTCAGTATACACTGGCCAATTGCTGTAAACCTATACCCGGCGATGATGTATTTGGTTTTGTAACTACCGGTGAAGGATTAAAAATACACCGCACTAACTGCCCCAATGCAGCCAGGCTTTTAGCCAATTACGGGCACCGTGTGGTAAAAACCAAGTGGGCAAAAAACAAAGAGATATCCTTCCTTACCGGCTTAAAAATAATCGGGCTTGATGATGTGGGTGTAATACACAAGATCACTAACCTTATCAGTGGTGAAATGAGATTCAATATTGCTGCTATGACGATTGAAGCTAAAGAAGGCATTTTTAACGGCAACGTAAAAATCTTTGTCCACGACAGGGAAGAACTGGATGATCTGGTGGAAAGGCTGATCAATTTACCAGGTATTGAACGGGTAGACAGATACGATACTGAATAGTATTATAATAGCTATTTAACGGTAATTTGATATTGCATACAACCATTTCAAGCAAAAACACATCATATTTGTACTTCAAATTTTAAAACAACCAGTCATGCAGGAGTTAATTAACAGCCTTGTAGAAAAAGCAGGCATCAGTGAAGACCAGGCTTTAAAAAGTATTGAAGCCATTAAGGATTTTATAAAAGAAAAATTTCCCATGCTGGGCGGGGCTGTTGATAATATGTTTCCCTCTGCAACCGACAACAGTAATAATGCTTAAGGAGCGTTATCCGAAAAAATAATTTCCCTTGAAACTAAAAAAGAAGCGCCATTCAGTAACGAATGGCGCTTCTGCTATTAATAGCCAATATATATTATCTGAGCACTTCCCTGCTGATTACCAGCTTTTGTATTTCGCTGGTTCCCTCGCCAATGGTACATAACTTACTGTCTCTGTAAAATTTTTCTACCGGAAAATCTTTTGTGTATCCGTAACCGCCAAATATTTGCACTGCATCCGTACTCACTTTTACCGCAACTTCGCTGGCATAATATTTTGCCATAGCAGCTTCTTTTGTCATAGGCAGCCCATTCATTTTTAAATAACAGGCATTATTAATCAATAGCTCAGCAGCTTCTATTTCCGTTGCCATATCTGCAAGTTTAAAACTTATGCCCTGAAAATTAGCAATCGGCTGATCAAACTGATAGCGCTCTTTAGAATACTGTACAGAAGCTTCATATGCGCCCTTCGCAATACCCAAGCTTAATGCTGCAATAGAAATACGCCCGCCATCAAGTACTTTCATACTTTGCTTAAATCCTGCACCTACTTCGCCTATTCGGTTTGCATCGGGTATTCTGCAATTATCAAAAATCATTTCGGCTGTTTCACTTGCCCGCATGCCCAGTTTATTTTCTTTTTTTCCTCCGCTAAAACCAGGTGTCCCTCTTTCAACAATAAATGCAGTGGAATTATCTTTTGTTCTGGGCTCTCCGGTTCTGCAAATTACCACTGCCACATCTCCTGTTTTGCCATGTGTGATCCAGCATTTGGTGCCATTTATAATCCAGTCATTGCCATCTTTTACTGCAGTGGTTTTCATATTACCGGCATCGCTTCCGGTATTCGCTTCCGTTAGTCCCCAGGCACCTAAATATTCTGCGGTGGCTAATTTGGGTAAGTAATTTTTCTTTTGTTCGTCATTACCAAATGCAAGCATATGCCCTGTGCATAAAGAGTTATGTGCCGCAAGTGATAATCCGACAGAACCACACACTTTGGCTATTTCCTGAATGATTACACTATATTCAAAATACCCCAGACCGCTGCCACCATATTGCTCAGGCACAAATACGCCCATTAATCCCAGTTTACCCATTTCTTTAAAAATATGCAAAGGGAACTCCTGTGTTTCGTCCCATTCCATCACATGAGGTTTAATGTACTGGTTTGCAAAATCTTTTGCTGTCTGTGCTATATGCGCTGTTAATTCACTTTGTTGAAAATTCATACTTGCAATGGTTGAGAAACAAATTTATGGGATTTTGTTACGCTCTTATTACAGCAATCAATAAGTTTTAACTATTGTTACTGATCTGTAATTCGTCTTTTAACAAAATCAGAATAAAAAGGTTAAAAACTATTGAACGCTTAGGTAAGGCTCCAGTTTATTAAACAAATCATCTGAAATCAGCATAATATTTTTGATAACCGCTACCGAAGTAAAATTTCCATGCTGTGAACGGTATTGCACAATTGCATTGGCAATATTATACCTGATGTACGGATGCACTTTTAGTTCATCTAAACTGGCAGTATTAATATTGATTTGTTTAACTGTTTTGCCATTAATGGCCAATTTGGTTTTTATTTTTTGAAAAGTAGAATCGGGCAGTCCGAATGTTTCTGTTACCTGCTGAACAGCATAAAATCCACCAAGTTTATCCCTGAAATTGATGATGCGTTGTGCCAGTTTGCTGCCAATACCGGGCAATGCAATTAATACGCTGGTATCAGCATTATTGATATCGATAACTGCGGGAATGCTTTTCGTTTTATCAAAAAATTTGGCTGCTGAATTATTTTCCGGATAACGATCCTCTTTGGATGGAATTTGCACATAGGGCAATAAGCGCTTTACTTCATCAGGGTGCAGCCCCCATATTTTTCCTATATCTTCCGGTTTATAAAACCTGCCGCCCTTTGAAATATACTTTTGTATAGTGGTAATAGTTTTATCCCTTATCCCTAATTTTTTCCAATCGGCTATAGAAGCGGTATTGGGATCAAAATAAAATAATTCACCCCGGAATCGGGGGTTATCAGCAGGCTGATAATGGTTATTGTAATTATTATCTTCAAATGCAGATGAGGTATATTTTTTTATACTGTCAGGTTGCTTTAACCGAAGTGAGGCTATGTCTTTTTTAAATGCAGCCGCATCGGCATATTTTTCATGTATGAAGCGGGAATAAAAAAAGGGAAGCAGAGAAAAGAACAGAATCAGAACAAGCAGCATAATAATGCCGATTCTTTCTTTTTTTGTAAAACTTAGATAGTCAGAAATAAATTTCTTCCACATGAGGGGTACGAATTAGGGACAAATTAAGATTTCCCTTTTAAAAAAACAATAGCCTTTTAAGATACCTGAGCGGTATGTAATATTAACCCGTCGTAAGCCAATGCAATACCTTTGGGTAGTTCGGCACTTACCGCTTTGTGAGTGCCCAGCTGGTGACTGATATGCGTAAAATAGCTTTGTGGAATACCCATACCCTGCACTTCATCAATGGCTTCGCCCAGTGTATAATGAGAAATATGCTTTTCTTTTCTCAGGGCATTTATTACCACAATATCACTGCCTTTAATTTTATCTTTTTGTTCTTCTTCTATACGGTTTGCATCAGTAATATAAGTGAATCTGCCAAACCTGAAACCCAGTACCGGCATTTTATGATGCCATACTTCAACAGGAATAACCGGAATATCGCCAATATAAAATGACTGATCGCTGATGGTATTTAAATTCAGTTCCGGAATGCCTGGATATTTATGATCGGCAAATGCGTAAGCAAACTCTCTTTTTATAGCTTCCTCAGTTAATGAGTTAGCATATAAAGGCATGGCTTTATGCTGAAAATAGTTAAAGGCTCTCACATCATCTAACCCAGCTACATGGTCTTTATGGGGATGAGTAAAAACGATGGCATCCAGATTTTTTACTTTAGCCCTTAACATCTGATACCTGAAATCGGGAGTGGTATCCACCACAATTGCTGTTGTTTCGCTTTGAATAAGAATACTGCTGCGTAAACGGTTATCTTTTTTATCGGAAGAAGTACACACCACACAGGTGCAACCAATCATAGGAACACCACTGCTGGTTCCAGTACCAAGAAATGTTATAGTCAGCGGAGGGCAAATCACTCTGCAAAAATAGGTATTACCACAAGTAAATGGTAATCAGGTATGGGGAATTAAAAAATAAATGAAGAGATCATCTTATTTATGAGGAATATACAACCGCAGGAAGATATAAAATTAAACCAGACGGTTAACGGGTAGCTTCAACAGACATCACTTCTTCATACATTTTCTGACTTTCATGAGTTAATCCATCAAAATGGATATTCAGTTGCGGCATCAGGTCTACCAAAGTATTGATACGACCTTCTGTTTGAAAAAATTTATTAAGCACTATCACTTTCTTTGCCTGAAGAATACAGTAACCACTCTGAAAATTACCTCGCTCGTAACGAATCACATATCCTGCTTCTTCTGCAATTCTTTCTATTTTATCTAATATGTTAGGTGTGTATTTCATAGTACCCCAGCCCAAATCGGCTTTTATCACTTTTAAATTCAATGCAACTTCACACAAAAGAAGAGTTATAAAAAATAAAATTTTCAACAAACGTTGATAAATAAAAAAGCAGGTTACCCAATAGCACTTATCTACTCATTTTAATTAACTGTTCTTAGTTCCCCCTTCAGGGGTCGGAGGGAGTATTACTTATTGGTCATCCTTATTACCGGTACAATCATCTCTTCTAAACTAACACCACCATGCTGAAAGGTATTGCGGTAATAGTTTACAAAATGGTTGTAGTTGTTGGGATAACATAAGAACAGATCACCTTTGGCAAATATGAACGACGAATTTACATTAGGCACAGGCAATCCTGCCTCTCTTGGATCTCTGAAAGCGAGTACATCTTTGGGTTCGTAGTTTAAATTGCGGCCATGTTTATAGCGCAGATTGGCTGTAGTTTGTTTATCCCCTATCACTTTTGCAGGTGTTTTTACTCTTACGCTGCCATGATCTGTAGCCACAATCATGGTTAATTTTTTATCTGCTATTTTTTTCAACGCTGCATGTAAGGGTGAATGCGTGAACCAGCTTTCAGTAATACTTCTGTAACTGGTTTCATCGCCAGCCAGTTCTTTCAGCACTTCCATTTCGGTACGGGCATGACTGAGCATGTCCACAAAATTATACACAATGATATTGATATCGTTTTGCAGCATGTTATGGATATTATCCACCATCTTCTGCCCGTCATTATTATTGGTGATTTTGGTGTAGGAATATTTGAGGTCGCTTTTCCCTAACCGTTTCAGCTGTGCTTTAAAAAAATCTTCTTCAAACATATTTTTGCCCCCTTCCTCATCATCATTTTTCCATTGTACCGGAAACTGCTTTTCAATATCTACGGGTAACATTCCGGCAAAGATGGCATTACGGGCATATTGAGTTGCTGTAGGTAAAATAGCATAAAAGGTTTCTTCTTCATGAATACGGAAGCTCTCTGCAAAAATGGGCTGAATGGTTTTCCATTGATCGTAACGCAGATTATCGATCAGAATAAAAAACAGAGGAGTACCTTTTTCCAGATGCGGAAACACTTTAAACTTCATTAAGGTATTGCTCATAATTGGCGCCGCTGCTGTACTCTTTGGACCAACCCAGGAAGCGTAGTTTTTAGATATAAATTTGAAAAATTCGGTATTGGCTTCAGATTTCTGTGATTGAAAAACTTCCTGCATTTCGGGACTATCACTCTTTTTCATTTCAAGTTCCCAGTACACCAACTTTTTATAAATTTCCATCCACTCATTATAATCCGGATTATCATTGAGCGCCATAAATAAATTACGGAACTGCTGCTGATAAGAAGAAGTGGTTTTTTCTGCCACCAGTCTTTTATTATCAATCAGTTTTTTTAAACTTAACCACACCTGATTTGGGTTGACAGGTTTAATCAAATAATCGCTGATTTGCGAACCTATGGCTTCATCCATCAGATTTTCTGCCTCATTTTTAGTAATGAGCACTACCGGTAAATTACTGTTGATTTCTTTTATCTGCTGCAGTGTTTGCAAACCTGTTAGGCCGGGCATACTTTCATCCATCAGCACCACATCCACTATATTTTCTTTCACATATTCAATGGCATCAAAACCATTTGTTTTAGTATGCACTTCATATCCTTTGTTTTCTAAAAACATGATCTGAGAAGTAAGGCTGTCAATTTCGTCGTCTACCCAAAGGATTTTTGCTATGTTCATAATTTTATTGTTGGTTCATTGTGGTTTGTTCATGGCTGATGGTTCATGGTTCATGGTAAGAATATCTCAATTTGGGTTGTACTATGAACTATTAACCATGAACTATTAACTGTTTAAGCAAATTTAATTTTTTATATCAATGCTGGAGTGCTTTATTTAGCTTTGTACATCTTTTAACAAATCCGGTTATTGCTAAAACGTAATCGTAAACAGAAAACAACAAATGCCCTTTCGCAAAATAATTAACGACCCAGTTTATGGTTTTATCACCATCGATGATGAATTAATCTATCAGGTAGTGGCACATCCTTATTATCAGCGCCTGCGCCGCATCAATCAAATGGCAATGGCCTATCTGGTATATCCGGGTGCTGTACATACCCGGTTACACCATTCTTTAGGCGCCTATCACCTGATGTACAGCGCTATCAATGAGCTCAAAAGCAAAGGCGTTGACATTAGTGCGGCTGAAGAACAGGGCGCTAAAATTGCTATTTTATTACACGATATTGGTCATGGCCCTTTTAGTCATGCACTAGAGAGCGTACTAATAGAAAGCATGCATCACGAAGCTATTTCGTTGATGATAATGAAAGAACTGAATACACAGTTTGATGGTAAACTGCAATTGGCACTGGATATTTTTACAGGCACACATCCCAAGAATTTTTTACACCAGCTGATTACCGGACAACTGGATGTGGACCGAATGGATTATTTAACACGAGACAGTTTTTTTACCGGCGTAAATGAAGGCGTGATTGCCTACGACCGCATATTAAAAATGCTTACCGTACATAATGGTGAGCTGATGGTGGAGGAAAAAGGCATTTATTCTATTGAAAAATTTTTAGTTGCCCGCAGGCTAATGTACTGGCAGGTATACCTGCACAAAACTGTGCTTTGTGCCGAGCAAATGCTGAAACGTATTATTAAAAGAGCCAAACTCATAAAAGCAGCAGCACCTTATCCGTTAAATAAACTTATTGCCGAGTCGGTACAAAAAGTAAGTATAGAAGAATTTTGTGAGCTGGATGATTATGATGTGGTAATGGCCATTAAAACATGGTGTAAACATGATGATATAATTTTATCAACCTTATGCAATGGTATTATCAACCGCCAATTGCTTAAAGTAAAATATTTTGGCGAACCCGTTGATGAGGCGATGGTGGAAGAAAAAACTGCAGCAGCACGCAAAAAATTACAAATCAGCGAAGCCGATGCCGCATGGCTGGTATTTACCGGCGAAGCTGCAAGCAGCACTTATAATTTTGAAGACGAGCATATTCATATTTTATTTAAAGACAATACGGTAAAAGATATATCAGAAGTGGATAATGCATTGATCAACCAAAATCTTAGGGGTAAGGTTAAAAAATATTACATTTGTTATGTTAGATAATGTTAACGGTTGATGGTTAATAGTAAAATCAGTTTAAAAGAAATGCTATAACTATCAGACATCAACTATTAACTATGAACAATTAACCATTAACCAATTATGCAATTTTCTGCATCACAAATAGCAATGATGATCGGCGGTAAGGTAGAAGGCAATGCCGATGCCGCAGCAGGTTCATTTGGCAAAATAGAAGAGGCGCAAGCCGGACAACTGGCTTTTTTAGCTAATCCCAAATACGAAGAATATTTATATTCCACCGGAGCTTCTGTTGTTATTGTGAATGACAGTTTAGAACTAAAACAGGCCGTATCAACCACACTTATCAGAGTTAAAGATGCCTACTCGGCATTTGCCGATTTGCTGGATAAATATCAGCAGATTAAAACCCAGCAATTAAGTGGCATTCAGCAACCGGTTTATATAGATGCCACAGCAAAAACAGGCGTTAATGTTTTCATTGGTGCATTTGCATATTTGGGCGAAAATGTAGTAGTGGGCGACGGCACTAAAATTTTTCCCAATGCTTTTTTAGGAACCAATGTGGTGATGGGTAAAAACTGCATCATTCATCCCGGGGTAAAAATATATCATGATTGTGTGATAGGAAATAATGTGGTGATACATGCAGGCACTATCATTGGCGGCGATGGTTTTGGTTTTGCGCCTTTACCCGACGGAACATTTAAAAAAATACCTCAGATAGGCAATGTAATTATTGAAGACAATGTTGAAATTGGCTCCAATACCACTATCGACAGAGCTACCTTGGGCAGCACTTTAATTAAAGCCGGTGCCAAGCTGGATAACCTGCTGCAAATAGGCCATAATGCAGAAGTAGGTAATAATACCATCATTGCTGCACAATCAGGCATCAGCGGAAGTACCAAAGTGGGCAATAATGTAATGATTGGAGGGCAGGTTGGCATTGTGGGGCATATTACCATTGGCGACGGAGCCAGAGTAAATGCGCAAAGTGGTGTAAGCAAATCTTTAAAAGCCGGCAAAACAGTTACCGGCTCCCCTGCATATGAGTTTACTGCAGCCTTACGCAGTCAGGCCACAAGCCGAAAATTACCCGACCTTGAAAAACGCATTTATGAACTGGAAAAAATTATTGCAAGCTTAACAGCAGATAAATAAGTTTTTTTAAAACTTATTATACTTTTCCAACCATTTTGCTGCTATTGTAATCTATTTATTAAAAATCATCAATCTAAATAATTACATTGAAGTTATTTCGTACTTTTTTATTGCTGTTTTCTTTATCGATCACATCTCTTACCATTTCTGCTCAAAGCATCAGCTTTACCGGCATTATACAAGATGCCCATACTAAAGAACCCGTTAGTTATGCCTCGGTATATTTTGTGCGTTCGGGTATTGGCAAAACAACCGACAGTGCCGGCAATTTCAGTTTCTTCATCAGCAAATTTTTAAAAGACACACTGGTAGTAAGTTATGTAGGCTATGAATTATATAAGGTGCCAATCAGTGATTCTGTAAATAATAAAACCATTGTTATTCAGTTGCAGCGTGGAGCTGCCACTAACAGCATAACTGTTCGATCTAAATTTAACAAGGGTTTGTTTTTGTGGAAGAAGATCATGAGCAAAAAAAAACAGTACAACCGGTATAACCTTACCAATTTTGGATACGAGGCTTACAATAAACTGGAGATAGACATCAAAAATTTTAAAGCCGACAAAGTAAAAAAGAATTTATTATTAAAGCCTTTCTCATTTATTTTTGACAACATTGACAGCGTGTCGGAAAACGAACCTTTTTTACCGGCCTACCTGCTAGAGAGTGTAAGCGATTACTCATATCAAAAAAGCACCCGTAAATTTTTTGAAAATGTAAAAGCCAGCAACACCAAAGGCTTTACCAATGAAAGTATAAGCAAGCTGATGGGTGTTATGAACCAGAACGTAAACACCTATGGTAATTATGTTAATGTAATGGACAAGGATTTTATTGGGCCCTTTAACGATAATGCTGATGTGTATTACAATTTTTTTGTGCCCGATACTCAGGTGGTAAGCGGAAAAAAAATATTTCATTTTGTGTTTACTCCCAAACATGCAGGACAAAATACTTTTGAAGGAGATGCGTGGGTAATGGCCCAAACATTTCAGGTACAAAAAATTAATCTGTATTTGGGAAAAGATGCCAATATTAATTACATCGACCGGCTGAGTATTTTTCAGGAATTTATTCCCCTTAATGACAGTGTATATTTTTTAAACCGGGATAAATTTTTTGCCGACTTTAAAGTGCTGGGCAAACAATCACTTACTTTGATTGGACGAAAAACCACCTCTTACCGGAATATCCTTATCAACAATGATTCGATAAGCAATCTTTTTAAACAACAACCTGTAGAAGAAGTGGTGAAAGTTGTGCCCGGTGGTAATTTAACCAGTGACTCTGCATGGAATACCCTTCGTCATGATACTTTATCCGCAAACGAAAAAGCCATTTACACTACCATTGATAAATTATTGCAGATGCCCAAATTTCAGCGGCTGCAAAACACGCTTAAATTTATTGGCACCGGCTATAAGCAATTAACCAATTACGAAATTGGTCCATGGTTTAACTGGATCAGCAGTAATTCATGGGAAGGCACCCGTTTTCGTTTTGATTTAGGAACAACAACAGGTTTTAACAAGCATATTTATTTTCACACCTACTTAGCTTATGGCACCACCGATAAAAAATTAAAAGGCAAATTTGAAGCTTACTGGATTGTGAAAAGGGATCCCAAACGTTTTCGCCTTCACTTCGCCTATTCGGATGATATTGATAATGGCATCAGTCAGATTGGAGATGTAGGTCAGGATAATATTTTTTCATTAGCTATCAGAAAACCCAATACTACCAGAAAATATATTCAATTGAAAGACCTGCGCTTTGAAGTATTCAATGAACTGGGCAAGGGTTTCTCTACTGAATGGTTCATTTCGCACCGGCAATACAACCCGCTTAAAAATTTACCATTGAAAGCTACATTTCCTGTAAGTAACGGCGAGTCGCTCAACAATTTTGAAGTAGCACTGAAATTACGCTTTGCTTATCTGGAACAATTTGTAGAAGGAGATTATTTCAGGTATTCACTAGGCACTAAATACCCTGTTGCAGAGTTGATGCTGGCAAAGGGTATCCCAGGAATTTTAAACAGCGCCTATACCTACACTAAAATTTCAGGATCGGTAAAAGACTATATGAAGATCTCGCCTTATGGATCTTTTTCGTATAAAGTATATGCAGGCAAAATCAATGGAGTTATTCCTTTTGCATTTTTAGAAAATCACCCCGGCAATGATATTTACTATTACAATTCCGGCAGTTTTAACCTCATGAACCGTTTTGAATACCTCAGTGATAAATATGCAGGCATCAATGTGGAGCATAATGTAGGCTCGGGACTTTTCCGGTTTGTTCCCTTTACGCGTAAATTAAAACTGCGTCAGTTCTGGAATGCCAAAGCAGTATGGGGATCACTAAGTGAAGAGAATACAGCACTGAATAACAGTACCGGCACATTTAAAACCTTAAACGGCAACACTTACCTTGAAGTGGGTACCGGTATCGATAATATCTTAAAGGTATTACGCCTCGATTTTGTTTGGCGGGTTTTACCAAGACCATTACCGGTTAATAAGACCTCAAGATTTGGCATTTTTGGCAGTTTCCAGTTTCAGTTTTAAATAGGTAATAGTCCATGGTCTATCGACCATGGACTATCTTGCAACCGGGAGGATATAGCTCAAAAAATACTACCTCCAATTTAAGAGCTCTGCTATCGGCTATGGACTATTGACCATGTGCTATGAAGCATTAGCCATCTACCATAAACTATCTTATCTTTGCCAACAAAATTTTTAAGCAGTAATGGATAATAACTTTAATCCTGATAAACAACATACGCTGGCGGCTTCGGTAAGTATTTCCGGTACCGGCCTGCATACAGGTGTTAATGTGGATATGACGCTAAAGCCTGCCAACCCCGGTTTTGGATTCCAGTTTCAACGTATAGATCTTCCGGGGATGCCCGTAATTAAGGCTGATTGCGATTTGGTAACAGATACTTCCAGAGGGACTACCTTAGAACAAGGTGATACCCGTGTTAGTACAGTTGAACATATTTTGGCTGCGTTGGTAGGCATGGGAGTAGATAACTGTCTGATAGAAATTAATGGTCCGGAAATTCCTATTATTGATGGCAGCAGCGAACCCTTTGTAGAAATTATTGAAGAAACCGGTGTTTTGGAACAGGATGCTGCCAAAGCCTGGTATACCATCGATACCAATATTTCGCATTATGATGATGTGAAAAGAGTTGAAATGACTGCACTGCCTGCAACGCAATACCATATTACCACTTTAATAGATTTTAACAGTCCGGTTTTAGGCACACAGCACGCCAGCATAAAATCTATCAAAGAATTTAAAGCAGAAATTGCCCCCTGCCGTACCTTTTGTTTTTTGCATGAACTGGAAATGCTGCTCGATAATAACCTTGTAAAAGGTGGCGATATCAATAATGCAATAGTGGTGGTGGACCGCCCCGTTACTGAAGCAGAAATGAACCGGTTAGCAAAAGCATTTAAAAGAGATAAAGTAGAAGTAAAAAGTGAAGGCTATTTAAATAATTTAGAACTGCGCTTTCCCAACGAACCTGCCCGTCATAAATTATTAGATGTAATTGGTGATCTGGCATTGATAGGTTATCCTATTAAAGCG
>JBAXET010000076.1:0-14357 GCA_037140275.1 Ferruginibacter sp. | reverse complement strand
TAGAAGATAGAAAGAACGACCACATATCCGGTATCCGGTATCAAGTATCAAGCTTCCAGTATCACATATCAAGCCCCCACCACCACAATTCCTCCCATTTTGTTAAATTTTTAACATGCTGTATTGAATTTGGTACGATTTTGCATCGTTAGTAATAACAACTTATCTTTACTATGTATTACAATAGCATTATGTCTGCATCATTTGAAGCTGAAAAAAACCGGAAAGCATTTACGTACACTGCTATTATTGTAGCGGTATTTTTATTAATTGCTTTTTTCTGGACCTGGCAAATACTTCCTCCTCCCAAACCTATTACGCAAGATTTGATTGAAATTAACTTAGGTAATTTTGATGAGGGCTTTGGTACAGTGCAACCATTAATCAAAGGAGAAAAATCTCCTGGCGATGAACCTGCAGAACAATCCAAAGCAATACCTGTTGCCAGCAACAGTAATCCTGCTGAAGACTTACAGCCTGATGATAATAAAGATGAAGATGCAGCACCTGTGGTGAATCCTGAAAAAGCGACTCCCAAAACAAATGTACTACCTAAGGAACCGGCTAAAACAACAGTTAAAAATACCGCACCAACTCCGGTTGTTGCGCCAGTACCCAAACCGCAAAAACCAAAAGTTGCAGGTTATGGCGGACCACCTACCGGCAAAGGCAATGGCGCTGATCAGGATAATGGTTATACCTATCAGGGTAATAAACCCGGAGGTAAAGGTGATGCCGGAGATCCGAATGGCAAACCTGATAGTTATGGCAATTCGCCGGGGGGAAGAGTTGCGGGTGGTGCATTGAGAGTATCAAAAGGAGACCGTTCGATTATTAATAATTATATTTTTATGGGTGATTTGCCAAAAGCAACCATAAATGCAGTGATAAAAGTTTCAGCGAATGGCAGAGGACAATTTGTGACTTTTGATAAGGGCTCTACCAGTACCGACTCAAGATATGCAACTGCAATCAGAGGTTATCTGCCCAATATTCAATTCAATACATCTGACCATGAGTCAGTGGTAACAGTACCATTTAATTTTAAAGTACAGTAGTTTTTTCAATCTATTTCTTCCCAGCAACGTCTCCTGAAAGGGACGTTGTGAATTAGGTTTCAAAAACGCAACGTCCTCGGCATGCACTCATAGCTTTATAAGAGACGTTGCTGAGAAGCCAGGTGCAATAGGATTTTCAATCTTATTATGCAGCCATACATTTGTACTGCGATGCAGCTTTGCATACATTTGCAATAGTATTGCAAGCGCTGTACGCAGTTTAGTATGACTTATCAAGAAACAATTGAGTATCTCTATCAACACCTGCCCATGTTCAGCCGCATTGGTGCAGCAGCATATAAAAAAGACCTGCACAATACCATTGAACTATGTGCAGCATTGGACAATCCCCAACAGCATTTTAAAACCATTCATATTGCTGGTACCAATGGAAAGGGCAGCACCAGTCATATGCTTGCAGCGGTATTGCAGCAGGCAGGATATAAAACAGGTTTGTACACTTCACCACATTTAAAAGATTTCAGGGAGCGGATCAAAATAAACGGAGCATGGATAAGTGAAATTTTTGTGATTGATTTTGTTGAAAAAACCAAAGCTTTATCAGAAAATATACAACCTTCTTTTTTTGAACTTACCGTAGCAATGGCTTTTGAATATTTTGCACAACAAAAAGTAGATATAGCTGTAATTGAAACAGGCTTAGGCGGCAGGTTAGACAGCACCAATATTATCACGCCTGTGCTTTCAGTGATCACCAATATTGGTTATGATCATATGAATTTACTGGGCAATACATTAGAAGAAATAGCTGCAGAAAAAGCTGGTATAATTAAACCTGGTATACCGGTTGTAATTGGCGAATATTTACCCGAAACCAAACCAATTTTTGAAAACAAAGCTAAAGCTGCAGGTGCCCCCATTTATTTTGCTTCAGAAGAATATGCAGCATCGGATATCATTTCAACTGTAAAAGTATTGCACTGTAAAGTAAGCAACATACCTAATGATGTTGCCGAAAATTTCACCCTCGACCTGAACGGGTTGTACCAGATAAAAAATCTCTGCACTGTTTTATGTGCAGAAGGAATATTGATGCAAAAAGGTTTCACTATTACGAATGAAGCAGAAAAATTTGCCCTGGCTAATACCAAACAACTCACAGGACTGCATGGCCGCTGGGATGTGATTGCAGAAAATCCAACGATTGTTTTAGATGTGGCGCATAATGAGGATGGGATAAAGCAGGTGTTGAAGCAGGTTAGGGAGAATACAGATGTTAGAGGAAAGATGTCAGATGACAGAGGACAGATGACAGAGGACAGAAGGGAAATAACAGTTGAGAGAATACAGAAGATAGAAGATAGAAGAATACACTTCGTAATAGGTATGGTAAAGGATAAGGAAGTAAGCAAGGTACTTTCGTTATTACCTACCGATGCCAACTATTATTTTACCCATGCACATATTCCGCGTGCCATGGATGCTGCTGAACTTAAAGAAAAAGCGGCTGTCTATCATTTAACCGGCGATCATTTTGACAATGTAAATGCCGCCATTGCTGCGGCTAAAGCCAATGCTGCGGCTGCTGATTTAATTATTGTTTGCGGCAGTGTGTTTTTAGTGGGGGAAGTGGAGTTGCAAAGAACAATTAATAATTAAAAATGAACAATTATTAAAAGCTCTATACCTCACTCACCATTGACTATTCACTACTGACCATTCACATCTCCCCGTCCAATTTCTGAAACGCATAAAACACGCATGCCAGATGCAGTGCCTGTTTAATTTCGTTTTGCTGTAGCATGCGGCGCATTTCTGCTAAAGACACTTTTAACACTTCTATCTCTTCATTATGATCTAAAGCCTGCGCACTGATTTTCTTTCCTCCCCTTGCCAAATACAAATGGGTATAATTATTCAACGCCCCAGGATTAGCTGCAACCTTACCCAGATAATCAAATTTGGAAAATGCATACCCCGTTTCTTCTAAAAGTTCCCGCTCAATGGCAGTATCCGGAGATTCATCCTTATCAATAAAACCACCCGGAATTTCCAACAGGGTTTCGCTAATAGGATGACGGTATTGTTTTGCCAGTATCACTTCATTATTATCGGTAACCGCCATAGCACAAACGCTTTCAGGTAATTCCACTACAAAATAAGGGTCTACAATTTGGCCATCGGGCATTTCACAACGGTCCTGCCGGGCTGTAAAATACTGGTGCTGGCTGATGTATGAGGTAGAGAGTGTTTTCCAGTTCATTTTTTTGTTTGGGGTTTAGAAGTTTAGGGGTTTAGGGGTTTAGGAGTTTAGGAGTGCTCACCAATAAACAGAGTAACTGATTAACTGATTAACCAATTAACCCTATTACCACTTCATTCTTTCCCTTAAACTGGTAACATGCGCCACATGATGACGGCTATGCCATGCATACATACCCAGCAAAAACCATAGGGTCATTTCTTTTTTATGTTCGGGATGAAATACAGTACGTTGTGTCAGTTGTTCTTCAGTAAGGTCTTTTAAAATATACTGCCAGCGGCTATGCAATGCATGCAGTAAAGTCAATGAAATATTAATGGGTTGCTCCAGCGAATCTTTCAATTCAGCCCATGCCACTTCATCATAAGGCCTGATGGTGGGGTTCTCTTCAGTGATGCCTAATTTAAATCTTATATACGCATTCATATGACTGTCGGCCACATGATGCACTACCTGCTTAATCATCCAGCCTCCTTCACGATAAGGCGTATCTAACTGCGCTGCATCTAAATTCAGCACCGCATTTTCCAAATGCTGAGGTAAGTTTTTAATATCAATCAACCAGTCATTGAATTGTTTTGCTGAATATGGCTGAGGCGCATATTTACCAATGGGGTATCTTAAATCTTCTGTCATATTATTGTGCAGGTTTTACAGCTTCTAAGGTAATTTCAAAAATCAATGCAGCCCCAGGAGGAATTAATTTGGGATCGCGGGGTTTTAAATTGTACGCCATTTCTGTTGGGATAAACACCCTCCATTTATCACCTGGTGTCATTAATTGTAATATTTCTATCCAGCCGGATATCACACCGTTTACAGGAAATACCACCGGCGCTCCTACTTTATAAGAATTATCAATTTCTTTTCCATCCACCAGGTTGCCAATATAATTCACCACCACTGTATCTGTAAGTTTTGGTTTGATGGTAGGATTATCACTCTTCTTTAAAATTTCATATTGCAATCCATCAGGCAGTGTAGCAACTTCTTTACGTTTTTGATTTAACGCAAGAAACTCCCGGCCTTTTATAATTTCAGGTCCCGCTACTTCCTCTGTAAATACTTCAACCTGTTTTTGCATACAAGTACCTATTTCCTGAGCTGTAAGTAATGGCTGTCTTCCTTTAAATGCATCTTCAACAGCACGCTGCATTAGTGCAGCATTTACTTTATTCATATTTTGGCCTTTCATGCTCATGGCAACATTATAGCCTATGGCATAACTAAAACTATCCAGCAAATTTTTTAACACCGGTTTTGCAGCAACGGGTTTAGATGTAACAGGTTTTTTATTTTGCGCATTCACAGCTGCAACACATAGTAATGCTGTTATTCCAATAATTATTTGTTTCATCAAATTTGTTTTGTTTAATAATTAGTGCAGTGCCCTTAATCTTCCCTTATATCTTTTCCGGTAAGATGAATAAATACATCTTCCAGATTAGCAGCTTTTACCTGCTTGGGTCTTTCAAAACCGGTAGCCACCAAATCGTCGATCATTTTATCAGGAGAATCCAGAGAAATAATCCTCCCTTCATCCATGATGGCAATGCGGTTGCAGAGCTGCTCTGCTTCATCCATATAATGTGTGGTGATGATCACCGTGGTTCCTTTGGAACGAATTTCTTTAATCAGCTCCCATAAATTTCTTCTTGCCTGCGGATCTAATCCTGTTGTTGGCTCATCTAAAAAAATTATTTTGGGCTTATTAACAAGGGTGGTGGCAATGGAGAAGCGTTGTTTTTGTCCGCCACTCATATCCTTAAACTTATTCTTAGCTTTATCTTCCAGATTCACCAATTTCAAAAATGCCATTGGATCAACGGTTTCGTTGTATAAGCCAGCAAACAATTCTATCAGCTGTATTAAATTTAACCCCGGATAAAAGCCGGAGGTTTGTAATTGTACACCAATGATCTTTTTGATATCACCTGCAGCAGTATCGAGGTTCATACCATCAACAATAATTTCGCCGCTGGTTTTATTACGCAGCGTTTCTATAATTTCCAGCGTGGTAGATTTGCCTGCACCGTTAGGACCCAGTAATCCAAAAATTTCGCCTTCATACACATCAAAAGAAATTCCTTTTACCGCTTCAAAATTGCCGTAATTTTTTTTCAGGTCTTTTACCGAAATGATTGTTTTTGCCATATTACCCCAACCCCTAAAGGGGCTTTTATACCCTGTTGATTAAAACACTTTTCTTAATCTAACAGAATTATTGTGAAAAATTTTTATCATAACAAAATGCGCTTTATCCAATACACTTATCTCCGCTCTAATAAGTTCCCTCTTTAGGGAGCGGAGGGATTATTCATAAAGCCTTCCAGTTCTTCCATCATTAATTTGCTGCCTGCAAAAAACGGAGAGCGCTGATGTAATGCATGTGGCTGCACTTCTAATATTCGTTGTTTGCCATTAGTGGCTTTACCACCTGCCACTTCTACAATAAACGCACAGGGATTGCATTCGTACAACAAACGCAGTTTGCCTTTGGGCTTATCTAAAATAGCAGGATACATGAATATGCCGCCTTTGATTAAGTTACGGTGTACATCTGCCACCATACTGCCAATATAACGCTGTGTATACGGACCACCGTTGGTTTTATTTTTCTTCTGACACTCGGTAATATATTTTTTAACCGGTTCCTCGTACTGGAAAAAATTACCATGGTTTACAGAATAGAATTTACCTGTATCCGGACATTTAATATTGGGATGACTTAAAGTGAATTCACCAATCGACTGATCGAGTGTAAAACCATTCACGCCTCTTCTGGTGGCATATACCATCATAGTGGAAGAGCCGTAAATAATATACCCAGCGGCTACCTGCTTAACACCGGGCTGTAAAAAATCTGCTTCGGTAGCCGGCTTCCCCAGTTCACTCACTCTTCTGTACACACTAAAAATTGTTCCGATAGATACATTCACATCTATATTACTGCTGCCATCTAAAGGATCAAACAAGCACACATATTTACTGTTGTTACTTACTTCATCATCAAATATTACAATATCATCCAGCTCTTCACTGCCAATACCTGCACAGCTGATACCATGACGTAATACACCCACAAACTGGTTATTGGCGAACACGTCTAATTTCTTCACTTCTTCACCCTGCACATTCATTTCACCGGCATCGCCCAATATATCTACCAGGCCGGCTTTATTTACTTCTACATTAACCCTTTTGGCTGCTAAACCGATATCTCTTAATAAACTGGACAATTCACCGGTTGCATGTGGAAAGTCGCGTAACTGCTGAATGGTAAACTCGTCAAGCGTCTGGACTCTGCGGTTAATACTCATAATAATTATAATTGGTACCCCTGTCCCCTAAAGGGGGATTTGGAGCTTTAGGTTTAAAGATTATTTGTTTTCTCCAAAGTATTTAATGTAACCGACTTCAATAATTTAAATTAGCTATTACTTTGTTGTATAGATTAACGATTTTTGCAAATCAAAATTCATAGCTAAATTACAGAATTAACTCAATCAACTGATATAAATGAAGGTTTTTAAATTTGGCGGTGCCAGCATCAACAGTGTAGAAAGAATACAAAATGTAGGCAATATTTTAAAAGGGTATAAAGGAGAAAAGATACTGGTGATCATTTCTGCCATGGGCAAAACCACCAATGCTCTGGAAAAAGTGGTGGATGCTTTTTTTGAAGGCCGCAAAGAAGATGCATTACACTTTTTTCAACAGGTAAAAGACCAGCACCTGAATACACTTAAATACCTTACTACCCTGCACTGGAAAGCTGCAGAAGATCATTTAAAAGATTTTTTTACTGAAATAGAATGGCTGTTGCATGACAAGCCCGTAAGAGAATACGATTATTATTACGACCAGATTGTATGCAGCGGTGAACTGATGAGTACTGCTATGATGAGCGATTACCTGAATGAAGCCGGCATTGTCAATACATGGGCAGATGTAAGAGATATTATCAGAACCGATGATAATTTCAGAGATGCGAATATCGACTGGGATTTTACGCAGCAAAAAATAACAGATATAATTGAACCGCTTTTTAAAAATAATGATATCATTATCACACAGGGTTTTATTGGCGCCACTGATGAAAATGAAAGCACCACTTTAGGTAGAGAGGGCAGTGATTTTAGTGCAGCCATCTTTGCCAACTTATTAAATGCCGAAAGCCAAACCATCTGGAAAGATGTAGAAGGTGTGATGAATGCCGATCCCAAACAATTTTCTAATGCTCTATTTCTTGATGCACTGAGTTATACCGAAGTAATTGAGATGGCCTATTACGGCGCTCAGGTGATACATCCTAAAACCATCAAGCCTTTACAAAATAAAAATATTCCTTTACACGTACGTTGCTTTTTACACCCTGAACTTGCAGGAACCATCATCAGTAAAAAACCGGTGCATCATTTACCACCGGTGATCGTTTTAAAAAACAAACAGGTATTACTGGAGTTACACTCTAAAGATTTCTCCTTTGTAGGAGAGGCTTATGTAAGCCGTTTGTATGAAATATTTGCGCAAATAAAAATACGTCCCAACCTGATACAGAATGGTGCAATCAGTATTTTATGTTGCCTGGATGACCGAACGGATAAAATTGAAAAACTGGCTTTTGAAGCAGCTGAAATTTTTGATGTGCAGATGCAGAAGGATTTAACGCTGCTCACCATCCGTCATTATACCAAAGAAAAATATGATGAACTGACAAAAGATAAAAACATCTTACTTACACAACGCACTACAGAAACAGTTCAGGTGCTGATGCGTTAGTTGATGATATACTCCCCTTTTTTGTTAATGATGATTACAGGCAATTGCTTTTTTTCTTCAAAGTAATTGAAGGCTTCTTTTAGCCTTGCTGCAAAATCGATGAGTGCAGGTTTGGTTTGCAGCGTTTGTGCCAGATAATCGGCCGATTTTTTTACATTGTATTTGATTGGAAAAACATGTACAGGAATAAAATCCTGCCCGTTTGCTTTTACCATAGTAGCCATAATATAGAGTTCTTCAATAGGTTCGTCGCTGATGGGAATACATCCTGTAGATACACAGCTTCCATGAATGTAAATGGCATTACCCGGACGAACAGAATCACTTAAAATGCGGTCTGCTGCATTGGGATAATTTAAACCCAGTGCCAGATGATAATTACTATTGGGATTAAACTCGTTGATAAAATAAAAACCTTCGGGTACCTGAAAATCGCCTTCCATTCTTTTAGGACCAATGGTGCCGCTTTGCATACACACTTTATAGGTTTTGAATAATTTAAAGGGCTCTTTGGCATTCCCCTTTACCCAAACTTCTAATAGCCTGTCGTACTTGAAGGAACGCACATAGATTTCCTGAGGTGGCCAGGTGAGTTTTTTTTCTTCAAATTGTTTGACTAAGGAATCTTCAATATTGTTGAAGATAGAAGTTACTTTACCCGAACTTTTTTGTATTTCCATGAAGGAACCCTGAGCAAACAAATGATTGCTTGCTGCAAACAGGTACAGACTGAAACAAAATAAGGTTACAAAAAAGTTCTTCATTAACAACTATTGGTGGTTACAGTTCTTTGTAAAAATAAAAAAAAAATGCTGCCCCTGTTGTTAAAAAAATGCACCGATGTGGAAAATGCTACAATTTAGGGGGAATCTACCTCCCCCTAAATGTATTATAAATTACCTCTGGCATCCTGCTCTCTTTCCAAAGCTTCAAATAATGCTTTAAAATTCCCTTTACCAAAGCTTTTGGCGCCCTTTCTTTGAATAATTTCAAAAAATAAGGTGGGCCTGTCTTCTAATGGCTTGCTAAAAATTTGTAATAAGTAACCTTCATTATCGCGGTCAATTAATATGCCCAGGTCTTGCAATGGCTGCAGATCTTCATCAATTTTGCCTACCCGATCCAATACTGTTTCGTAATAACTGGCAGGGATAGATAAGAATTCAATACCACGGCGCTGCAATTCTGTTACAGTTGCCACAATATCATTAGTGGCAATGGCCACATGCTGTACCCCTTCCCCATCATAAAAATCAAGATACTCTTCCACCTGACTTTTCTTCTTTCCTTCTGCCGGTTCGTTGATGGGGAATTTTACATAGCCGTTTCCATTACTCATTACTTTACTCATTAAAGCAGAGTATTCGGTAGAAATGTCATTATCATCAAAGCTTAAAATATTTTTAAAGCCCATCACGTCTTCATAAAATTTTACCCAGGGATTCATCTGATTCCATCCCACATTACCCACACAATGGTCTACATATAATAACCCGGTTGCTGCAGGATTGTAATTCGATTTCCATTCCCTGAAGCCAGGCATGAAAACTCCGTTATAATTTTTTCTTTCTACAAACAAATGTACGGTATCCCCATATGTATGAATACCACTTAAAACAAGCTCTCCGTGTTCATCTTTTAAAGTAGTAGGTGCTAAATAAGATTTACCACCTCTTGATGTAGTTTCATTCCATGCAGCGGTAGCATCCTCCACTATTAATGCGAGCACTTTTACGCCGTCGCCATGTTTGTAAATATGATCGGCAATTTGATTGTCTGATTTTAAAGGAGTGGTTAATACAAAAGTGAGTTTATGCTGACGGATGACATAACTCACTCTGTCTTTCATTCCGGTTTCGGGGCCGGCATAGGCCAGACTTTGAAAACCAAATGCGGTTTTATAAAAATGAGCGGCCTGCTTAGCATTGCCCACATAAAATTCCACGTAATCGGTTCCCTGTAAGGGTAAAAAATCTACCGTATTGGTAGTGTTACTGATAGTTGCTGTTTGCATGATGATAATTTGAGATGAAGAAAAAAATTCTGTCCGGTTCAAATTAACAGGCGGAATCCATAGCCAGCGCCAGCATCAGGAGAGAATAATTGTTGCGCTTGTCGGAAAAAATTTTATGCGGATAATCCGGTAACATATAAACAAAGATAACAAAAGAACTGAGTTAGCAAAATTACTATTGGATGTAGCTTTTAAGGTTGCCAGCCTTGCAATTGCAGTATTGATACATATACGCTTTGGAAGGTTGGCAACCTTTTCGTCAACAGAATAATACGCTAACCATGCTGGAACACGAAAATACTCACCGCAGTGTCAATACCATTTTCGGTTACCATAATTTCTTCCTGCTGTTTACAAAATGGCAGCAGCTGCTCTATAAAAGGTTTGGCCATCAACCGTTGTGGTGTGCCTAAAATTACCGTGCAATGGTTTTGCAAATAAAAAAGTATAGCTTTTAAAAGCTGGTCAAACTGAACAGGCTCATAATTAACATCGCTTAGTAAAACAGTATCGGGCAATGGAAACTCCGCATAATTATTCCAGTCTGCCACAGCACATTGTACATTCCGTATTTGATTATGCAATACAGATTGTTGAGCCAGCTCCACTGCAGCAGGTTCTATATCGGTACAATATACCTGCGCCGCATATGGTGCTGCATAAATAGAAGGCAGTCCTAACCCTGCTGCAATTTCTGTTAGTTTTTTTTGCCGGATATAATCAAGGTTATTTTGTAAAAAATTGCAGAGCCCGATTGCTGCCGGCCATACTTTTGCCCAATAAGGTGAATGAAAATTTTGAGAGGGAGACAAATTTTCAGGGACAAATATTGTTACTGGGTGTTGATTGAAATAAAAAGACCGGAGTATTGCATTGGAAGACATACAGCATACATTTTAGGCTTATTGCAGAAATGACCTGCAGAAATTCAGGTACAATTCACAATCTTTATAGTTCGTCATCAGGCCGAGTGATACCCGTATTGCTCCTCTCATTTTTCCTAAGAAATGTATCTTGTCATATTTGGCGTCATCTCTGGAGGAATAAAAAACCGACAACTCATCTGAAGTTATACAATTGGTAATTTCATCAATTCCGGGATTACAAAAACAGCCCATCCTGATAGATATTTTTCTTTCATTTGCCAGTTGTTCAATTATTGTAACATCGATTTTATTTTCGTTACTGTCGAAAAAATTCATGATAATGGTTGATCCTCTGTTTAAAGAATTTGCTGGCCCAAAAATATGTATCAGCGGTTTGCCATTGCTGTGATGAAGACTTTGTAATGTTTTTAATAAATAATCTGTTAAGCAGAATAATCGTTTTTGAATATTGAACATCCCTAGTTGCTGAATCCAGTCAAGTCCTATTTTTACTGCAGGAATAGACAAATAATTTAATGTGCCTTCCTCAAATCTTTCCTGGTTTTCCACTAAAAAAAATTCAGGCATAGTTACTGAAGCATAAGATACTGTACCGCCTGCAAACCATGGCTTATCTAATTTTTCAAATGCTTTTTTTTGTATCAGTAATGCGCCTACTCCTGTAGGATAGCCAAATATTTTATAAAAAGAAACCGGCACATAATCAGGTTTTACCTCTTGTAAATTCAATGGATTGGAGGGTACAAATGCAGCAGCATCCAGTATTACATCCCATCCATGTTGATGGGCTATATCAATCCATTTCAAATCATGTTTAACTCCAGACACATTAGATTGAGCCGGATAAGCAAAAAGTTTGTTGTGTTTGTGTTTATGTGAACTTAATTTTAGCTTTAATTTTTCTTCATCAATCCGCAAATCTTCCAAATATACCGGGCAGTACTCAAAATCTGCCCCCCTGCGTTTGGCATATTCTCTGATGCCATTAACAGAATTGTGATTGTCGAAAAGTAATAAAAAAATGCTTTTATGGTCAAAGGGATAAGACTCTCCCACTATTTTTAGTGCTTGTGTAGCATTAGAAGTGAATACACAGTAATAATCATCGCCGGCATTAAAATATTCCAGCACTGCCTTTCTGGTTGCTTCCACATGCATTGTAGAAACACTTGAAGTAGGATTGGTGGAATGCGGATTTCCAAATACATTATTAGTCAAAAAAGCTACATGTTGCTGAAGTTGCCATTTGGAGTAAAGATTACCTCCGGTATAATCTAAATAAACATGCCCCGCTGCATCTAATTGAGGATATTCTGTGGAACGTAAAGTGTCAAATTTTTCGGCAGAAATTAAATAATCCGGATACTGTTCTTTAAAAATATCATTCATAAACAGCAATATTATTTGTTAACTGAAAATAATTTATTTTAATAACCCTGCTTCAAAAATTGTTATACACCTTAAATAAATGAGGGCAACAATTTAATTTCATTTCTGTACAAAATGATTTTTTTATCGTTCTCCAGCTGCTTCAGCAATCTTGATATCACCACTCTTGAGGTGGCCAGTTCATCAGCAATTAAATAATGAGAGGCTTTGATAACTGAAGAACCGGAAAGGCGTTGCTTTTCTTTAAGATAAGCCACCAGTCTTTCATCTAATTTATGAAAGGCAATGCTTTCTATTGATTTTAATAATTCAATAAATCGTTCATTAAAACTACGCATAATATAATTCTTCCAGCTGGGATAAGTACATAACCAACTGTCTAATTTTTCATGCGGTATGGCAATCAGCTCCACATCATCTTCAGCTATGGCTTTTACTTCACTCTTCTTGGCTTCCACACAACAGCTGTATGCCATTGAGCAACTGTCGTTGCTGGACAAATAATACAATAAGATCTCATTATTATTTTCGTCGAGGCGATATACTTTAACGGTGCCTTTTAAAACGATGGGCATCATACGGATGTATTTTCCGTAATCCATAATCAGGTCGCCCTCTTTAAAACTCTGCAGGTCGCCAAACTCTCTGATCTCCTGTATCAGTTTGGGTTCAAATATCAACTGAAGGCTATCTAAATTCATATCGGTCCATTTAAATGACGGATACAAATTTACAGATTAAAACGAAGCGGTAGTTTTAAAATCAGTGGGGTAATTTTTCACTGAAATAACCGTACACCCATGTGCCCGCAATGGCACTTAATAAAGTAATTACAATTACTGTGGCTCCTGTGCCTATCTGAGCATACAATGGGCCGGGACAAGCACCTGTAATGGCCCATCCCAGTCCAAATAATAAACCGCCATAAATCTGACCTTTATTGAATTTGCGTGGATGGAATGCTATCTTTTCGCCGTAAATGGTTTTAATATTAAATTTTTTAATAAGCCAAACAGAAATAATGCCCACTACTACCGCACTTCCAATTACCCCATACATATGAAAGGATTGCAGGCGAAACATTTCCTGAATACGAAACCAGCTAATGATCTCTGCTTTTACAAATACAATTCCAAAAGCAATACCTACAATCAGGTATTTGATATTGTGATACAATTTATGGGAAAGATGACTTTCATTACCGCCCATTTCATCCAAGGAACGCACTTCAAAATCGGTATTATTTTCTGCTGCTGACATAATTACAATTTAAGAATGAAAGGAAGAATAAGGTTAGCCATAATAAAACCACCTGCCATAAAACAACCCGTAGCCACCAGCGAAGGCCATTGCAATGTGGCTAATCCCATAATAGAATGACCGCTGGTACAACCACCGGCATAGCGGGTACCAAAGCCAATCATAAAACCACCCAATACCATCATGATAAATCCTTTTACTGATAATAATGTTTGCCAGTTAAATAATTGATGCGGTACCTGGCCGCTGTAATCAGTAATACCATACCCTGAAAGTTCGGCTGCTAATTTTGGATTAACCTGAACTGCTGAAGTATCAGCCAACAGATTGGCTGCGATTACAGCTCCCAAAAAAATGCCTGATACAAAGAACAAGTTCCATCGTTCTTTTTTCCAGTCGTAATTAAAATAAGGAATTTTGGCAGGCAGACAAGCCGCACAAATATGTCGCATAGAAGAACTGATACCAAAGGCTTTATTGCCAATGATCAGTAATACGGGTACTGTTAACCCTATTAAAGGTCCGGCCACATACCAAGGCCAGGGTTGTTTGATCCATTCAATAAAACTCATCATAAAAAATTGCCCTTTGTTGCAAAGCGACTAAGGTAACAATATTTTACGGGGTAGGGAAAAGTGAATGGTGAATGGTCAATAGTGAATGGTCAATAGTGAATGGTGAATGCAAATACTTACTACTTACTACTTACTACTTACTACTTACTACTTACTACTTACTACTTA
>JBAXET010000075.1:0-14426 GCA_037140275.1 Ferruginibacter sp. | reverse complement strand
CACGAATTTCAACTAATTACATGAATTGCAACAAACGTAAATAAAAAAACCTGATGATTAAGGCATCAGGTAAGTATATTATAATTCGTTATCAGGTTTAATACCTCTTTTTAAAATTGCGGTTGTTATTATCTCTTCCACCAGCGTTATTACGGTTGTCTCTTCCACCGCTGCTGTTATTACGGTTGTCTCTTCCGCCGCTGTTATTACGGTTGTCTCTTCCGCCACTGTTATTGCGATTGTCTCTTCCGCCAAAATTTTTGCGGTAGTTATTGGTTCTTCCTCCGCCATAATCATCTTCACTGCGGTTATCGGTGCGGTGTTTTACAAACGGACGGTTATTGAATTCCAGCTCTCCCTGAGTAATGGCTGATAATTCTGTTTGAATATTGTCATCATGCACCAATTCTTTATGCCAGTTACTGTAAGTAAGCTTCATGTAATACGCGATGGCATTTGCAAAGCCCTGTTTCTTTTCAGGATTTTCTTCTTTAAGTGCTTTGTCGATTATCACTTCAATATTTTTACCTAAGTGGTTAAACTTGGGGTATCTTTTTGGATAAGCCAGTACTTCAGGCTTTGCCTTTAAAGTTTCTTTTGTGGGTATGGGATAAGGGCTTTCCACGTCTAATGAAAAATCACTGATTAAAAAAAGATGATCCCATAATTTGTGACGGAAATCTTCCACATTTTTTAAATGCGGATTTAAAAATCCCATCAGCTCAATCACTGCATACGCATTGCGCTGGCGTTCCTCTTTGTCCTGAATAGATAAAAGATATTCAACCATTTTTTGGATGTGGCGTCCGTACTCCTTCATCATCAGGTGGTTTCTACCTGTGTTGTATTCCATGTTCTCAACATTTAACATTGTACAAATATAAGGTTTAAAATGGATGAAACAAGCTGGCAGCGCATTATAGCCGCTACTTGGGGGTTGAAGATTTTAGAAAAAAGATTTTAGAAAATACCAGCGCTAAAATGCCGCCAATGCCATCGGAAACAAAATCTATTATGTCGTAACTCCTTCCGGGGATATAATATTTTTGTATCAACTCTGTAAGATAGCCATAGATACAGGTGGCAATGGCTATCTTAATACAATAGTACCATTGCTGTTTTTTAGGCAAATCACTTTTTAAAAAGGGATACATAAACAAAAAAGCCAATACGCCAAAAATGCCCATATGAATCAGTTTATCTATATCTAATAAACTGAACCAGTCGCCCACTTTAGGTAAATCTTTACCTGGGGTACACACCAACACCAAAATAAGCAAAAACCAGGCAATGCCTGGAATAAATTTTTTAGCTGCTATACCCCAAAATGCAGGTTGATTATTTTCAATCATTTTATGAAACTAAAGCCTGATAAGCTTCGGCACTTAATAACGCCTCCACATCAGCAATATTGTCAACGCTCATTTTAATCATCCAGCCCTGTCCGTAGGGGTCGCTGTTTACCAGTTCAGGTTGTGCTTCTAATCCGGGATTTACTTCGGTAATGGTTCCGCTTATTGGTAAAAACAGGTCACTTACAGTTTTAACTGCTTCAACTGTGCCAAACACTTCTTCAGCAGTAAGGGCTTTACCTGTTGTGCTGATATCAACATAAACGATATCCCCCAGTTCGCCCTGGGCAAATTCGGTAATGCCTACGGTGGCAATATTTCCTTCTAAAGAGATCCATTCATGATCTTTGGTGTAGCGCAGGTTGGCTGGAAAATTCATCGTCGTTCAGTTTATTTAGTAAGTAATGGGCTGCAAATTAAAGTTTTTTCAGTTGTAAACCTTTTTTTGAAGGGTTTACTGTTGCAGCAATTCTATTTTCATGCGGATATCAACAAATGGGCGGTTATTTCCATCTTTTGCTGCACGGGCAATTTTATCAATTACTTCCAGGCCTTTTTCCACTTCGCCAAAAACTGTATAGTTCATATCCAGCATAGGTGTGCCGCCAATTTTGATATAAGCCAGGCGTTGTGCAGGGGTGTATTTGCGTCCCATCTGAGCCTCTAGCATATTCAATTCCTCATTAGTGTATTTTCTTCCCTGAACCAGATAAAACTGACAGGCGCTGCTGGCCTTTTCGGGGTTACCGTCTCTTGCAGCGGCGAGTACTCCTTTTTTATGATACAGCGCAGGTTTAATTTCAGCAGGTATTCTTTCCATATCGCCACCGCCATTGCCCAGCATTATACCGGATTCGGCATTTTTACTCAATGGGTCGCCCCCCTGAATCATAAACCCTTCAATTACGCGGTGAAATAAAAGACTGTCAAAAAAATGCTGGCTCACCAGTTTTATAAAATTATCGCGGTGCAGAGGCGTAGAGTCGTATAATCTGATTACCAGTTCACCGGAATCGGTAGTGAGCTTAATCCTTATACCAGGTATTTTTTTAATTACCGGTGGCCTAAAACTAACGGCCTTTTTTAAAGCTACGGGTTGCTTTTTTAGCGGAGCTTTTTTAATCTGTGCATTCATATTTAATGCCATCAATAACATAGTGGCTACAGCCAGTACAATTTTCAGTTTCTGCATACAATCAGTCTATAAATTTTTGATTTTGAAAATAGAGTAAGATATGGTCTTTTAAAAAATTTTCCTGCTCAATCATTATAAACCCGGGCAGTGGTTTTAATTGTTTAAAATGTGGCCAACCCTGTTCATCAAGACCTTCCAGAATATAATACCCGCTGGGAGATAAAATTGAACAAACTGCAATATGCATCAGGTCCTGTTTTTCTTCTTTACTAAATTTTTGCGGTCCTGCACCCAGTTCCTGCACACCAATCAGCAATAATACCCCATCCATATCGGGCTTTATGCCAAAGCGTTCTTTGAGCTTAATGCGCAGCTTCAGCCACCTTACCTGCAGATCGTCCTGTACATGTTGCATGCTGCAAATATAAAGTATAGAACACAGATGAAACAGATTGGACTGATTTACACCGATCCGTCAGTTTTATCAGTTGCATCAGCGTCACCTGCCTGCCGGCAGGCAGGTCTGTGTTCTATCCCTTCAAAAAAAATCAAAACCTTACCTTTGCCAAAATTTATACAGCAAATGTTACAGGTAAATTATATCAGGCAAAATGCAGACTTGGTAAAAGAAAGATTAGGAGCAAAATACTACGGCGATATTGAGGTGGTAGACAGAATCATTGCTCTTGATGAGCAGGTTAGAAAATTGAAAGTGGAAACCGAAACCGTACAGGCATCAATTAATTTAGCAAGTAAAGAAATTGGTATGCTGATGGGTAAAGGAGAAAAGGAAGCTGCGGAAAATAAAAAGCAGGAAGTAGCCCTTCAAAAAACTTCTTTACAAAACCTGTCGCAACAACTGGCAGATGCAGAAAAATCATTGTACGATGAAGTAATTGCCTTACCCAACCTGCCGCATGTATCTGTACCAAAAGGTAAAACCCCTGAAGAAAATGAAGTGGTAAGGGAGGGTGGTGCAATACCGTTATTGGCTGCATCTGCAATACCTCATTGGGAACTGATAAAAAAATATGATCTGGTAGATTTTGAAACCGGAGCTAAATTAACCGGCAGTGGTTTTCCTTTGTATAAAGGTAAAGGAGCCAAACTGCAAAGGGCATTGATACAGTATTTTTTAGATTATAATACAGCTGCGGGATATACAGAATACTTGCCACCACTGATGGTAAACGAAGCAACAGCTTACGGTACCGGACAGTTGCCCGATAAAGAGGGGCAGATGTATCATGTAACCGCTGATGGATTTTATCTGATTCCTACTGCAGAAGTTCCGGTAACGAATATTTACCGCGATGAAATTGTTAAGGAAAGTGATTTGCCAGTAAAAATGACCGCTTATACACCTTGTTTCAGAAGAGAGGCCGGAAGTTTTGGAAGTGATGTACGTGGACTCAACAGGGTACACCAGTTTGATAAAATTGAAATTGTACAATTGGTGCATCCTGATAAAAGTTATGAAGTGCTGGAAGAAATGGTGGTGCATATTGAAAAATTGCTGAACACTTTGCAATTGCCTTACCGCATTTTAAGATTATGCGGTGGTGATATGAGTTTTACCAGTGCACTCACTTACGATTTCGAAGTGTACAGTGCGGCACAGCAAAAATGGCTGGAAGTAAGTTCAGTAAGTAATTTTGAAACCTTTCAGGCCAACAGAATGAAGATCAGATTTAAGGATGATACCAATAAAACCAGGCTGGTACATTCACTTAATGGGTCTTCTTTGGCTTTACCCAGAATTGTAGCATGTTTGTTAGAAAATAATCAAACAGAAAATGGCATTGCCTTACCGGATGTATTGCATACCTATTTTGGCGCCACAACTATTCATTAACAAAAAAATTATTGTTACAACAGTAATTATTATTGAAAGGCATTATATTTAATGCTATAAAAAATATTTTAGACATGAAAAAGACTTTATCAATCGTTGCCTTATCTGTATTTGTTTGGGGATGTTCTCATAAATTAGCTCCTGCAGCCGGAGGTTCCGGTTCTGCGGGATCAGGCTCAGCCGCACCTGCTGCTGTACCTGCATCGGTAAAAGCTGAAGGAACAGGAGCTGCTGCTGCACCGGCTGCACCTGCAACACCGGTAGCCAAACTGCCTGATGAAAAAACAGGCTCTAAAACTCCTGCAACCCCTTCAGAAACTGCTTCGCCTGCTGTAGCCGGCCAAAGTATTTTTAATACTAAATGCGGCCGTTGCCATGGTTTAAAAGTAACTACCGATTATACTGCAGACCGTTGGGCAAGTATTATGCAGGTGATGGCAACAAAAGCGCAGTTAAACGATACTGAAAAAGAAAACGTACTGGCTTATGTAAGAGCTAATGCTAAAAAATAAGTTTTAGCGCTTTTCTAATTTCTTTATTTTACGATTCATTACAAAAAACCAGGCAGGTGGTATTAATGCTAATATCATACTGCCTGGATATCCTGTAGGCAATTGCGGTGCTTCATCGTGATGCTGTAATACCTGATATTTTTTACTGGCTAAATAATGATGATCGCTGTGCCGGCTTAGTTCAAATAACATCAATCTGCCCAAAATATGATCGCTGTTCCAGCTATGCCAAGGCATGGCTCTTTCAAATTTTCCATCTAAACTGGCTTTACGCTGCAGGCCATAATGTTCAATATAATTAACGGTTTCCAATAAGGCAATGCCAATTGCTGCAGCGCATAAAAAATATATCAATACCATTCCGCCAAACACAAAATATATCAGTACTGCAAATGCCAGCTGCAGCAGATGAGCCTGTAACATTTCATTATTTAGATGAAGAGTTGGCAATCCTTTCTTTTTTACTTCTGCATTGGCAATTTTCCATGCAGACAAATATGAAAACACCACTGTTCTGAAATAAAACAGGTATACCGGCTCATTCAATCTGGCACTGCTGGGATCCTGAGGCGTAGCCACATTTTTGTGATGACCCTTATTGTGCTCAATAAAAAAATGCATGTACAAAGAAGTCATTAATAAAGCCTTTGCCATTACCTGCTCATAAATTTTTACCCTGTGGCCTAACTCATGCGCCACATTAATGCCAAATGTGCCGCATAATAATCCCATGCTCCAAACTCTACCTGAAATCTCCCACCATTGAAGGTTATTTGTTTGTTGCATCACCAATAAAAACTTAAACAACAAGCCGTATTGCAGCAGTACAATTATATAAAGCATATAATCATATACCGGGTCGTTTTTTGCAAGCGCTTCTTCTGCAGCACTCATATTTTTACTGTTGGGGCTAATAAAAAGCTCTGCAACAGGAAGTAATACCCAGGTATATAGCATCGGACTCCAGGTAAGCCATCCTGTTTGAGTAAATGCTATCCAGGTTAAAGCAAAAATTAAAATCGGGGAAAGATATTTGTAGGCTTTTATATTCATAATAGAGCAATTGTAGTTTCAATTTAAAGCAAGTGAATGTGAAAATATAATCTATTAACAATATTTTCTAACAAATGATTAAACTTGTTGTACTTATTCTGGTCAACCTTACGTTATATTCAGGTACTTTAATATTTATACTTCTACTATGTCAATCTCCAACCGGTTAAAAAATCAGCATTTATTATGGAGGGCGGGTTTTGGCCCCATGGCTGAAAATGCTGCTGCACTGGAAACTATTTCGCAAAAAGACTTATGGAAATTACTGCTGAAAACCTCTGCAGGGAAACCCGAAAAAATTAATGTGGCACAAAACCTGGTGGATGGTTTGTTTAAAGGCGTACAGGATATTGCGAAAATGGGCAAGCAGGAGCTGACGAATGATCAGAAAAAAATGATCAGGGAACAATCAAGAGAAGACCTGAAAAACCTCAACCTACTTTGGTTGGAAGAGATGATTAACAATGAAGCACAGTTAAGAGAAAAAATGAGTTTATTCTGGCATGGCCATTTTGCCTGTCGTGTGGTAAATAGTTATTTTCAGCAGGAGCTGTTACAGATCATCAGGGAAAATGCATTAGGCAATTTTGCCGACCTGCTGAGGGCAGTAAGTAAAAGCCCTTCGATGTTATCGTTTTTAAACAACCAGCAAAACCGAAAACAAAAACCCAATGAAAATTTTGCCCGTGAAGTGATGGAATTGTTTACCATGGGCCGGGGTAATTATACAGAAAAAGATATCAAGGAAGCTGCCAGAGCATTTACCGGATGGGGTTTTAATTTACAGGGAGAATTTGAGTTTCGTAAATTTCAACACGATACCGGCGATAAAACGGTAATGGGTAAAACAGGCAATTTTGATGGCGATGATGTGTTGAATATTTTACTGGAGCAACCACAAACTGCAAAATACATCACCAAAAAGATATACAAATATTTTGTAAACGATAATGCGGATGATACAAAAGTAGAATGGCTGAGCAACCGTTTTTATAAAAATGGGTATGATATCAAAAAACTGATGGAAGATATTTTTACTGCTGATTGGTTTTATGAGGAAAAAAATATAGGCACTAAAATAAAATCCCCTGTTGAATTACTGGCGGGTATCAGAAGGTTATTGCCTATGGAAATGGAAAATGATCAGGCTCAATTATTGTTTCAAAAAACACTGGGACAAGTATTGTTTTTTCCGCCTAACGTTGCCGGATGGCCGGGAGGAAAAACCTGGATCGACAGCAGCAGCCTGATGTTACGTTTACGCTTACCCCAAATTTTAACGGCTAACGATGTAATGGATATCAGTCCAAAAGCAGATGATGATACACAGATGGGAATGATGGAAGCAGGGGTAAAAAAATTGCAGGCAGCAGTAAAGGGTGGCACTGCTGAAACAGACTGGAGGATGGCGATAAAAATTTTTGAAACTACCCCCAGAGAAAAACTATTACAAAAAATAACCGATACTGTTTTGCAAACAAAGGGTCATGTAACGAATGCAGTGCTTGAAAAATATCTTAACAAAGAAAGCAGGGAAAATTTTATAAAAAGTACCATCGTTAATTTAATGTGTACACCCGAATACCAGTTGTGTTAACCAACCTATTACTTACAACTTATAACTTGATATCATGGTTATTAAACGCAGAGATTTTTTACAGGCAGGTTCGCTGGCAACCGCAACATTAATGCTGCCTAAGTTTTTAAAAGCTTTCGAAAAGCCCGCCATGGTGCCTGCAGGTAATAAAGTGGTGGTAGTGATACAATTCAGTGGCGGTAACGATGGATTGAATACCGTGATACCTGTACGCAATGATATTTATTATAAGCAAAGACCAAAGCTGGGTATTGCAAAAGATAAGGCTCTAAGTATTACCGATGAAGTGGGGTTAAACCCTGCTCTTGAAATATTTAAAGGCTTGTATGATGATGGCAGTTTGGGTATATTAAATGGGGTAGGCTATCCAAATCCCGACAGAAGCCATTTCAGAAGTATGGATATATGGCATAGTGGAAGTGCCAGTAATGAATATGTTACCACGGGATGGGTTGGCCGCTATTTGGATGCGCAATGTAATGGTTGTGATAAGCCCACACAGGCAATGGAACTGGATGATGTACTGAGCCTGGCGTTAAAAGGGGAGCAAAGCAAGGGCCTGGCATTTAAAGATCCGCAGCGGTTATTTAATACCAGCAATGGTAAATACCTGAAAGATCTCAGTGCCGACCATAGTAAAGGTGAAGAAACGGTTGACTATCTGTACAAAACCATGAGCGAAACTATCAGTAGTGCAGAGTACATTTATCAGCAAAGCCGTTCACATCCCACCAAAGAAATATATCCCAATACTGAGTTGGGTAAAGACCTGAAAACAATTGCTTCACTGATTTTTTCGGATATCAATACCAAAGTGTACTATGTTAGTCTGGGTAGTTTTGATACACACGTAAATCAGGAAGCGCAGCAAAAAAGATTATTTACAGAACTGAATGATGCAGTAAAATCGTTCACCAATGATCTGAAAAAAAATAACCGGTTTAATGATGTGCTGATGATGACTTTCAGTGAATTTGGCCGCAGGGTATCACAGAATGCCAGTGGTGGTACCGATCACGGAACTGCCAGCAATATGTTTTTTATCAGCGGTGGATTAAAAGAAAAAGGGGTACTTAATGCTATGCCCAACCTCGCCGATTTAAACGAAGGCGATCTGAAACATACCATTGATTTTAAAAACGTGTATGCCACAGTGTTACACAAATGGCTGGGTGCTGATGACAGCATGATACTGGGAAATAAGTTTGAGTATCTGAATTTTATTTAATTCCCCTCATCATTTTTTTCAACCATGGCGAAAGCAATAACAACAGTATGGCGCATGCTGCAGCTACAAGTGAAATTTTAGTAAATACACCGGAATAGATACTGAGCGACTCTGTTGCGGCCATTGCTTTTCCGGTTTCTTTTTCTCCGGGAATAGCCATCAGCGTACCAATTAATCCGGCCAGATATTGCCCGTAAGAACTTGCTAAAAACCAAACGCCCATCATTAAGCCCGCCATTTTTTTAGGAGATAATTTTGTGATGGCAGACAGGCCAATAGGCGATAAGCATAACTCGCCCATCGTCATTACCAGGTAGCCCAATGAAAAATAAAACAGGCTCACCATTCCTTTACTGGCCACTTTGCCACCAATAACAAACACATAAAATCCGGCACTCAGAAATACAAGGGCAAGTACGAATTTTATGGCTGAATTAGGCTCTCTTTTTTTCTTGTATAACCATATCCATATCCATACAAAAAACGGAGTTAGCAAAACGATCATGGCACTGTTGATAGAGTTGTTTACCGCTGCGGAAGAAAGGTGAATTCCGGCAATAGTCATATTCACATTTCTTTCTGCAAATAAATTTAATGAGCCGCCGCCCTGTTCATAAAATGCCCAGAATAAGGCTGAAAAAATAATCAGCACCAAAGCCGCTATGATTTTTAAAAATGCTTCTTTACCCAGTTGGCTGGCTGTATAAATTACATATACCAGTGCAATGATTCCAAAAGGATTAATAAGATAACTGTAAATCTTATAGTAATTAAGTATAAGAATGAATACCGGAACAGCAGCAATACTGAGTAAATAAATCAGCCATTCTTTTTTCAGTCCTACCGGAGAGGGTGCTTGTAAATTTTCAGCAGAAGGTGGTAAACCAATGGGTCCCAGTTTATGCTGATTTTTGTAAAAAGTAATTAATCCGCCAATCATAAAAATACCGGCAAGTCCAAAGCCTGCATGCCAGTTATAGTTTTGTCCAATCCATCCGCATAATAAACCACCCAGTGCGCCACCAATATTAATGCCCATATAAAAAAAGGAAAAGCCGGCATCTCTTCTAACATCATCTTCTTTATATAAATTTCCTACGATGGTAGAAATATTGGGTTTAAAATAACCATTTCCTACAATTAAGATTCCCATACCAATAAAAAATGACTCGGGAACAGGAATAGCCATTACAAAACTTCCTACAACTAGCATCACACCACCCCATAAAATAGATTTTCGTTGTCCTAAAAACCGGTCTGCTAAAAACCCACCTACTACCGGTAAGGCATAAATTAAAGATTGATAAGTACCATAGATAAGATTGCCTTTTTCATCATCAAATTTTAAGTAGTTAACCATGAAAAGGAGCAGTAATGCCCTGTTGCCATAAAAAGTAAACCTTTCCCACATCTCTGTAAAAAACAGCAGGTATAACTGTTTGGGATATTTTCCTTTAAAGTCCTGTATTTCTTCAATAGTTGCGGGATGCATAAGAGGTATTTTAAATTAAAAAGGCTGTTCTTATATGAACAGCCTTTAACAATATTAAACAAATTTTATCTTACCCCATGCATCATTTTTTTAAGTAATGGGGTTAAGGCAAATAGTAGTACAGAAGCAATACCGCACAATACCACAAACACCATAAAAAATTCAAACAAATTATGTATTTCAAATCCGGCAAAATGAGGATTTACTCCACTTATTTTTTTCTCGGCTAGTTGTTTTAATTGTTCTGCTGAAGGTATTATTTTTTTATCTAAGACACTCTGGAGGTTGATACCCATTTTTGAAGCTTCGGTAAATTGTTCGCCTGTAGCCGGTAAAATAGATCCTAATGTACCTGCTAATGCATAGCCGGAAGCATTAGATAAAAAGAATACGCCATACAGTAAGGACGAGAATCTTTTAGGCGATAATTTTCCTACCAGTGAAAGTCCGATGGGTGATAAACATAACTCTCCAAAAGTTTGAATTAAGTAAAGTAATATCAGCCATTTTACTGCCAGTAAACCACTGTTGCCCAAATCTTTTACATTATGTGCAATAATAAAATAACTTAAGGCAATAAGTGCCAGGCCAAATGCCTGTTTCATTGGAGAGATAGGCTCTTTGCCATTTGCTCTCAGTTTATCCCATAAAATACTGAATGGTATGGCAAATGCCACCACAAAAATCCCATTGAATATCTGCACCATGCTGGGTGGCATATTCCAACCAAAGAAATTTCTGTCTGTTTGATTATCGGCAATAAATGTTAATGAGGAACCAGCCTGTTCAAATGCTGCCCAGAAAAAAATAATAAAGAAGGAAACAATATAGATTACTAAAATTCTGTCGCGTTCAATTTTAGTGATAGAGCCGTCAGATATAATTAATCCGGCGAGAGTAAGACCACTTGAGTAAATGATAGAGTAAATCACATTTTGTCCAAACACATTGAAAAATAATAAGCCCAGACCGATAAAAACTACCACTGCAACTCCTAAAGAGAGATTGGAAAATTTAGCACTTTGTGCTTCTCCTTCTGCATAATCTTCTGCTGTATTATTTTTGGGTAAACCACCAATAGGTCTTCCTTCAGGGGTTCTTACGTATTTATCTTTCAACAGATAAAATGTTGTTACACCAATCAGCATTGCTATTGAAGCAGCCAGATAACCCCATTTAAATGCATGTATATCTCTAATTCCGCTTTTATCCACCACATCACCAATTATAGGACAAATTAATTGACCCAAAAATGCACCACAGTTGATACCCATATAAAAAATAGTAAACGCTGTATCCAGCTTGCTTCTTTCTGCAGGAGGGTACAAGCTACTAACCATACTGCTGATATTTGGTTTAAAAAAACCATTACCCAAAATAATTGTACCAAGCGCCACATATAAAAGTGTACGGGCCAGTTCAAGGTTAGAACTAAAAATACTGGCACTAAAAAACAATAACATTTGTCCGCTCGCCATCAGTAATCCACCCAGCATAATACAGTTTCTATTACCTAAAAACCGGTCAGAAATAAAACCGCCTAACATGGGCGTTAAATAACACAATCCTAAAAATCCACCATAAATAATGGAAGAATGCTCTTTACTCATCATCAACGCATTAACTATAAACAGGGTGAGTATGGTCCTCATTCCGTAAAAGTTGAAGCGCTCCCACATTTCTGTTCCAAATAAAACCCAAAGGCCTTTAGGATGCGATTGCTGTTTAATTACTTGTTCACTCATAGTTTGTAGTTTTATATGCTTGTTTAGTAAGTTTAGTTCCTCAAAATACAGAATTTCCTTTTAGAACAGATAAATTATGCAATTCAATTTCTTAAATCACATAAGTTCATAATGGACTGATATAAGCCGTTTGTAAAAATTATATGGTTATCATCAGGTATAATTTTAAATTCGTTGTCTGGAACAACATTAAACCCCCAATTTATCAATGAACATTCTAATTATCGGCTCTGGTGGCAGAGAACATGCTTTTGCCTGGAAATTGAATCAAAGTACCTTATGCAGCAACTTATTTATTGCGCCGGGTAATGCGGGCACATCTTCATTCGGCACCAATTTACCCATAGCAGTCACTGATTTTGAGGCAATAGCTCAGGCCTGTGCCACCCATGATATTAAAATGATATTGGTGGGGCCTGAAGAACCATTGGTAAAAGGCATTTATGATTACTTTAAAAACAACCCCGAAACAAAAAATATTGCGGTTATCGGTCCTTCTAAAACTGCCTCACAGTTAGAAGGCAGTAAAGCATTTGCCAAAAGCTTTATGCAAAGGCATAATATACCTACAGCAGCGTATCAGGAATTTACCGAAAATAATTATGCTGAAGGGATGCAGTATATTAAAGCCCATTCGTTACCGGTAGTATTAAAAGCTGATGGCCTTGCTGCAGGTAAAGGGGTGCTGATATGTCAGAATACTATTGAGGCATTGTCTGAATTTGAACTGATGTTATACCGGTCTAAATTTGGCGAAGCCGGTAGAAAAGTGGTCGTGGAAGAATTTTTAAAAGGAATTGAATTAAGTGTGTTTGTGCTAACAGATGGTGAAAATTACGTGCTGTTACCCGAAGCAAAAGATTATAAAAGAATTGGCGAAGGTGATTCAGGATTGAATACAGGCGGAATGGGTGCAGTAAGTCCGGTGCCATTTGCTGATGCTGCTTTTTTAAGTAAAGTAGAAGATCAGATTATTAAACCTACAATTGCAGGATTTAAAAAAGACAATCTGGAATACAAAGGATTTGTTTTTATTGGTTTAATGAATGATGAAGGCAATCCTAAAGTAATAGAATACAATTGCCGCATGGGTGATCCTGAAACTGAAGTGGTAATTCCACGTATAAAAAATGATCTGGTAGAACTGCTTACAGCAACATCACAACAACGGTTAAACGAAATTACAATAGAAACCGATGAACGCTCGGCAGCCGCAGTAGTGGCAGTGAGTGGCGGGTATCCGGGAGATTTTGAAAAGGGTAAAATAATCAGCGGGTTAGAGGAAGAACCTTTAGCCAACAGCCTTGTTTTTCAGGCCGGAACAATACAACAGGGTGATGATATTGTAACCAATGGCGGTCGTGTACTGGTAGTTACTTCTTTTGGTGATAATATTGGCGAAGCTGCAGAACAGTCAAATTACATGCTGGAACAATTATACTTTGAAGACATGTATTTCCGGAGTGATATTGGGTACGAATTTTGATTGTATTGTACTGAAGAAGATGCTTACCAACCAAAGCAATAATTTCAGTGTAAACAAAACAAGCTAAATAAATTAGCAAACTGTTTAGCCCTTTACATTTTACCGGTTTTTGGCAGAACACCCGTTTTCCATAAAACTTTGAAAAATAAAGAGTTTGCCGTTGTTAATTCAAATAATTTACTTGAACTTTGCTTGCATTAAATTACACTCCTCCTCACTTTATAACATATGGGCCTTTTTAATTTTTTTACACAGGAAATCGCGATAGACCTGGGTACTGCCAATACCCTCATTATTCACAATGATGAAGTGGTGGTAAATGAACCATCCATTGTAGCATTAGACCGAAATAATCCTAAAAATATTTTAGCCGTAGGTAAAAAGGCATTGATGATGCATGAAAAAACCCACGAAAGTATAAGAACTGTTCGCCCTTTAAAAGATGGAGTAATTGCCGATTTTAATGCTGCTGAATTAATGATCAGGGAAATGATCAAAATGATCTATCCTAAAAAACCTTTATTTGCCCCAAGCTGGCGTATGATGATCTGCATTCCAAGCAGTATTACCGAGGTGGAAAAAAGAGCGGTAAGGGATAGTGCAGAGCAGGCAGGTGCTAAAGAAGTATACTTAATTCATGAACCGATGGCTGCGGCCCTGGGTATTGGTATAGATGTGGAAGAACCTGTGGGTAACATGATCATCGATATTGGTGGAGGCACTACCGGCATTACAGTTATAGCACTTGCAGGCATTGTATGCGACCAGAGTATCCGTATTGCGGGGGATGAATTTACAGCAGATATTATGGAAGCTTTACGCCGCTATCATAGTTTGCTGATTGGCGAACGTACTGCAGAACAGATCAAGATTCAGGTAGGTGCCGCAATGAAAGATCTGGATAATCCCCCAGATGATATTCCAGTTAATGGTCGTGACCTTGTAACCGGTATCCCTAAGCAGGTGATGGT
>JBAXET010000074.1:0-14476 GCA_037140275.1 Ferruginibacter sp. | reverse complement strand
GATTATGACTTCACTGCACACCAGGTTAATGATGTGATTGGCCTGCTGGATAGTGATTCCGGCAAGTATATAAACTCTTCAACACATAGAATATTTAAAAATCGCAATTGGTTGATTATTAATTTATTAAATAATTCTGTTGCAAAAAATATTTTAATAGAAAATGAGGTTCATGAAACCTCGTTTGAAGAAGGGAAATTGATCATAAGCAGCTATGAGTTAAATAACATTAATGAATCAGTATCAATGGCTCAATTAGATTTTGCTAAAATAAAATTTCCTTTAGTATTGCGTAAATGGAAGCAGGGAGATTATTTCTACCCTTTAGGTATGCAAAAACAAAAAAAAATCAGCCGTTTTTTGATTGATCAAAAACTGTCACTTACCCAAAAGGAAAAAATATGGGTGCTGGAAATGGATAAAAAGATTGTTTGGGTAGTAGGCATGCGCATCGATGATCGCTTTAAAATTACCCCGCAAACAAAAAATATTCTGGAGTTTAATCTAATCCCGGCCGAATAAGCTGGGATGTTTTAGTTCTTGCATTATGGCCTGAAATAACTGGGGCTGCAATACACCTACCAATATTAAAGTAAAAGCCAAACCAAATAAAGCACCCCAAAGATGGGCGTCGTGATTTACATTATCGGCATTCTTCTTTCCCATATAAATGCAATAGGCAATGTATAATACGGCATACAGTGTTGCCGATATTTTGATGGCACCATACAACCGGATAGTGCTCCATGGGCTGAAAAGGATGGTGGCAAAAATTACAGCAGATACTGCTCCCGAGGCACCCAGGGAATGATAATTATTATCATCCTTATGTTTTATATAACTGGGTATATCAGACGCAACCAGTCCTAAAAAATATAATGCCAGGTAAGAAATATTCCCCCCTAAACCGTATTGTTCAAATGCGTATTCCAAATTTCGTCCAAAAAAATACAGGGTAAACATGTTAAAGAACAGGTATATATAATCGGCATGTAAAAAACCTGAGGTAATAAACCGGCCATACTGATGCTGCCTTTTTACCCCATAGGGCCACATGATGGTCTTATTTACCATATCAGGATTTGAAAATCCTATTAAGGAAAAGATAACATTGGCTGCAATGAGCATAAATGTAATCGGACTATCAGTAAAATTCATGGTTCTTATTTGAAATGTAAATCTATGTTATAAGATTAGCTATGATGATATTTTTCGTTTTTATTAATGGTGCAGGCCCGGTATATCTGTTCTGCCAAAATTAACCTAACCAACTGGTGTGGAAAAACAAGGGGTGATAAGCTCCATTTATAATTGGCCCTTCTGTTTACTTCATCACTTACTCCATATGCTCCGCCAATTAAAAACACCATCTTTTTAGTGCCATCATTGGCCCTTTGTTGAATGTGTCCTGCCAATTCCTCATTCTTAACCAGTTTACCTCTTTCATCCAGTAAAACCAGATAGTCGTCTTTTTGCAAAGCACCTAAAATGACTTCACCTTCTTTTTTTTTCAGATCAGAGTCACTAAGGGTAGCTGAATTTTTTGGGATGGGAATAATATTCCATTCTACCGGGTAGTAATGAGAGATGCGTTTGGTAAATAATTCCACACCTTCTTTTACATATGCTTCGTGTGCTTTACCGATTGACCAGAATTGTAATTTCATTGGGAGAGTGAATGGTGAATGGTGAATAGTGAATGGTGAATAGTGAATGGTGAATAGTGAATGGTGAATGGTGAATGAGAAACCCGTTTCTTAAGTAGTACTGGTTTTGATACTTGATTCTCTGATCACCAATTCAGTTTGTAATACCCGGGTTTCAAAATCAACCACGGGTCTTTTACTTTCTATCATACTGATCAATAATTCGGTTGCAACCTGACCTATTTCAAATGCTGGCTGACGAACCACAGATAATGGTGGATGGAACAGCTCTGCCAGATTGGTATTGGTAAAACCGATGACCGCTACGTCTTCCGGTATTTTTTTTCCTAATTTATGCAAGGTTTGAATGCAGGTAGTCGTTATACGATCACCAGCTGTAAAAATGGCATCAACTTTTGCCTTGTGTTTAAAAATATTTTTTACTGCTTCTTCTACTTCCTCATAAATCATACCACCATTATGGCAATACTGCACTAATTTTTCATCGAATTCTATATTGTATTTACTTAATGCAGCTTTATATCCTTCAAGTCTTTCAATGGAAATAGACAGGTAAGGGGCGCTGGTTAAATGTGCTATTCTTTTAAATCCGCTGGTAATAAGGTGCTCTGTAGCATCAAAAGCACCTTTAAAATTATCGGCAATTACTTTATGGGTATTGATCTCGCTGGTTACCCTGTCAAAAAAAACAATCGGCAACCCCTTTTCGTATAAATTTTTAAAATGATCATATTCTTTTGTACCACTGGAAACAGATACCAGTAAACCATCTACCGATCTTGAAGCCATGTGATCCACAATCACGGTTTCTCTTTCAAAAGATTCATGGCTTTGCGATATGATTACATGATATCCACGGTTATATGCAATAGACTCTATACCGTTGATAGCTTGAGAAAAAAAGTTATTGGCAATTTCGCAAACTATAATGCCCAGTGAATGATTGCGTCTTTCTTTTAAACTTAATGCAATCGGGTTGGGGCGGTAATTCATTTTTTCGGCATATTCTAGTACCAGTTTCTTTGTTTCGGAACTGATTTCATAACTGCCCCGCAAAGCCCTTGATACAGTTGAAGTAGATAATCCTAAGGCCTTGCCTATATCTTTTATGGTAACTGGTTCAAATTTCATTTGTCAATATTGCGCATGCAAAAAACCATTATTTTTTTCAAGTTACAGCTTTTTGGGGGCATAAAATAATATGGCATCGATGTCGGGAACGTTTGCGTAAAAATAGTAATGGATTCAAAATTTACCCGTTAAAAAATGCTCTAATATTGGGTATTGATTGTTGCAGCATTTTACATAAATCTCTCCCCAAAAAGAGGAAATTGCTGTGTTATTTTAGAAATTTAAATACTGCTATATGAATAAGTTGTTATTGCTCTTCACAATGTTATTTGTGATTCCTTTTTCTTTATTGGCTCAAAACAAAACCGTTAAAGGTAAAGTAACCGACGAAAGCGGAGCGCCACTTACCGGTGTAAACGTAATTGTTAAGTCAACCAAAAAAGGTACACAAACAGATAAAGATGGAGCATTTTCTATCCAGGTTCCTGCAACAGGAACTGTTGAACTTATAATTTCTTCTGTTGGGTATGCTGCAAAAACTGTTACTGTAACCGGTAGCGAAACTGTTGCAGTTTCCCTTAAAAGAGACGCCATCACACAGGAAGATGTGGTGGTAATAGGTTATCAAACAGTAAGGCGCAAAGACCTGCTGGCTTCTGTTTCTTCTATTGGTGCCAAAGACCTCAAGGACATTCCGTTAAACTCTGCTGCTGAAGCATTAAACGGCAGATTGGCCGGTGTAACTGCTACTACTGCAGAAGGGTCACCTGATGCAGCCGTTAGAATCAGAATCCGCGGAGGTATTTCTATTACTCAGGATAACTCACCGCTGTACATAGTAGATGGTGTTCAAATGGAAAATGCATTAAATACACTGTCTCCTCAGGATATACAAAGTATTGATGTGCTAAAGGATGCAGCTGCTACAGCTATATATGGTGCAAGAGGCGGTAATGGTGTAATTGTAATTACTACTAAAGCTGGCAAACAGGGTAAGCTTAAAGTTGCATACAATGGTTTTGTTGGTATTAAAAAATTGGCCACAGAACTGGATATATTAAGCCCTTATGATTTTGTGTATTATCAATCAGAAAGATCAAGGGGAAGCAGTACTGACAGTACTTCTTTCACCAGTCGCTATGGTACTACCTGGGATACTTTAAATGTATATAAAAATATTCCTATGGTTGACTGGCAAAAAGAAGTGTATGGCAATACAGGGGTTTCTCAAACACATAATTTAACGCTGTCAGGCGGCACTAATAAATTCACTTATAACTTTGGGTATACCTACAATTCTGATAAAGCTGTTATTCTTAATTCATCTTACAAAAGGCATTTGGCAAATTTCAGAGCCGACTATAAAATCAATAGTAAAATGAAACTGGGTATTACAGCAAGATTAACACATCAGGATGTGTATGGTGCAGGTACGTCATCTGAAAACGGTACATCTTTTAACCGTTTACGCAATACCATTAAGTACAGACCTTTCCTTATGGGTAATCAGGCTATTACGGATGCAGATGCTTTTTCTGATCCTAATGCAGGTAACGGGTTAACCTTGTTTAATCCGATAACTTATGCAAGTGCAGAGTACAGACAAAAAACCACCAATAATAATAATATCAGTCTTACCTATAATTATAACATTACCAAAAACCTGAACTTCAAATCTACGTTTGGGTATGTGTATAATAAATTTTACGACTGGCAGTTCAGTGATTCAAGTACTTCTATTGCTATAACTCAGGGAGCACAAAGGCCAATGGCCAGTTTAGACAGTTCGTTTACAAGGACGTATACCAATTCTAATGTGGTAACTTATTCAGTAAAAGGGTTCAGAAAAAAACATGATTTCAGTGTTTTAGCTGGAGAAGAAACTTATGAATTGAATACTAAAACGGCAAACAGATTTTATAAAACATATCCATTATACATCAATCCAATTGTGGCATTATTGAATCCGCAAAATGCTTCCTCTCTTACTGGGTATCCAAGATTGACCAAATCAAAATATACCAATCTTTCTTTCTTCGGAAGATTAAGCTATGGGTATAAAGATAAATACCTGTTAAGTGCAGATGTACGTGCCGACGGTGCCTCTAAATTTGGTCCGGGTAATAAATGGGGCTATTTCCCTGCCGGGTCAGTAGCATGGCGTGTTAAAAAAGAGAAGTTCCTGCAAAATGTAAATTTCATCAACGATTTAAAATTCAGAGCCGGTGTGGGTGTGGCAGGTAATAACCGTATTCCTGATTATTTATACATTTCTACTTTCAGTAATAACGGAACCTATTTTTATGGTATCAACAACCAGGCAGTGCTGGCTTATTATTCAGCAGGACTGGTTAATCCTATCTTAAAATGGGAATCAACTGTAAATAAAAACTTAGGGGTAGACCTTTCCTTACTTCAAAATAAACTTAACATCAGTATTGATGTATATAATAACGAATCAAAAGATCTGTTGCTGAATGTTCCAATTGCGTCAACTTACGGATACGCTACCCAGTTACAGAATGTAGGTAAAACAACTAATAAGGGAGTAGAATTACAATTGAACAGTCAGATTATTACTAAAAAAGATTTTACCTGGAGTGCCAACTTCAATATTTCTACTAATAAAAATACCGTTAAACAATTAGGCGTTAACCAAACCAGTTTTTTCCCTTCAGCAAGTTGGGGTGTTTCAGGCCAGCCAACAGATTATTTAGTTAAAATAGGCGAGCCCGTTGGCACAATGTATGGTTTGGTAAATGATGGATTTTATACCACCGCTGATTTTGATTATAATGCTTCTACCAGTGCATATACTTTAAAAACCGGTGTTGCCAATGCCATTGGCATTATTGGTGTAGTGCAACCGGGCATGGTAAAATTTAAAGATCTTAATGGTGATGGTGTTATTGATTTGAATAATGACAGAAAAATTATTGGTAATCCAACACCTAAATTTACCGGAGGTTTAAATCAGCAGTTTACTTACAAACGTTGGGAAATGAGTGCATTTGTCAATTTCTCTTATGGTAATGATATATACAATGCTAATAAAGTAGAATTGACAAACAGTTATACCAACAACTCTAATTTACTTGCAATTATGGCCGATCGTTGGAAAATTGTAAATGCAACTGGTCAAACTATGCAATGGGTATCTGGTAGTGTAGCATATGGTGCCAGCCCGGATCAACTGAATGCGCTGAATGCAAATGCAAGCATCTGGCAGCCAATCAAAGGTTCAGGAGCATTTTATCCAAGCAGCTGGGCCATTGAGGATGGTTCTTTTATAAGAATCAATAATATCAGTGTAGGTTATAATTTACCTGTTGCAAATTTGCTTAGACTCCATATGAGCAAATTGAAAATTTACTTTACTGCAAATAATGTAGCCACGTTTACTAAGTATACCGGCTTTGATCCAGAAGTAAGTGTTAGGAACAGTCCGCTAACTCCTGGTTTGGATTACTCTGCTTATCCTAAGAGCCGCACGTATATTTTTGGTATCAATGCTTCATTTTAATTAACGATTAAATCTTTTTTATGAATAAGAAAATTTTTAAAATATCAACCTTTAGTCTGGCAGCCCTGCTGTTAATAGTAAGTGGTTGTAAAAAATATCTTGATCAAACTCCTATTACTGAAGTAGATGCCACTGCGGTTTTCAGTGATGTAAATACTACATACAAAGCCATTGCCGGTGTGTATAGCAGATTAGTGGGCGATCAGGGATTTGGTATACGTTTAAGTTTGTACTATACAGTTGATAATGATGAAATGCAGGGTCCAACCGGCGCAGGTGATAATGATAGAAGAGATCTTGCTCGTTTTGCTGCTACTTCAGGTAATGCACAATTAAACTCTCCTTTCAATCAATTGTTTCAGGGGATAGAATTTGCCAATAACTGTATCGATAACATTCCAAATATGGAAATGTACAAAACCGGTACCGATCAGCAGAAAAAACAATTGCAGAGAATGTATGGTGAAGCATTGACTTTAAGAGCACAGTTTTATCTGGAAGCAATTATGATATGGGGCGATTTACCTGCACATTTTCAATCTGCTTCAGCAACAGCACTGGCTAAACCATTTCCAAAAAGAACCAGTACAGATACGCTTTACAATCATTTACTGGCAGACCTTAAAATTGCTGAAGATGTAGTGCCATGGCGTAATGAATTAACGGCAATCGGAGATCCGGTTGATGAAAGAATTACCAAAGGAACAGTAAAAGGATTAAGGGCAAGAGTAGCTTTATTCAGAGGTGGATACACCCTAAGACAAACTGGTGGTATGCAAAGAAGTTCCGACTATCTTACTTATTATCAGATTGCAAAAGATGAATGTACTGATATTGTAAACTCTACTCAGCATAGCTTAAATCCAAGTTTTAAATCTTTATGGAAAGATCAGGTTTGCGGACATGCACTCGCTGATCCTAATGGTGAATTACTGTTTCAGGCAAGTGCTGTTGGTTTAACAGGTGCAGAAGATACCAAGCTGGGCTATTATAACGGACCAACTGTAAATAATTTTGGAAATAAAAGTATCAACGTACTGCCTAATTATTTTTATTTGTTCGACAGTACAGATTTAAGAAGAGATGTAACCTGTGCCGCTTACAATGTGGCTGCAAACGGAAGTACTAAAATAGGACAGCCTATTACCGCAATATGTGATGGTAAATACAGAAGAGATTGGGTAACTAATCCAACCATTGCTCCAACCAATGCAGTACAATACCTTGGTTTAAAATGGCAGATATTACGCTATTCGGATGTATTGCTGATGCTGGCAGAAGCAGAAAATGAATTGAACGGACCAACAGCAGTTGCTTACAATGCCATCAATCAGGTAAGAAGAAGGGGATATGGTAAACCCATTGCCACACCTGATGCAACAGTTGATCTGTCAGGTTTAACAAAGTCATCTTTTTTTGCAGCTGTAATTAGAGAACGTTCTTTAGAATTGGGTGGCGAAGGTGTTCGTAAATTTGATCTGGTACGATGGAACTTATTAGGTACTGCCCTTGCTGAATCCAAAGCAAATATGTTAAAGATGGCAAGCGTTACTGCAATGACTGATCCAAGTTATATGGCAGGGTTCCCATCATATTGCAAATCTGCAACATTACCTATTGCTATGTATTATATTACCACAAGTGTGTCCGATGATAATAATATCAATGGTATCTGGAAAAATTCTTTATACAAAACCGCTCCAGCCACCACACCAACAGGAACAACTAAAGTTGCATGGTTAACAACTGCTATATCTGCAGCCGGAACTTCATCGCCTGTAGGCAGGTATGCTACAGGATATGTAGCAGGTAAATCAGAATTGTGCCCGATACCACAACCTGCAAGGGATGCTAATTTTAATTTGACTCAGAAGCCGGGATACTAATAGTAATTTATGGTTACAGTTTAATACAGAGAGACTGCTTTTTAAGCAGTCTCTTTTTTTATTTTTTAAATGGATAACATATCAACCAAAAGAAAAGTAAATTACAGTATCATGGAAAAGAAATTTTTATTCATTGCTTTGTTGTTTTTTTTCAATAGCAGTTCTATTGCACAAAGCTCCAATCCGCAACAATACAAATATGTATTTACAGTTGCCAAAGATGGTACCGGAGATTATTTGTTTATTCAGGATGCCATTGATGCCATGCGGGTATATCCCTTAGCGTCTATTACACTCTATATAAAAAACGGTGTATACAACGAAAAGATTGAACTGCCCGCCAATAATACCGATGTTACATTTGTTGGAGAGAGTGTGGACAGTACCATAATTGTATTCAATGACTATTCGGGAAAAGGAAAGCTCACCACATTTACTTCTTATACAGCAAAAATTTCCGGTAACCGCTTCAGGGCCGAGAATATCACATTTGCCAATAATGCAGGCAGAGTGGGACAGGCAGTGGCTTTATATGTGGATGCGGATAAAGCAGTGTTTAAAAACTGTAAATTCCTGGGCGATCAGGATACTATTTTTGCCAGCGGGGAAACCTCTAATCAGCTTTTCGACAATTGTTATATTGAGGGCACAACAGATTTTATTTTTGGCCCGGCCACAGCAGTGTTTAAGCATTGTGTTATAAAAGGCAAAACCAATTCCTTTATTACAGCAGCAAGTACAAGTGCAGGTAAGCCTTATGGTTTAGTTTTTATGGATTGTAAAATCGTTGCTGATACTGCTGTTACCAAACTCTATTTGGGCAGACCATGGCGTGCCAATGCAAAAACAGTATTTATTAATTGTGAGTTGCCTAAACTTATAGCTCCTGAAGGGTGGGATAATTGGGGCAATGCTGATAATGAAAAGACCGTGTTTTATGCCGAGTATAAAAATACTGGTGAAGGCGCTGCAGTTGCCGGACGCGCTATCTGGACCAAACAATTAAATCAGCTGCAGGCCAGTCAATATAACCTGTCGCAGATTTTTCAAAATAAAAAATCTGCCGGTACCACCTGGTTCAATACAACAGTGATCAATCCATTTAATAAATATGTTTTTGTGAATAAATCAGCTCCCGAAATACCATTGTATAAAAATGGTGTGCCTAATTCAAAACAGGCACCCGATAAAGAAAATTCAGTTTTCAGGGATAATGTAACCCGTATCGCCAAAGTAAGCAATCCCACACTTACTATTTTTAAAGCTGCTAAACCCAATGGGAAAGCAGTGGTGATTTGCCCGGGTGGGGGCTACAGTATTCTGGCTTTTGATAAAGAAGGCACCAGGGTGGCACAGGAAATGAATCGCTGGGGAATTACTGCATTTGTTTTAAAATACCGTTTGCCAGATGATACCACCAATATCGATAAAAGTCTGGCTCCATTGCAGGATGCACAACAAGCCATTCGTTTAATAAGAGTCAATGCAAAAGATTGGGGCGTTAATAAAAATCAGATTGGCATCATGGGATTTTCTGCAGGCGGGCATGTGGCGTCTACCGCAGCAACACATTTTGATTTTAAAGCGGATGCTGATAATGCAGATACTACTTCTGTTCGTCCTGACTTTGCTGTTTTAATTTATCCGGTAATCAGTTTCGACAGTACCATCACTCATAAGGGATCTAGAAATAATTTAATTGGCACAAAGCCAACTGCAGAAAAAACAAATTTCTTTAGTAATGAACTGCAGGTATCTAAAAATACGCCACCCTCATTCTTAGTGCAGGCTGCTGATGATGGGGCTGTGCCTGTAGAGAACAGCTTACGGTATTATGAAGCCTGTGTAAAAAACAAAGTACCCGTCGAAATGCATTTGTATCCTAAAGGTGGTCATGGTTTTGGACTGAATAATAAAACCACAGACGATAACTGGATGGAAAGGTTGAAAAACTGGCTGAACCGCCTGTAGTATCATATTGGTACAGGATAGTGCCTGCAAAAAGGCATTTCAATTTGCGGTAATTAATTCGGTATACTTAATTTGCAGTATGAATAAATTTTGTCTTGCACTCGACTTAACAGATGACGCTGTTTTAATAGCAGAATATGAAGCTTATCACAAAAAAATATGGCCCGAAATTCATGACAGCATCATTCAGTCCGGTATTGAAAAAATGGAAATTTACCGCGCAGGCAACCGTCTTTTTATGATCATGGAAGTGAATGACAGCTTTTCTTTTGCTGCAAAATCAGCTGCCGATGCAGCAAATCCAAAAGTACAGGAATGGGAACAGCTGATGTGGAAATACCAGCAGGCATTGCCTGTTGCAAAGCCCGGCGAAAAATGGATTCTGATGGACAAGATATTTTCTTTACAATGAAATAAAACAATATGTTTAGTTTAAATAACAAATCTGCAGTTATAACTGGTGGGGCAAGCGGTATTGGCAAAGCAGTGGCGGTATTATTTGCCCAACAGGGTGCGGCAGTGCATTTGCTGGATATGAATGAAGCAGCATTACAAACAACTGTTGCAGAAATCACAGCTGCAGGTGGTAATGCAGCAGCACATAAAGTACATGTAGATAATCAGGAAGCAGTTAAAGCAGTATTTGAAACAATTGGTACCGTTGATATTTTAGTGAACTGTGCAGGTATTTCACATATCGGCAAAGCTGATACCACCAGCGAAGAAGATTTTGAAAGAGTATTCAGAGTAAATGTAAAAGGCATTTATAATTGTCTGCATGCGGGCATTCCGCTAATGAAACAAAATGGCAAAGGCGTTATTTTAAATATGGCTTCAATTGCCAATAATGTGGGTATCCCGGATCGCTTTGCGTACAGCATGAGTAAGGGTGCTGTATTAGGTATGACTTTATCTGTTGCAAGAGATTACCTGCATGAAGGTATTCGCTGTAATTGCATTTCGCCGGCAAGAGTTCATACGCCTTTTGTAGATAATTTTTTAGCCAAGACTTACCCCGGCAATGAAGCAGAGATGTTTGAGAAATTGTCTAAAACACAACCCATTGGCCGTATGGGAACACCAGCAGAAATTGCAAATTTGGTATTATATCTCTGTTCTGATGAAGCCTCATTTATTACAGGATGTGATTATCCTATTGATGGAGGATTTATAAAATTGAATAATTAAAACAATCACATAAATGAAACTGATACGATTTGGATTAGAAGGAAAAGAGCAACCCGGTATATGCATTGATGCTGTAAATTATGATGTGTCTGCTTTTGTACACGACTACGACGAAGCTTTTTTTGCAAATGACGGTTTAAATACACTGGCATCCATACTGCAATTGCGTAAAAGCGAATTGCCTGTTGTGGTAGCTGGAACAAGATTGGGGTCACCTGTGGCAAGACCATCTAAAATTATTTGTATTGGATTAAATTATGCCGATCATGCAAAGGAAACAAATGCAACGCCGCCAGCAGAACCGGTGATTTTTATGAAAGCCACTACTGCTTTGTGCGGGCCTTTTGATACTGTAATCATACCACGAGATTCAGTTAAAACAGATTGGGAAGTGGAGTTGGCAGTTGTAATAGGTACAAAGGCAAGCTATGTGGAAGAAGCCAATGCCATGAATTATGTTGCAGGTTATTGTTTGCATAACGATATCAGCGAAAGGGAATTTCAGTTAGAAAGGGGCGGAACCTGGGACAAGGGCAAAGGCTGCGATACATTTGCACCCATGGGGCCATGGTTGGTTACAGAAGATGAAGTAGCAGATGTACATAATTTAAATTTATGGTTGAAAGTAAATGGTAAACAAATGCAGAAGGGCACTACTGCAAATCTGATTTTTAATATTCCGCATTTAATCAGTTATGTAAGTCGTTTCATGACCTTATTACCAGGCGATATCATTTCCACCGGAACACCCGCAGGAGTAGGACTGGGATTTAATCCTCCCATTTACTTAAAAGATGGCGATATAATGGAATTGGGAATAGATGGCTTAGGAACCAGCAAACAACAATGTGTAGCTTATGCTAACTCCTAAGCTGAAAGCTAAAAGCTAAAAGCTGAAAGCAAACCTTCTAAACTAACTCATCATGAATCTCGATCTAAAAGATAAAATTATCATAGTAAGCGGAGGTGCTAAAGGCATTGGCGAAGGAATAGTAAAAGTATTGGCCGCCGAAGGTGCGCTACCGGTAATCATTGGCCGAAATGAAGCAGATAATGTTAAAACTGTAGCTGCAGTGGAAGCGGCTGGTGGTAAAGCATTTCAGGTAGTGGCAGAATTGTCGGATCCTGCGGAATGTGAAAAAGCCATAAAAACGGTAGTTGAAAAATTTGCCCGCATTGATGGCTTGGTAAATAATGCTGGCGTTAATGATGGGGTAGGACTGGAAAGCGGTAACTATGAAAATTTCATGGCTTCACTGCATAAAAACTTAGTGCATTATTATTTGCTGGCACATCATGCGCTACCAGAATTAAAAAAGAGCAAAGGAGCAATTGTAAATATTAGTTCAAAAACTGCAGATACAGGTCAGGGTAATACTTCTGCCTATGCTGCATCTAATGGTGGCCGTAATGCATTAACCAGAGAATGGGCGGTGGAATTATTAAAGTATGGCATTCGGGTAAACGCAGTCGTAGTAGCAGAATGTTTTACGCCATTATATGCAAAATGGATTGAAACATTACCCAATCCGCAGCAAAAATTAAAAGAGATTGAAGCTAAAATTCCTTTTGAGAACAGGATGACCACTGCAGCCGAAATTGCCAATGCAGTAGCCTTTTTGTTATCTGCCAGATCAAGTCATACCACCGGTCAATTGATATATGTGGATGGTGGTTATGTGCATCTGGACAGGGCGCTGGCAAATGCTTAAGCAACCAAAGTATTTTAATTCACTGCTTCGCAGTAAATGGTTTTACCACAAAGGCACTAAGACACAAAAAATAGAATATTGCCGGTAAGACAGGAAGACGATAAGTAGGATTTCCGACATCCCGCCTTCCCGGCAAATTTTATTTCACGCAGAGAAATTTTTCGTGACTTAGTGTCTTAGTGGCTAATATATGTTCGGCGGCACGCCGAACTAGAAAGTAAATCTTTTTCTTAATTCACTGCTTAGCAGTAAATGGTTTTGCCACAAAGTCACAAAGACACAAAAGAATATTGCCGGTAAGACGGTAAGGCTTTAAGCAATATTATGATCTTTCCGTCTTCCCGCCTTACCGGCAATTTTATTTCACGCAGTGAAATCTTTCGAGCCTTAGTGTCTTAGTGGCTAATTTTTGTTCAGCGGCACGCTGAACTTGAAAGTAAACAATTCTTTTAATTCACTGCTTCGCAGTAAATTACTTTAGCCACCAAGGCACAAAGACTCAAAAAAGAATATTGCCGGTAAGCCTGTAAGGCGATGAGGAAGCTACCCGTCCTACCGCCTTCCCGGCTAATTATTTGTATTTCCCCTACTTATGCCTTGTGTCAAACATGTAGCAGATATGACTTAATTTTGATTAATTAAACAACTCCCATTATGCAAACCATAAAAACCGCCTTATGTTCTTTTGGAATGAGTGGCTGGGTATTTCATGCGCCATTTCTTCACCTGCATAAAGGCTTCGAATTATATGGCGTATGGGAACGCTCCAAAAAACTGGCCGCCGAAAAATATCCTGCTATCAAATCTTTTGATTCTTATGATGAGTTGTTAAACGATGCTGCTATTGATCTGGTGGTAGTTAATACACCTAATTATACGCATTTTAGTCTGGCCAAAAAAGCCCTGCTTGCCGGTAAGCATGTTATTGTAGAAAAACCTTTTTGCCTAACCGTAACAGAATGTGATGAACTGGTGGCATTGGCAGCAGCAGTGAATAAAAAAATATCGGTATACCATAACCGCCGTTACGATAGCGACTATAAGATCATCAAAAAAGTGATCAGCGAAAACCTGTTGGGAGATATAGTGGAGGCCGAATTGCATTTCGACCGTTTCAGCGAAGTATTGAGTCCAAAAGTACATAAAGAAACGCCCGGTCCCGGTACAGGATTATTATACGATCTGGGCTCGCATCTAATTGATCAGGCCCTGCAATTATTTGGTATGCCCGAGGCGGTGTTTGCAGACATCCGTGCCGCCCGTGAAATTTCATTGGTAGACGATTATATGGAATTGTTGTTATACTATCCAACTAAAAGAGTAAGGGTAAAAGCGAGTTATGTGGTACGTGAGCCATTAACCTCATATGTTTTTCATGGTACCAGGGGCTCTTTTATAAAAGCCAGAACCGATGTACAGGAAAAAGCGCTGCTGGCAGGATTAACTCCTGATACAGCT
>JBAXET010000073.1:0-14524 GCA_037140275.1 Ferruginibacter sp. | reverse complement strand
CCCTGGTTCCCCTTTAGGGGCGGAGGGGTGCTTAAGCTTGCGCTGCCGCCATCAGTTTTTTACCTTTTTCAACAGCATCTTCCAAGGTACCTACCAGGTTGAAAGCCGCTTCAGGGTATTCGTCCACTTCACCGTCCATAATGGCGTTAAAACCACGGATGGTATCTTCAATTGGAACCAGTACACCTTTTAAACCGGTAAACTGTTCAGCCACAAAGAAAGGCTGACTTAAGAAACGCTGTACTTTACGTGCACGTGATACAACCAGTTTATCATCATCACTTAATTCATCCAAACCAAGGATGGCGATGATATCCTGTAATTCTTTATAGCGTTGTAAAATTAATTTTACTCGGTTAGCAGTGTTATAATGTTCGTCACCTACAATTGCAGGAGTCAAAATTCTTGAAGTAGAATCCAAAGGATCTACCGCAGGATAGATACCCAGATCGGCAATTTTACGGGACAATACGGTAGTAGCATCCAGGTGAGCAAATGTTGTTGCAGGAGCCGGATCGGTTAAATCATCCGCAGGTACATATACCGCCTGTACAGAGGTAATAGAACCATTTTTGGTTGAAGTGATACGCTCTTGCATCAATCCCATTTCAGTAGCAAGGGTTGGTTGGTAACCCACCGCTGAAGGCATACGACCTAATAAAGCCGATACCTCAGAACCTGCCTGTGTAAAACGGAAGATATTATCTACAAAGAATAAGATATCTTTTCCTTGTCCGGTACCATCACCATCACGGAAATATTCTGCAACGGTCAATCCGCTCAAAGCCACACGAGCACGGGCGCCCGGCGGTTCGTTCATTTGTCCGAACACGAAGGTTGCTTTAGATTCTTTCAGGTCTTCCATATTCACGGAACTCAAATCCCATCCACCTTCTTCCATACTATGTTTGAATTTTTCACCATAGTTCATAATGCCTGCTTCAATCATCTCTCTCATCAGGTCATTACCTTCCCTTGTTCTTTCACCTACACCTGCAAATACAGATACACCATTATATGCTTTTGCAATATTGTTGATCAATTCCTGAATCAATACTGTTTTACCCACACCTGCACCACCAAACAAACCAATTTTACCACCTTTTGCGTATGGCTCAATCAGATCGATTACTTTAATACCGGTAAACAGGATCTCGTTTGCAGTACTTAAGTTTTCAAATAATGGTGGTTTATTGTGGATAGGACGGCCACCCACTTTGCTTACCTGTGGTAAACCGTCGATAGCATCCCCTGTTACATTAAATAAACGGCCTTTAATGGCATCACCTACAGGCATTGCAATTGGAATACCGGTATCAGTTACTACTGTACCACGTACTAAACCTTCAGTTCCGTCCATTGCAATGGTACGTACACTGTCCTGACCCAAATGCTGCTGCACTTCCAGTACCAGCGTATCACCGTTTTCACGTTTTACTTCTAACGCATTTAAGATTTCAGGAAGCTTGCTGCCGCTGTCGAACTGTACGTCAACTACCGCACCGATAACTGATTTAATTTTACCCGTATTGGCCATAAAAAAGTATTAATTATATAAAGTATATATTTTCGAGCCGCAAAGGTAAGGCAAGTGGTTTGAAAACTGAAATTTGGAATGGCCTTTTTAGGCCAAGTTTTAGAAGATTTTAGGGCATTACAGACTGTTAAAATATAAATCCAGACTTATATATCAGCTATTTTGCAATTATAAAGCCGCATATTCAGTTGTTATGTTTATGGCTCTAATAGTAAAGTATCTAAAAAAGAGTATCCCAAACCTTAATTTAAGGTAAGTAGATAATAAAAGGTTATTATAATTCAACTAATGCAATCCCAATTGGCTTATAAAAATTAATGAACCATTTTATAAATAAGAGCAGCTACTATAGCCCCTACAATGGGTGCCAGTACCGGAATCCAGCTATAGGCCCAGTCGCTGTCTCGTTTATTTTTTATGGGTAGTATAAAATGCATGATACGCGGACCAAGATCCCTTGCAGGATTGATAGCATAACCTGTTGGCCCGCCTAAGGAAAGTCCGATACCCAGCACCAGTAATGCTACAGGCAATGCATCCAGAGCACCTAATGAAAAACCGGTTTCATTCATTTTAGCACCTGAAATAGAAAAAGCTCCAAATACCAAAACAAAAGTGCCAATGGCTTCTGTTAAAAAATTATTTACTGTATTTCGTATAGCCGGGCCCGTGCAAAAAACAGCCAGCATACCATCAGCGTCGGTGGTGGCATCAAAATGTTTTTTATAAGTAACCCAAACCAACCCGCTACCGCACATTGCACCCAGCATCTGTGCTGCTATATATACCGGTGCCTTGCTCCAGTCGCCCGTCTTTACAGCATCGGCAATAGTTACTGCAGGATTTAAATGCCCGCCGCTAACTGTTGCAATATACACACCCACAAAAACAGCAATGGCCCATCCAAATGTGATGACGATCCAGCCACCATTCTGGCCTTTGGATTTATTTAAAACCACATTGGCTACTACACCGTTGCCCAATAAAATTAATACTGCGGTACCGATAAATTCGGATAGAAAAGGAGTCATATGCAATCGTTTAAGTTGAAATAATTATAATCAAGATAATAAATATTGTTTTGCCAAAGTTGTAAATGTTGTTATTTGCTGCTGCTGCCACAATGCATCCTTTCCCATTTCCTTTGCCATTACTGCTGCTACAACAGGTGCAGACTCAATGGCTGCACGGGCATCTAAAAATAATAATCTTATTCTTCTAGCCAGTATATCCTCTATGGTAAGCGCCATTTCGTTACGAATGGCCCATATAATTATTGCTTTTATATAAGGAAATGAGGGATGTATAGTTTCGGCCCATGTTGTATTTTCATTGCAAAGCGCTTTAATCAATATTGCATCGCTGCCATAAAAATGCAGGGGGTCATTATTGTTTATTGCGTTAGTCCATCCATGAATTTTTAAATGTTCAGTAATGCAGGGCGTTTTGTTAAGTTTGCCCATCTTCACCACAGTGTTCAATGTATCAGCGGCCATTTTTCTGTAGGTAGTCCACTTGCCACCGGTTATGCTTACCAGCCCTGCTGCACTAACCAATATGGTATGATCCCTTGGCATTAAAGCAGTTTTACCCGATGCCCCTTGTTTTACCAATGGCCGCAGCCCTGCAAAAACAGATTTTACATCGGTTCTTTTGATCTGTACGTCAAGGTATTTGTTGATATGGTGTAATACAAATTCAATTTCCTGCTCTAAGGGTATTGGTTCTAATGAGTGTGTGGCTACCGGCGTATCAGTTGTGCCTACCACCACTTTGTCATGCCAGGGCACAGCAAATAAAACCCTGCCGTCTTCTGTTTTGGGAATCATCATGGCTTCCGGACCAGGGAAGAATTGTGTATCCAGAACAAGATGAATACCCTGCGAAGGGCTCACCATATTTTCTGCATTGGCATCATCTAATTTCAATATTTCGTCGGTAAAAACGCCGGTAGCATTAATCACCTGTTTTGCCCTGAGCTGATATTGAATATTGTTGATATTATCATGTATTACTGCACCGGTGATTTTTCCATCAGTTTTTATTAATTGCGTAAGGGCGCAATAATTAATAATAGTTGCACTGTTTTCAGCAGCTGTCTGTGCCAGATTAATGGCCAGCCGGGTATCATCAAACTGCCCATCGCGGTAAACAATGGCACCGCTTAATTTTTTTGTATTGATAGTGGGGAGATATGCTGCTGCTTTTTTACTGCTGATGATTTTTGTTTTACCCAAACCATGCCTGCCCGACATCAGATCATACAATAGTAAGCCAATGCCATAATATATTTTTTGCCAGCGACTGTAACAGGGCAAAACAAAAGAAAGATTGGTTGTAACATGCGGCGCATTTTGTAATAAGCGGCCTCTTTCTTTCAATGCTTCTCTTACTAATTTAATATTCCTCTGAGCCAGATAACGCACGCCACCATGCACCAGTTTAGTTGAACGGCCTGATGTTCCTTTTGCAAAATCATGCTGCTCAATTAATAAAGTGGAGTAGCCTCTGGTTGTGGCATCAACAGCAATACCCAGCCCTGTGGCGCCGCCGCCAATAATCACGATGTCCCATTCTTTATCTTCCTGCAACTGGCAGATCATGCCGGCTCTGTTCATAGTTATGGTGGCTTTTATTTTGTCCAGCCAATAGTAGTATTCACCGCTCTTTGCCAGCCAAATGTCAACTGATTTCTGGTATCTTCATCCATAGCAGGAGTAAATGTTGTATCAATTTGCCATTGCTGCTGAATATCCTCCACACTTTTCCAGTACCCCACAGCAAGGCCGGCTAAATAAGCTGCGCCCAGGGCCGTGGTTTCTGTTACAGTAGGTCTTAATACTTTGGTATTTAAAATATCACTTTGAAACTGCATCAGCAGATCATTAGCAGTAGCACCACCATCTACCCGCAATTCTTTAATAGAAATTCCGGAGTCTGCTTCCATTGCTTTTAATACATCCATGGTTTGATATGCGATACTTTCCAATGCTGCACGTGCGATATGAGAAGATGTACTGCCTCTGGTTAATCCCACAATAGTTCCTCTTGCATCCTGATTCCAGTGCGGTGCACCCAAACCTGTAAATGCAGGCACCACATAAACACCATCATTACTGTTAACCTTAGCCGCTAATGCCTCCACATCACCTGATTTATTGATGATGCCTAATCCATCACGCAGCCATTGTACTACAGCTCCTGCAATAAACACACTGCCTTCCAGAGCATATTGTGTAATGCCATTTACTTTCCATGCCACAGTAGTTAATAAATTATGGGTAGATAAAACCGGCTGCTCTCCGGTATTCATTAACATAAAACAACCGGTGCCATAGGTATTTTTAACCATACCGGGATGGGTACACATCTGACCAAATAAGGCGCTTTGCTGGTCTCCTGCTATTCCTGCAATAGGAATATTTTTGGCAGATAAAATATTTTGTGTAGTTCCGTATACTTCACTGCTGCTCCTGATCTGCGGCAGCATATTACCGGGTATGTTAAAAATCTTTTCCAGTTCTCCATCCCATTGCAGGGTATGAATATTGCACAGCATGGTTCTTGAAGCATTGCTTACATCAGTAGCATGTACCTGCCCCTTGGTTAAATTCCATAACAGCCAGGTATCAATTGTGCCAAAACACAGTTCTCCGTTCTCTGCCTTTGCTCTGGCGCCTTCCACATTATCTAATATCCATTTTACTTTGGTTGCAGAAAAATAAGCATCAATGATCAAACCAGTTTTTTGCTGAATCATTTTATCCAGTTGCTTTCTTTTTAGTTCATCACAAAAAGAAGCAGTTCTTCTGTCTTGCCAAACAATGGCATTATACACCGGTTTACCGGTGGCTCTTTCCCAAACCACCGTAGTTTCTCTCTGATTGGTAATACCAATAGCAGCAATATTTTCTACTGTTAATCCCGCTTTTGAAATGGCTTCTGCAGCCACACCTAATTGAGTACTCCATATTTCGTTGGCATCATGCTCTACCCAACCCGGCTGTGGAAAATATTGAGTAAATTCTTTTTGTGCCACTGATATGATGGCACCCTGCTGATTAAAGATGATAGCACGGCTGCTGGTAGTGCCCTGATCGAGAGAGAGAATGTATTGGTTCATAGCAAGTAATATTTAGTTTCAAGATAATTGAATTTTAGCATAAAAATATTTTGCAACATTGTTGCAGCAATTTTATATCTTCGCTTCGTGCAAATCAGAAGAGCAATATGGTTTAACCGTATAGCAGCGGGTTTTCTGCTGCTAATATTGGCATTGGTTACCGATATACAGGTATTGCATTCGCATGTTTCAAATAATTTCTTTGCTGCTCCATCCCAATCACATACTAAAAAATCGGGCTTACCTGAATGTAATACGCCGGGTACCGACAGTCGTTGTTTTATATGCGAGTATCAGCTTACCAAAGATGCTGATGCACATTATGCAAGTTTTACGCTGGCAGCGCCTGTGCAATATCACAGCATTGTTACGGTACATTATTTTTTTACTCCGCTAAAAATTACTACCTCTTTTGAAACCAGGGGTCCGCCATCAAAGGTATAATTAACTTACCCGCAGATTTTATACCCCCGTCTGCTGACCGTTACTTTTTATTATAACAATATTTTTCCCACCCTTCCGGTCATTACCCGGAAGTTTGGATGATGACTATACTAATTAAGACAATGAAACAATTTTTTCTGCTGGTAATCAGCAGTATATTTTTCGGACTGTTTGCCGATGCAAACAACCCTCTTTCTGTTCCTGTATTAAAAGGGAATTTTTATGGAAAGATTACAGATGCCAAAACAGGAAAGCCGCTAACCGGCTGTACCATTTATATTACCGATATAAAAATTGGCACTGCTTCAGATAATGAGGGCAATTACATTTTAAAGAATATTCCTGAGGGCAACCATTTAATTGAAGTATCACATATAGGGTATACCACGGTGGTAGAAAATGTAATGATTACTGGCGATACCAAAAAAGATTTCAGCTTAACCGAATCAGTGGTTGAAAATAATGCTGTAATAGTAACCGGTGTAACCGGTGCCACCCAATTAAAAAAAGTACCCTTCGCCGTTTCGGTTTTACGAAAACAGGATTTTTTCCAGAACACTTCTACCAATATTATTGAATCACTCACTAAAATTGGCGGTGTATCTACATTATCAACGGGCCCTGCTATTTCAAAACCGGTGATCCGCGGATTAGGGTATAACCGTGTACTTACTATTAACGATGGGGTAAGGCAGGAAGGACAGCAATGGGGAGATGAACATGGCATTGAAGTAGATGAAGCCAGTGTAAATAAAATTGAATTACTGAAAGGCCCAGCCTCTATCATTTATGGCAGCGATGCTATGGCAGGTGTAGTAAATATTATTACCAATGTGCCGGTGCAGAACAATACCATAAAAGCGAACATCAGCAGTAATGTGCAAACCAATAACAGGCTGCAAACATTTAACGTCAATATCGGCGGCAATAAAAATGGCTTTAACTGGAATGTATACAGCAGTAATAAAGCCGCCGGAGATTATAAAAATAAATATGATGGCTATGTATACAATTCAAAATTCAATGAACACAATATGGGTGGTTATGCCGGTTACAATGGCAACTGGGGCTACAGTCATTTACTGATGAGTAATTTTGATTTAAAAGCAGGATTGATAGAAGGAGAAAGAAACGCCAATGGCTATTTTATTAAACCTGTAACAGGTGGCGGAACAGCCATAGCTAATGATGCTGATTTTAAAAGCTCTACGCCACAAATAGCTTACCAGCATATCAGGCATTTTAAAGTGGCCTCAGATAATAATATTAAAATGGGAATGAACTACCTCACGTTCAATCTCGGCTTCCAGCAAAATCAAAGAGAAGAATTTGGCAATATAGATGACCAGAATGAAAGGAGTTTATATTTTGACCTTAAAACATTTACTTATACAGCCCAATATCATTTTGCAGAAAAAAAAGGCTGGAAAACTTCATTGGGCATAAACGGCATGCAGCAGGATAATACCAATAAAGGTGTGGAGCAGTTAATACCCGATTACCAATTATTTGATTTTGGCACTTATGCCTATACACAAAAAGTAATGAAAGCGATTACTGTGAGCGGAGGTTTACGCTATGATACCAGAAATATTGATGTAAACAATTTAATGGATGGCAATACTATCAAAGGCAATGCATTTAAAAAATCATTCTCCAATATCTCCGGCAGTATTGGTCTTGCAGCTCAGGCAACAGATAAATTGAATTTTAAATTGAATATAGCAAGAGGCTTCAGGGCACCAAGCATACCTGAACTGGCTAGTAACGGAGCACATGAAGGCACTAACCGCTATGAATATGGTGATGCTACTTTAAAAAGCGAAACCAGTTTACAATTTGATGGCGGGTTTGACTATACTGCAGAACATATATCAGTCGGAATCTCTTCTTACTATAACAGCTTCAGCAATTTTATTTTTTACAGAAAACTAGAAAGCCATAATGGCGGTGACAGTCTCGTAAATGTAAATGGCAATTTAACTCCTGCATTTAAATTTGACCAGCGGAAAGCTGCATTGGCAGGATTAGAAGCTAAACTGGATATTCATCCGCACCCTTTAGACTGGTTGCATATTGAAAATACTTTTTCTTTTGTAAGCGGAAAATTCGCCTCAGCTATTGAAGGATCAAAGAATATTCCTTTTATACCGGCACCAAAATTAGTTACAGAATTAAGAGGAAATTTTGATAAACTAAAAGGCCCTATGCGTCATTTGTATGCAAAACTGGAAATGGATAATACATTTACCCAGAATACAATTTTTACAGCTTACGCAACAGAAACGGCCACTAAAGGCTATTCACTTTTTAACGCAGGCATAGGATCGGATATAGTAAATAAAAAAGGCAACACAATTTTCAGTGTAAGTTTCAGTGCGTTGAATATTACAGATGTGGCTTATCAAAATCATTTAAGCCGTTTGAAATATACTGCTGAAAATGTAGTAACAGGAAGATCAGGAGTTTTTAATATGGGCAGAAATTTCAGCATCAAATTAAATATACCTTTGAATTTTTCTATAGATAAATAGTAGTGGTGAAACAAAATTGAAGCGAAGCAATCAGATACTGCTTCGCTTTTTTCTTTTGCGCCAAAGCAGGAATCCGGTAATGCTTAATATGCCGGAACTTAATCCAAAGAGACTGTATAAAATTTTTATCCCCCATCCCCCGTACCTGCCCACATGCAGTTGTGAATTCACAATATCATAATAATCTGCAGCAGTGTTTTCATTTACCAAACGGGTTTTAACTATAGCTCCATTGCTGTCCAAACTGACTACATCGGCTAATTTTTTTGAGTGAATAAAAGCATTGGTGCTATTGCTTCCGTATACAGCTGTATTTCCCTTTTTGCTTTGAGCAAAATAAATGACATAACCGGTAAAATGCGGGTATGTTTTTTTAATATTTTGATAAGCACTGTCAAAATTAAATGATAAATCAGGAGAAGGTTTGATAGTGTTTACCCAATTGTAGGTTTGATAAAACTCTTTTTTAAACACATAACGCTGCATCCAAAAGCCTGTACCGCTTATCATCAGATTAAATAGCAATGCCCAGGTACCGATAATCTGATGCAGGTTATTTTTATTCCATACTGTTTTCTTAAAAAGTAGTACTGCAATTATACTGCGCCGGTACAAAATTATTCCAGTTGCAATACTGATAAAAAAAATGATGGCAAAAAATCCCAGCAACCACTCTCCGGTTTTACCAGCATGAAAAGAACTGTGACAAGCAGCCAGCCAGCTCATAAAATTATGCCGGATATCTTCACTTCCGCCACGGGCATTTTCTATACGCCCTGTTTTAGGATGCACAAACAGTTGCAGCGCTTTTGTACCTTCCATGTAAGAGGAATCATATATATTAAAAGAAATACAATGGAATTCTTTTTCAGGCAGGTTACAACTGCTGATCATTGCATGCGGATATAGTTGCTTAACAATATTATAGCAACTGTCTACCGTAAGATTTTTTTGAGGCGTTTTGGTAAGGCCAGCCATGGGTTGCTGAAAAGCATCTATTTCATTATGAAAAACCAGTAATGTGCCCGATAAAGAAAGCAATAGTATAAAAATTCCTGCAATTAATCCGGTAACAGAATGAAAACTGATGAGTCGCTGATGTTGCATTAACTGATATTTAACCGCTGTTAGTGTATCTTGCAATAATACTATTAAAAATGAATAAAATTCCTGCAGCGCTATCAGTATGTATTTTTAGTTTGCTCTTTACAAGTGCGTCATCTCAAAATTTTGATATCAACCTGCTGAAGCCGATCAATAAAAATGAGACGAATTTTAAAAGTAAGTATCTGGAATTAAATGCCTCATCTGTTTCGCCATTAAGCGCAGGTATTCCTGCAGGTATTGCAATTGCCGGATTTATCAGTCATAATAAACAGCTGCAGAAAGATGCGCTATATATGGGAGGCGCTTTTATAGTATCAAGCATTATTACACAAACCACTAAAAGAATCGTAAACCGCCAACGACCATTTGAAACATATGCTTTTATTGTAAAAAGGGATGACGAAAGCGGTGGTTTATCATTTCCTTCGGGTCATACTTCCGCTGCATTTTGTACGGCTACATCTGTAGCACTTCGTTATCGCAAATGGTATTTTGTAGTACCCTCGTATGTATTTGCATTTAGTACAGGTTGGGCAAGAATGTACCAGGGCGTGCATTATCCAACTGATGTACTGGCAGGTGCAGTGGTAGGTGCAGGCAGTGCATGGCTGGGCTGGAAGGCACAAAAATGGATGGATAAAAAACATCATTCTTCTCATAAAATTGCTGTTGCCGGTTGGTAAAATACATTTACATATTGCTGCTGTTATTGCCACTTAGTGTTTGCTGTCAGCAAACAGATACACTGTTAGGCAACAAAATACCTGTTAATACAATCGTATATCAAAAGCCAAAGCCATTTTCGTTTATTACGAACATTCCAAAAGATGTGGCAGGCTTTGCAAAAAAATCTTTTCAGAAAAATAATTACAACAACCTGAAATTAGTTGCTGGGTCTACCCTTTTTTTATGGTTGAGCGATCAGGCCATTACCAATACCCTTCATGATAAACTGGAAGACAGTAAGATTGTTTCCACAGAAAGTTTTTCTCCTTTCATTAATGTAAAAATTGGAGGCAAGCCGACCAATATTGGAAAAATTCCCAGAAATATCAATACGGCGTTTTACAATTTGGGACAAGGTTCCTTTTCCATGCTATTAGCCGGAGGCTTTTATGTAATGGGGAAAATAAAAAAAGATAACAGGGCACTGAATACCGCAAGTCAGTTAGCCGAATCATTTATTGTATTAGGTGTAGGTACACAAGCCATGAAATATTTCACCGGAAGAGAGAACCCATCTGATGAATCAGTTATCAGGGGCCGCTGGCAGCCTTTTCCAATGTGGCAAGACTTTCAAAATCATAAAACAAAATATGATGCTTTTCCTTCGGGCCATCTGGCCACATTTGTAAATACAGTTACCATCATTGGAAGTAATTATCCCGAGAAGAGATGGATCAAACCTGTAGGCTACAGCATTGCAGGCTTAATTGCTTTAAGTATGATCAATAACGGTGTGCACTGGGCAAGTGATTTTCCTTTAGGCATTACATTGGGTCATGGATATGGAAAATATATCACACATAAAGCCCGTTTACACATGGTTAGCATGTAAAGATGAAAATATGCTGCATGCTTATAAAAATTGTAATTTCATCTTATGATTGAGATCAATATCAATACTCCAGCCTTATTATTTCCCGCCATTACATTATTGATGCTGGCTTATACCAACCGCTTTTTATCATTGGCTACATTGGTAAGAAAATTGCATGAAGAATACCAGCATGGAGAAAAGGAAAAAAATATTTTAAGCCAGATCAAAAATATCCGCAGCCGCATTAATCTGATTCGTTATATGCAGGGGTTTGGCATTATGAGTTTTTTATGCTGCGTATTGTGTATGTATGTCATCTTCAGAGGATGGATGCAGGTGGCTCACTGGATATTTGCAGCCAGCCTCATTTTTTTACTGGCTTCTATTATTTTATCCTTACTGGAAATAAATAAAAGCACCAAAGCCATTGAATTGGAATTGAGCGATATTGAAGAACTGAGTAAGGCCAATATTTTTTCTGATATCTTTAAAAATGATGCGGGTTAATAATCAAACTCCTGCGTCTTTTCAGTATCGTAGTGCTCTTCATAACTCATAAAAAAGCGGGTATAAATCACCCTGCTGATACGCATCATCCAGGGTTGCAACACTACCAATAAAGTAATATTCGCGCCCAGCCACCAGAACATACGGTTGTCATTAACCGACATACCAATCAGTAAATACCAGGCAATACCTGTTGCAACAGAAATGGCTACCGCCAGTGCATAACTCACATATCCGGTACCAAACCAAAAACCGTTTTCCATATCATACTTTTGACCGCATACAGGACAATTGTCGTGCATATCAAAAATATGGTTCAGCGATAATTTTTTGTAAGGATTATTATCTTTAAACATTGGCCCGCGGCGGCAGCGGGGGCATTTCATGGTAAAAATACTCCAGTAAAAATTGGGTTTGGGCTTTGTGCTCATCATTGCAAAGGTATAAAACTATAATTTGACGATGGTAACAAACTTACCCCCCTATTTAAATTTCCACTTGAAGTAGATCATGGCAATGATCATGGAAAGCACAATACCGTTAGTGGCCATAATCGGACTGGCATTAACAAGGATACCATACACCAGCCAAAGCGATACATTCACAAAAAGAAGTAATAAGGTAAGGGAAGACAAGTCTTTTACCGATTTGGTCTTCCATATTTTTATTACCTGCGGTAAAAATGTAATGGCCGAAACAAAGCCGCCTGCATATCCAACATAATCTGCTACTGGTATGTTCATATAATATAATTAAACTGTGATTGTTTTTTTTCTTTCCCCGATCTGCTGTCTCCACATAGCATAATATAATCCTTTTTCTGCAAGCAATGCTTCATGACTACCGGTTTCCACCACTTCCCCTTTTTCCAGAACATAGATCCTGTCGGCATGCATGATGGTACTTAAACGGTGTGCAATTAAAATAGTGATCTGTTCTTTTTGAGAAGAGATTTCTTTAATGGTATTGGTAATTTCTTCTTCCGTTAAAGAATCCAATGCTGAGGTGGCTTCATCAAAGATCAGTAAATGCGGCTGACGCAATAATGCACGGGCAATAGAGATGCGTTGTTTTTCGCCGCCACTTAATTTTAATCCACCTTCTCCGATCATAGTATCCAAACCCTTTTCAGCACGTGCCAATAATCCGGTGCAGCTTGCTTTAGCCAATACATCATTTAATAATGCATCGCTTGCGCCGGGATTAACAAACAATAAATTTTCTTTGATGGTACCGCTGAACAAATTAGTATCCTGTGTTACAAAACCAATTTGTTTACGCAGGTCATCAAAATGAATTTCTGTTTCATCCAGATCATTATATAATATTTTCCCCAACTGCGGACGGTATAACCCTACCAGTAGTTTCATTAAAGTAGATTTACCTGATCCCGAAGGGCCAACAAATGCTACAGTTTCGCCAACCTTAGCATCAAAGCTGATACCATCAATGGCTTTTTGTGAAGCAGATTTATGCTGAAAGCCTACATTTTTAAAAGATAAATACTCTATACTGCCCAATGATTTTGGATTAGCTGGCTCAGGTTCTGGTGCCTTCTTCATCAGGGTATCAAAATTATTTAATGAGGCTTCGGCTTCACGGTATGACAAAATAATATTGCCTATCTCCTGCATTGGACCAAATATAAAGAAAGAATAAAAAGTTAATGTCATCACTTCACCGGCTGTTAACTGGCCTTTAAATACCAGCCATAACAAAGTGAACATAATTATCTGACGTAAAAAATTCACAAAAGTACCCTGTATAAAACTAAGTGTGCGGATACTTTTCACCTTACGCAATTCCAGTCCTAAAATTTTATACGTGTTACCATTTAAGCGTTTTATTTCCTGACCCGTTAAGCCTAAACTTTTAACCAATTCAATATTGCGTAAAGATTCTGTGGTAGTACCTGCCAGCACCGTGGTTTCCTTTACTATATTTTTTTGGATGACTTTTATTTTTTTACTTAAGATGCTCATTAGTAGTGCCAGTATCAGCATACCACTCAGGTAAATGGGCATTATTGACCAATGTAAATTGAATGCATATACAGATACAAATACTATACCCACCAAAATACCGAACAACACATTTACAAATGAAATAATAAATCGTTCTGTATCGGTACGCACTTTTGATAAAATAGATAATGTTTCGCCGCTGCGCTGGTCTTCAAATTCCTGATAAGGCAGTTGCATGGAATGCTGCAAACCGTCAGTAAAAATCTTTGCACCAAATTTTTGTACAATTACATTGGTAAAATAATCCTGAAAAGCTTTTGCTATTCTTGATACCATTGCCACGCTGATCAATATCGCCAATACACTCAAGACACCCCAAATGAATTCCTTCTCGGTTCTTGGACCTTCAGAAACAAATAATTTTTGCGCATTAAAATGTCCTTTTTCAAAAGGGTGAGTGGCATAGCGGTCAATCAGTTTTCCAAAAAAATAGGGATCCAGCATGGAAAACACCTGATTAACGGCAGCCAGAAACAGTGCCAGTACGATTGTCCATTTATATGGCTTTAAGTAGTGAAGCAGTATTTTCATTCGATTAATTTAGGGGTTGAACATCAAATATCGTACAAGTAATTCAAATGTGGCAAGATGACAGGGAATTGTATAGTATTATAAAAGAAACAACATGAAGATAGGGGTGCTGTAGTTGGCTTAGTTATTTTGAGTTTAGGGGTTTAGAAGTTTAGAAACTGATTAAGCTAAACTTCT
>JBAXET010000072.1:0-14886 GCA_037140275.1 Ferruginibacter sp. | reverse complement strand
CTGGATGTTTGGTACCTATTTTTTTGTCGCATGCTACCTCCCCAATCCATCCACTCATATACTGCATTATCTTTTAAATTTTTAAATCCCAGTTTATCGTATGATTTATCAAATTCTTCATGGTCATCATAGCCATCAGACTGTGATTCAGATTCTACTTCTTCAAAGCCTTCCTGCTGCCAGTCGTAATTATTATTATACAGCCTTGGCCAAATATCCAGACTGCCCCAGCCATGCGGTTTAAATTCGTCCAGTGAGGCGTCATACATACCGGCCAGCATTTCGGCAGCTACTTTCTCACCCTTATCACCAGTGATATGTATGGTAAATTTTTCTTTGGCACCGGGTAATAACTTATCACGGAATGTGGCATAACTGATATTGAGTTCTTTATTACTCCACGGGATATCAAAATTTTCATCTGTTGTATACACCCTATTGTGTTGCACAAAAGCATAGTTTACCATCATACCACCACGACTGCTTTCAGTAACATCATAACTAAATTGCTGCGGTATATTTTTTTCAAACAAGGGGAATGTAGTGCCGTCCTTTTGATCCATTGTTTTTAAAGTATGTATCATCCATACTTTATCAAATCCGGTAGCAACGGTATAATTAATTTTTTCTCCGGGTTTGTACATATCCTTATTACCATCTATACGGATGGCTTCAAAAATTTGAGCATTTGCTGATGGTGCCGTTAATTGAATATATTTTTCAGCCTTTACCAGTTCCCCGTATTTATCTTTTGTACTGGCTACAATTTTATACCATCCGGCTTCAAATCTTGAATCTTGAATCTTGAATGCTGAATTTTCTGCAGTAGTATCTGTAATGTCAGTCGCCTTTTCTTTTAATGGCCAGTTGCTGATCTGATCTTCGTCTTTGTAAATATCGTAGGGAAATAGGCTATGGTATTCATCAGCACTCATTACAAATTGATCAGGCATTTCCCAAAAACGCTGCCTAAAAATTTTATTCGGCGACTGTACTTTAGTAAGAGAAACATTTACTGCAGCCGGCTCAAAAATATCATTCATATTACTGCTGCGAATGGTCAGTTTCTTAAAACTGTCTGCCGGCATTTTTTCTGCTTGCACAATACTTAGTTGCAATGCCTGATACCCAACTGCAATGCTGGTATTGGCACTGCGGGTTTCTCCATTGATATCAGTAATATCTGCGCTTACTTCATAATAGAAAATGGGTTGATCTGCTTTAGCAACTGATTCATCGGGTAAAGCCTTAAATTTTATTTTAAATTCACCTTTAACATCGGTGATCATTTCACCGTTGGCAATTTCTGTTTCATCATTGTTTCTGTAACCACCGCGGTAATAAGAACCAAAGCCCCACCAAGCAGGATACTGTACTTTGCGTACCACACGGTAATTAACTTTTGCTCCATCAATTACATTTCCTGCAAGTGCTTTGGCGGTGCCGCTAACTGTGATGCTATCGTTGAGGCGGTATGTGCCTTTTGGTTTTTCAATGTCGGCAGCAAATTTTGGCCGCTTATATTCTTCCACACTAAAGTCTGCCATAATTCTGGTTACACTATCCTGCAATCTGAATATCCCATTCATCAATCCAGCAGGTAATGTAAAACTGCCTTTATAACTTCCATAACTGTTGGTGCTTACAATAAGCTCAGCAGCCTTTTGAAAATTTGCATCCATCAGCAGTACTTTAGTTTTAAAATTAGGCAGTACTGCATTTTTTTTAGTGTCGGCATTTTTTTGAATTACAATACCTTTAAAATATACCGTTTGTCCGGGGCGGTAGATACTGCGATCGGTAAATAAAAATGTTTGAGGCTCTGTTGTTGTCATGTTACTGATATAAGAGCTGTAACTTTCATTGTCGTTCATAAACAACTCATCGCTGTCATGCTTCAGCTGCAGAAGAAAACTGCGGTAATCGTTAGTAGCTTTCATTTTAAACATACCGTTTTTGTCAGTGGTATATTTTTCTGCCTTAATTTCTTCCTGCATGCTTTTCTGGTAATTGTATTTGCTTTCCCATACCTGCACCTGTGTATTGGCAAGCGGCAGTCCGTTATCGCGATGTAAAACATAATACTCTCTGTTGCCGTTATGAAGGAAACTGATATTGCTTACATGAATGACTTGTTTACACAGTATATTTTTCTCCAGTGTAAAATGCTCATTAGCGCTGGCCAGTATGATATATGTGCCGCGGGGCAGGGCATCTATTTTAATTTCTGTTTTGTGCTGCTGAAAATCTTTAAGGTCGGGTAAATTGATGCTCCAGCTTTTTAATGTCTTAAGTCCTGAATAATTTTTCCAAATCTGATCATAATCAGATTTATTCAGTTTTATTATTTCATCATGCGTAACCGGAATGATGCGCAGATACAGTTTGGGTATATTGTTATATTGTACTAATGCACGGAAGGGTTCGTTAATAAGGTTTACTTTTTCGGCATTGATAGTTAATTGCGGCGTTTCAATAATCTGCAACAGGTTTTTACAATTAATGGCACCCTCAGTTCCGGGAAATTTGGTTATAATGCTGTCGCACAATGATGCGGCTCTTTTTATTTCATATTGATGTGCGCTGTTACCGTCAGGACTATATCCTTCACCTCGCTCTTTATACATCATGGCACGTAAATAACCAGCCTGCGCAGCTCCGGGATGAGAGGCATTTTTTGTTTCAATATTTTTTAATGCAGCTTCATAGGCCTCTTTTTTATTAGTTATAGTGCCATAGGTATTCACAAAATCCAATCTGACCAGGTCGGCATCAATTAAGGCATCTGATTTTTTATCCTGCAGGTGAAATTGTATAATATTCTGTAATAAAAGCAATGCTTTGTGTTGTAAAGAACTGCTGTCTTTTGTTTTAAAACTATATTTTACAAAACTGGCAGCATCAGTAAAAGCAGCTGCTTCGCTAATGGTAAATGCATAGGAAGGTTTATTAAGATCATGGTCGTCGGACATGAAATATTCCAGCGCACGATGAGCTAAAAAATCAAATAATGTGGGGCGAAGTGACTGGGTATTGGTTCCTTTAATAATTATGGGATCATAAGCATCCAGTGCGGTGGTTTTTAGCTGGGCATCATTTTGTACAGAGGCTTTGTATAATTTGGAAATAACGGCATGTATTTTATCTATGCTCCATGTGCTGAAGTTGTTACTTTTTTCTTCTGTGAGTGCAGTGCGGTTATAAAATTTCCAACGGTTGTTTTGCAGGTATTTCCAGAACATCTCGGCCTGCATGCTTTGCAAGATATTTTTTGCAGGGGCTTTGGCATTGCTGATCAGGGTATCTAAAAAAAAGATATTGTTTTCGTGGCCGTCTTCTTCCACTAGGTTCCGGTATTTTACCTGGTACATACAGCTTTTTATCTGCTGTGCATCATTATTATCTTTTACTCCCAATTTATAAATAACCAGTACTTCTGCCAAAGCCGATTTAGTGAGGCCTTTTATTTCGAAGCCCTCCACTTTTTTCCAGTTGCTGCTATAATTATTTTTTGTTTGCGACATACCCGCTAATGACAGGCCGGTAAAAAGTACCAGCAATATTTTTTGTAAAAACATACCAACTTATTTTAGTTACAAGATACAATATGTTATGAGATGCAAAACTGATTCCATATGCATAATGTAATAATAAGCGGATTGTTAATATTTTTTAACAGTATTTAAACTATGTACTACATGTACAGTCTTAAAATGGCATTCATATACATCATTTAAAAAATTACAAATGAAAACAAAATTAATTCTGGTTGCTGCAGCACTAACAGCATTCATCAGTACCACCATGGCTCAGGGCCATCACCAACATCCGGCGCATCGGGCACATCAACCCGAAATCCGTCATGATATTAAAGATATAAGAGCCGACAGGCATGATATCAAACAGGATACCAGAGATATCCGTGCCGATAAAAAAGATATTGCTGTGGATAAAAAAGATATCCGTTCTGATGTGAAAAACATTAAAAATGAAAAGCAGGAAATTAAGGCGGATATAGTCAATGGAGATGCAGCTGCTTTGGTACAAGATAATAAAGAACTGAAAGCAGCAAAGAAAGACCTTAAGGAAGATGTAAAAGATGTGCAAAAAGATAAGAAAGACCTGAAGGAAGATGTAAAGGACCGTAAAGAAGACAAAAAAGAGTTGAAAGAAGATATTAAAGAGCTGAAAAAAGATTTGCATTAAGAAACCTGTCCTGCCCGGCAATAATATACAGCCTCAATTTATTTTGAGGCTGTATTGTTTTTGTAACGTTAATGCATAGCCTAAAAAAGATACGCACCATTATAAGTAACTGCAAAAAAAATATTTTCAGCCTTTAACATTTTCTTGTATAAATATTTGGCACACGGCACAGCGTTTGAATTATACCCTGCAAGCAGTACAAAAATACTGCGACAATATTTCTTCATTTTTAAATTTACTACAATGAAAAAAATTTCTACACTTTTAGTTCTGATGATGATTATCACTTCAGGATTTGCACAATGGAAAAATGATAATGGTAAAGGATGGGGCAGGGGAAACAATGGCGATTATAATAACAACTATAAAAGCAGTGTGTTAATTGTAAACGCTTATACAGCCAGCAGATTTTCTGTTGTAATTGATAATGGCTATCAGTTAGCATCTAATGGTAACACTGTAAATGCCGGCATGTTAAATCCGGGTATGCACAATGTGGTGGTATACCAGTGGCGCACTAATTTCTGGGGTAAACAAAAACGTGAAGTGGTATATAGCAATTCCATCTTCTTAAAACCTAATGTGGAAACAGCGCTTTCAATTGGTGCTTACGGAAGAGTAAATATTTCTGAAAGAGCTTTGTATAAAAATTACGGACGAGATAATGATCATCGCGACAGAGACGATGACCGCAGAGAGAGAAGAGATGATGACCACGACGGCAATCGCGGAAGGCACTAAACTATACCCGCACTAACTAAAAATCCCCCGGAGTACGGGGGATTTTTTTATGCGTTAAGGCGCAGTATTATTTAATAACAGCAGCCATAGTTTTACCAATATCTGCAGGGCTGGCCACTACATGAATACCGCATTCTGCCATAATTTTCATTTTAGCAGCAGCAGTATCATCAGCACCACCTACAATAGCACCGGCATGTCCCATTCTGCGACCCGGAGGGGCAGTTTGTCCGGCTATAAAGCCAACCACAGGTTTTTTATTACCCGTGCTTTTGATGTATTCAGCAGCTTCTGCTTCCATACCACCCCCAATTTCACCAATCATTACGATGGCATCTGTTTCAGGATCGTTCATAAATAATTCCACCGCTTCTTTAGTAGTGGTTCCAATAATAGGATCGCCACCAATACCAATAGCAGTTGAAATACCCAGTCCGGCCTTAGCCACCTGATCGGCAGCTTCGTATGTTAAAGTACCCGATTTTGATACAATACCCACTCTTCCTTTTTTAAAGATAAAGCCGGGCATAATACCCACTTTACATTCTTCGGCGGTAATAACACCCGGACAGTTAGGTCCAATTAAACGGGCTGTTTTGGTTTGCAGGTAATTTTTTACTTTTACCATATCCTGTACCGGAATACCTTCTGTAATACATACTACCAGTGCAATACCTGCATCAGCAGCTTCCATAATGGCATCAGCGGCAAAAGCCGGTGGTACAAAAATGATGCTTACATCAGCGCCGGTGGTTTTAACTGCATCGGCAACAGTATTAAATACAGGTTTGTCTAAATGTGTACTGCCACCTTTACCAGGTGTAACGCCGCCCACAACTTTAGTACCATATTCTATCATTTGCGTGGCATGAAAAGTGCCTTCTGTACCGGTAAAACCCTGTACTATTATCCTGGAATTTTTGTTTACTAGAACTGACATGATTCAATTAAGAATTAAAAATTAAAAATTTGGTGGCGCAAAGATAGGGCAGATAGGTTATTATAGAAAGGGATATTTTGGGGCGGGCGGCATAGCCCTGATGGGACTGCATTGGCGACGCTCCGTTATGCATTAGGCCCTGATGGGACTACAAAAGGCCAATTAGCCACCTTTAAGAATCAGATAATGTCAACAGCTTATTTCAGCAAATCATCCATATTTCTTTCGTTATCAATTTTACCTCTGGCTTCCAGCATACGCATGTCTTTGGCATCCTGTAAAAATTCGGAGGCAAAAATAAAAGCATTCAGCCTTTCATTTTTACTGAAGATGATCTCGGTTTTATTGCCGCTCCACTCTTTTTTACCCTGGTACATGTACAATATATTTTCTCCAATCTCCATCACACTGTTCATATCATGGGTATTGATCACCGTGGTCATGTTAAATTCCTTGGTGATATCGTAAATCAATTTATCAATTACCATGGAGGTCTGTGGATCAAGTCCGGAGTTGGGCTCATCGCAAAATAAATACTTGGGGTTTAGAACTATGGCACGGGCAATACCTACACGTTTTTTCATACCACCACTCAGCTCTGCTGGGTATTTTGCATTCACGCCTTCCAGGTTTACTCTTTCCAGCACTTCATTAACCCGCTGTAATTTTTCATCATAACTTTTATGGGTGAACATATCCAGCGGGAACATGATATTTTGCTCCACCGTCATACTGTCGAATAAAGCTGAGCCCTGAAACAACATGCCTATTTTTTGCCTTATTGCTTTTCGGTCGTCAGCACTCATATCGGTAAAGCTGGTGCCATCATATGTAATGGTGCCTGCATCAGGTTCAAACAGACCCACCAAACATTTTTGCAATACAGTTTTGCCACTGCCGCTGGTACCAATGATTAGGTTGCACATTCCGGCCTGCATGGTATGGCTCACATCGTCCAGTACCACTTTATCATCAAAACTCTTCTTTATGTTTTTAAATTCAATCATGTTTCAGTAATCTGTTTAGCAGTAATGCCAGCACCAGCAGTACTGTCATAATCAACTGTAATAATAAAAATAATTGTTTTTGCCAGAACTTACGGTTTTCAACCTGTGAATTATCCGAATAGCTCTCGTAATAATATTTTATTTGAAAATAGCGCAGTAATTTTTTATAAAATACATTGGATTCGTTGTAGTTTAACGACAGGTAAAATTTTAAATCATTATCGGCACTGTAGGTTTCAAAAAACAGCGGTTCCTGCAGGTCAAATCTTTCAGCCACCAGTTCTGTAGCGGAATGTGGCCGCAATACTTTTATGGTACTGTCCTGTTTACCGGCATTTTTTACCTGTACAGCATTTAAAAAATTTCCTTTTGTATCGGTATAAAAAATATTATTAAAAGTAAGGTCAATAGCCGCCCATTTTTTTTGTTCCGGAATATAATATTCATTAAACACATGCAGGTTACCTGGTACAGTGCCCCCTGTTTTGCTGATTTCCACATGCCGGGTTTTGATGCCAGCTTTTAACGCAAATAAATTAAAGATCATGGTATAATTGCCGCACCAGATAGGAGATCCTGTTAATGCAGCAGTAAATTTTTTATATACCGAAAGATTACCCAAACTGTCGCTGGGAGTTCCTCTGGAGGGGAATAATTTAAAGCCCAGATAACAGCCAATCTTTTTTATTTTTTCTACTGTGGTTTCATTGTCTGTTACCTTCATCGAGTCTTTTAAAACTGCAGCAACAGCTGCAGCTTCATCAGGAGATGAAATTACTTCATCATCTTTCCATTTATCCAGATTATTAATGCCCTGAACTTGTAATAAGGTTGAATTAAAGATGAGTAAAGTACTGCTTCTGGTAAGCTTAAACTGATTGTAATCTTCAGCACTCATGTATTCTGCCTGTACACAAAAACTGTCTTTTTGAGTATTAAAAACCGTAAAATCATGTTTGCCTTTTGGAACGGTTAGCTGCGGATATAAACCGGTGAATACAGTATAAGGCTGTCCGTCTTTATTAATAGCCCACTTACTGTTTTTATTACTCACATCGTTTGCAACGATTTCAATAGTACTGTCGTTAAGTACACTAAATTTAGCTGCAGTGAAGCTGGAGTAGCTGGGATAAATTTCGTTGTAAGTGGATTGTTTTTTAAAAGTATAGGCATCCCTGTTGCGGTATACATATACATTCACCACAGTAATGGCAATGAACAGCAACAAAAAAATCCTTTTATACAACATGTAAATAGTTTATAGTTTAACTATTCAGCTTACGGGCACTTATAGTAATGCTATTATGCCAGTAAGATTTGCGCCAGTAAATAGTCGGCAAATAAGATCATGATACAGCTGATAACCACACTGGTGGTACTACTACGGCCAATTTCCAAAGCACCACCTTTAACATAGTACCCAAAGTAAGCAGGAATACTGCTGATGATAAATGCAAAAGTATACGACTTGATCAATGCAAACTGCACATTGTAGGGCATAAAATTTTCGAGCAAACCCCGATCGAAAGTATCTGTGGATAAAATGCCTGAAGCCGCACCTGCCAAACGGCCGCCCCAAATACCCAGTCCCATCGATAAAGTAACCAGCAAAGGAATCGTGACTAAAGCCGCCAAAATTTTAGGAAGAATTAAATATGCTTTGGTATTGATGCCCATAATTTCAAGCGCATCTATTTGTTCGCTTACCCGCATATTACCCAGCTCACTGGCAATCTTACTGCCTACCACACCCGCCAGTACAATACAAACAACTGTAGGAGCAAACTCCAGAATTACGGTATCTCTTACAATTTGTGCAATGGTTGAACGGGGAATTAAAGGGCTTACCAGCTGATACGCAGTTTGCACCGCACTTACCGCACCCATGAATACAGAAATAATCACCACAATGCCCAGTGAACCAATACCTACTTCAACACACTGGTGCATGAACTCTTTCCAGTACATCCGTATGTTTTCCGGTTTGGTAAACATGCCTTTTAACATTAAAAGGTAGCGGCCAAAATGGGTGAAAAAACTCATTATTCAATTTTTACTTTACTGTCTGAATCTATATTTGTCTGCACGTCAAAATTAACGGGAATATATTTGGCTTCATCTTTTTTTCCTGCCAAACTTGTTTTAGCCCTTCCCATTTCTAAACCTTTATTGTCAAATACTTTTACCGTAACAGTTCCGGTAAAATCTTTATTAAAAATAACATACAGGTTCAAAATATTATCGCTGGCATTAACCGAACTGGATAAAGTACTTTTACCCAAACTGATACCCGCATCCTGTAATGCATTGCTTAATTCAACAGTGATATCAAAAGCCTGGCTCACCCCTGAGCTGACTTCTTTAAGCACAGAGCCGCCGGCTTCTCCAGCTTTATGTGCTCCTTCCTTCACTTTTTCTTTTACCTGCGAGCAGGAGCAAACAAAAAATAAAAGCGCAATGCAAACAGGTTTCATATCAAATGTTTTACATTTCATGTGAGGTCTTTTTAAAACGCTTCCACCATTTACTTTTTTTCACCACTTCCTGTGTATCGGTTTTGCATTTCATTTGCGCATCCACCACAGCAATTAATACCATATTAAAAATACTGCGGATTGAACTACCCAACTGTAAAACGTGTACAGGCTTTTTCAGGCCTAACAAAATTGGACCAATAGAATCTGCTCCACCAATTTCCTGCAACAGGTTATACGCAATATTGCCTGATGCCAGATTAGGGAAGATCAGTGTATTGGTTTCTCCATTGATGAGTTCGCTGAACGGATAGTTTTCTTTAAGAATATCTTTATTGAAAGCCAGAATACCCTGTATCTCACCATCGCATACCAAATTGGGATCTTTTTGTTTTACAATTTCTCTAGCCCTGCGCACCAATATCGCTTCTGCACCATTGCTGCTGCCAAAATTAGAGTACGATAACATGGCAATGCGTGGCTTGATATTGAATTGCTTTACTTCTTTTGCAACCAGTAACGTAATCTCGGCCAGTTCTTCGGCAGTGGGATTAAAATTAATGGTGGTATCAGCTAAAAATAAAGGACCACGTTTGGTGAACATGATATACATGCCCGCAATTTTTTTAACGCCCTCTTCGGTACCAATTACCTGCAATGCAGGTTTGATGGTATCGGGATAATTTCTGCTGAGTCCGCTGATCATACAATCTGCATCACCATCTTCCACCAGCATACAACCAAAATAATTACGGTCTTTCATTGCTTTGTAAGCCTCGTAATTATTAATACCGCGGCGTTGGCGTTTTGCAAAAAACATGTCGCCGAATTTTTTACGTATCTCCTCTGTATCATCTGCTTTTGGATTAATGATAGGCATACCTTCCAAATCGATACCATTCTCTGCTGCAATTTTTAAAATCTTAGCTTCATCACCCAATAAAATTGGATAGGCCACACCTTCTTCCTGTGCCAGCTGCGCTACTTTTAAGATCTTCAAATTTTCTGCATCAGCAAATACAACACGCTTAGGATCTTTTCTTGCTTTGTTGCCAATTACACGGCTCAGCTGATTGTCCAGTCCAAGGCGTTGGTTCAACTGCAATTCATAAGCATCCCAATCAGTGATTGGATTTTTTGCTACACCACTTTCCATGGCTGCTTTTGCTACAGCAGGAGCCACGGTAGATAATAATCTTGGATCAACAGGTTTTGGAATAATATAATCGGGGCCAAATACAATTGTTTTTTCGTTGTAGGCCAGATTCACTATATCCGGAACAGGCTCTTTGGTGAGTGCCGCCAATGCCTTTACTGCAGCCAGTTTCATGGCTTCATTAATGGTGGTAGCCCTTACATCTAAAGCGCCGCGGAAAATATACGGGAAGCCCAAAACATTATTTACCTGATTTGGATAATCACTTCTTCCGGTAGCCATTATAAGATCCTTACGTACTTCAGTAGCCGCTTCGTAAGTAATCTCGGGATCAGGATTTGCCATGGCAAATATGATGGGATTTTTTGCCATTGATTTTACCATCTCCTGTGTAACCACATTACCCTTGCTTAAGCCTATAAATACATCAGCATCTTTCATGCCTTCGGCAAGTGTTAATGCTTTTGATGTGGAAATAAAACTTTGTTTGGTTTCATCCAGATCCGTACGGCCGGCATGAATGAGGCCTTTACTGTCGTACACTTTAATATTTTCTTTGCTCGCACCTAAGCTGATATACAAACGCATACAGGAAACTGCTGCAGCACCTGCACCATTTACTACAATCTGCACTTTATTCAGTTTCTTTTTCTGAATTTCTACTGCATTAATTAATGCAGCTGCAGAAATGATGGCTGTACCATGCTGGTCATCGTGCATGATCGGAATCTTGCAACGTTTCTTTAATTCTGTTTCAATATAAAAACATTCGGGTGCTTTAATATCTTCCAGATTGATGCCACCAAATGTGGGTTCCAAAGCTTGAACGATCTGTACAAATTTTTCCGGATCAGTTTCGTTGATCTCAATATCAAATACATCAATGTCGGCAAATATTTTAAACAATACACCTTTTCCTTCCATCACCGGCTTACCAGCTTCGGGACCAATATTACCCAAGCCTAATACAGCGGTACCATTGCTGATAACACCTACCAGGTTTCCTTTGGCCGTGTATTTATAAACATCTTCAGGGTTAGCAAAAATTTCCATACAAGGTACTGCTACACCCGGTGAATATGCTAATGAAAGGTCTCTTTGTGTTTTGGCTTCTTTAGTGGGAACAACTTCAATTTTTCCGGGCCTTCCTTTGGAATGATATTCTAAGGCCTGTTGTTTGCGGAGTTCATCTTTATTCATAAACTAAATTTATTTTAATTGCAGGCAATTAAAAATGTTATTTAACAAACTGCAACGCTTTTATCAGCAGTTTAGGCGTCGCACTCTTCAACAGATGATGATTGTTGAACTTTGAGGATGCAATTTAGGCAAATATCGGGAGAGAAAAATTTAATCAAAAGGCTGATGGTATGATAATACTCATATTTAGCATGTATTCAGCCAATGAGTGCAGTTATGTCTTTTACGAATTTTGTTTGAGTAGTATCTCAATTCGAAAGGTTGCCAACCTTGAAATAGTATTATTTGTAAATATAGCGCTAAGGAAGGTTGGCAACCTTTTATCAAAACTGGTACACTACAGTTCTTTGGCTTTAAAACTCCAGATAATTTCAAATATGGCTACCACTTCTCCGGCTTCGTTGCAGCCGGTGCTTTTGGCGCTGACTGTTTTACCCTGCCCATCAAAAATGGCATCTTCAATGGTTTGTCGGATCATCAGTCCATCAGCACAGGTAAAGGTTGTTTTGCCGGTGGCTTTTTTAATAAAATCGCCTTTAATATTTAATACCAGCATGCTAACAGCCGGGTTGCGTTTGTAGATATGCGCCATAGCCAAAACGCCGGTACTCATTTCTGCAGCCATACTTAAGCAGGCAAAATAAGTGCTCTTAAAAGGGTTCTGACTTAACCATTTAAACGGAACAGTCACCATACATTTTTTTTCATCAGCAAATTGCACCCTAACCCCGCAAAAAAATGCGCTGGGTAATTTACTCAGTAAAAATAAATTGAACTTGAATTTATTATTGATAAGTTGGAAGAATGTGTTGCTATTGCTCATATTTTGTTTGCAGCGTTTTAGAATTACTCAAACGATTTGACAGTTGTACAAACAATATCAATCACCATACATTTCCGGATTCAATGCTCTCGGGCTCCACATTTCTAAAAAGGTTTGCACTTTATGCTGGTCGTAACTTTTTTTACCGTTCTCCAGATATTCACTGTTTTGAGTATTGATACGGTTGCCATTACCATCTAAAATAATAAATACCGGAAAACCAAAACGCTGCGGATAACCATATTGGGCAAATACTTTTTTATTCTCATTTTCTTTGCTCCAGTTTAAATGGTACCATACAAAAGAAGCATTAATTACCGAATCTATTTTAGGATCAGCTTTACAAAAACGGGCAAACTCAATGCACCAGCTGCACCAGTTACCGCCGCCCTGCAGTAATACATATTTATTTTCTGCCTTTGCTTTTTTTATGGCTGCGGCAATATCTTTTTCCGCATCTGCTGCAGGATTATAGAGTTTAGTTTCCTGAGCAAAACTGCTTGCTGCAATTTGGCAGCATACAATGGCAATGAAAATCTTTTTTAGCATAGTTTATTTTTATACCTCATCCCAACCCTTCTCCTTTAGGAGAAGGAACGCGGAGGGGCGCTTTAAAATTTAAGTAACCTTATTTAATTGCACTTCTTATTCAGGTATTTTACTGTTTATCAATCTCCACTATGCAACCTACAATATTTTTTTCTTCACCAGCTGCTGCTTTAAAATATATATTGCCGGCATTGCTGTTGCTGAACCGAACTCCTGTAATGGCATTGGCACTGATGGCATCGTTTAGTTTGCCTGCATAAGTGGATTGGCTGCTGTTATTAATGGCAGCATTTAATGCGGCATAGTCTAATGGTTGTTTGCTTACCACAATGGCCATCCTGTCTTTTGTGCCAATACTGTCGGCTTGCAAAGATTCTTTGCGTGGAAACAAACGATAACCGGTTATACCAAAATAGGCAGAGTGAATGGGTTTGTAGGGAAACAACACATAACTGCTGTTATCGGTATCCTGTCCAAAAATATACACATAACATTCCAGTGCATTTTTTAATTCCAGTTTAAATTTAGTGCCTTTTTGCATCGGCGATACTGTTGTGAATACATTACCTGAACCGGCTCGCAAAGGGATATACTGTTTAGTAGATGCATTTACCAAACCAATATTGCATTCAAAATCTACATTCAATGCAGCGCCAGTTTTTGGTAAGGGATCCATGCCGTATGCTTCACGTACAAATTTTCTGAAATCACCATAACGAACATACGCTGTTCCATTATCACCCCATTCAGACCCCCAGCTGTTCATAATTTGAAAAGCACCGCCTTCAATACGATCATCATAACCAATCACACACATGGCATGTCCGCCAAAGCCCTGCTGGGTATAATCATCGTCAGTAGGATGCCATACTTTTTGTCCCATCATATCCTGCATAAAACTTCCGCCTACCATCATGCCAATTACTACAGGCGCATCTTTGGCCAGATGTTCTTTAATGGCACGGTAATTTAATGCACTTACGCCTGCATCATCGGTTAAACGGGTAAAGCCATGAATTTTATATTCGCCGGCACTGCTAAACAAATCGCGGTTGGCCTGACGGGTACAATCATTTTCGTCATATGGAAATTGCTGAAAAGGAACAGCGCCATTTTTTTGCATGAACTCCATTGCCCTGATGATATAAGAACCCTGGCAATCGCCATCGCCCAGACTGATATTATTGTATAAAAATGCAGGACTGAATGCCACACTGTTTGGATCGTTACGGGTGCTGGTACTTTCAAGAATAGTGCGAGCTGCGTATCCGCTGCTCCATGCCACACAACTGCCCTGCTTGCCCTGATTCATTCTTTTAGGTGCATATTGCAATAGCGAAACAGATTCGGGTAAAGGGTTTTTACCATTGTCATCTGATAGGCCTTCATACACAGAAGCTTTTTTAAATTCGTTGGGATCTAAGTTTCCTCCGGTAGCAAATTTGGATATGATATCACTGATGCCTGAACCACTGCTGCCTCCATTACGCATTAAAAAGAACGCGCCCACTGCTACTACTAAAAGCAAAATAACTTTCTTTCCACCACCACCACCGCCGAAGAGGCTTAACAGTAAGGGTAAAAAATTAAGCAGTCCACCACCAGCACCACCGCCGGGATTGGATCTGCCCCCGCCGCCGGAGTTATCATTCTGCTCATTATAATCACCCTGATTTTCGGGATCATCCACCATTCTTATTGGCATAATTGTAATTTTATAATATTAAAAATAAGGAGAATTTGGCTAAACCATTGGTCAAGTTATCCTCCTTATTTAATTACAAACTTAT
>JBAXET010000071.1:0-14938 GCA_037140275.1 Ferruginibacter sp. | reverse complement strand
GTTAATTGGTTAATCAGTTAATTGGTTTATTGGTTAATTAGTGGTTGGGGATTTCAGTTAAAGGAAGTAACTGGTTTTGATTACAATGAAAAGCCATGCAGTAGCTACCATTGGTAATTACCAGATAAGGCACCTGCATAGTTATATTATACCGCAGTACCTGATCAAGCACCTGCTTACTCAGTTCCACATTCATTTCCTTGCACTCAATAATCATCCATGGCTGCGTATTGGTATCATACACAACAATATCAAACCGTTTTTTAAGATCGTTGAGTACAATTTCTTTTTCCACTGCAATCAATGCGGCCGGGTATTTTTTTACCACAATAAGGTATTGTAAAAAATTTTGGCGTACCCATTCCTCCGGCGTAAGCACTACCCAGCGCCTGCGCACTTCATCAAAAATAAATTCTTTGCCGGCATCCTTTTTTATTTTAGGCTGATATGGCGGATAGTCAATTTTTATCATGTTGTTGGCTGCAGCTTTGCGCTGAATAGCATATTTTTTTGTACTTTTAACGATTGCCACTTTCGTTGATTAAGCAAAGCAAAGATATGTGGTACCAATGAGCCCTGCAAAACAGGGCTGGTGAACAGAATAAAATATTGATTAAAAAAAGAAACAAGATGAAAACAAGAGAAGAAATTGTAACCAACTGGCTGCCGAGATATACCGGAGAAGCATTAGAGAATTTTGGAGAATATATTTTGCTTACCAATTTTGTCAACTATGTTGATATGTTTGCTGAATGGAATAAAGTTGCTGTGGTTGGAAAAGACAGGCCCATGCAATGTGCCACTGCAGAAAATATTACCATCATCAATTTTGGAATGGGTAGTCCGGGTGCAGCCACAATAATGGATCTGTTAACCGCCATCAATCCAAAAGCCGTTTTATTTTTAGGTAAATGCGGTGGTCTTAAAAAAAGACACAGCATTGGCGATTTGATTTTACCTATTGCAGCAATGAGAGGAGAAGGTACCAGCAATGACTATTTCCCTCCTATTGTACCTGCACTGCCTTCATTTAGTTTGCAGAAAGCGATCTCCACTACCATCAGGGATTACGAAACCGATTACTGGACCGGAACTGTATATACCACTAACCGCCGAGTTTGGGAACATGATGAAGAATTTAAAATGTATCTGCAAAAAGTAAAAGCTTATGCCATTGATATGGAAACAGCCACTATTTTTTCAGTAGGATTCTATAACCGCATACCCACTGGCGCATTACTTTTAGTAAGTGATCAACCCATGGTACCCGAAGGTGTTAAAACAGAAGCCAGCGATAAAAAAGTAACTGCCGGATTTGTAGAGCGTCATTTAAAAATTGGAATCGACTCATTAAAACAATTGATCAATAACGGACTAACGGTTAGGCATTTGAAATTTTAATGGTGAGAGGTGAATAGTGAATGGTGAATAGTGAATGGTGAATGGTGAATGGTGAATGGTGAATAGTGAATGGTGAATATCCACTTACCTTGCATACCCAAAACTTCAACGACCAACGACCAACGACCAACGACCAACGACCAACGACCAACGACCAACGAACATTGCCCCCATTACTTTCCATACGAAACCTTTCTATTGAATTCAGTAATGAATCGGGTAAAACCGTGGCTGTAAAAAACAGTTCCATTGAAATAAAAAAGGGCGAACTGGTAGCCATTGTTGGGGAGAGTGGTTCGGGTAAATCTGTAACTGCTTTGTCGATACTCAAACTCTTACCTGGCGACACTACAATTTCAGGGGAACTGCTATTTTTTCAAAAAGAAAAACAACCGGTATACCTTAACCGCTTATCTCCAAAAGAGATGCAGGATATCAGAGGTAAAAATATTGCCATGATATTTCAGGAGCCCATGACTTCCCTGAATCCTGTATTTAGCTGCGGACAACAGGTAATAGAAGCCATTCAGGTGCATGAAAAATGCAGCTATTCATTGGCGAAAGAAAAAACCATTGCCTTATTTGAAAAAGTAAAACTCCCCGAACCTGCCACTATCATTAACCGCTACCCGCATGAATTAAGCGGCGGACAAAAACAACGGGTAATGATTGCGATGGCAATGTGTTGCAACCCTTCTTTATTAATTGCCGACGAACCCACTACTGCACTGGATGTAACCGTACAAAAAAATATTCTGGAATTAATTAAAGAATTACAAATACAAAATAATATGGGTGTACTGCTCATTACACATGATTTAGGTGTGGTGGCAGATATTGCAGACAAAATTGTAGTGATGTACAAGGGTGAAATTGTAGAGCAGGGTAATGCAAAAGAATTACTGCAACGCCCGCAACACGCTTATACCAAAGCCTTGCTGGCCTGCCGGCCCGCAGGAAAGCAAAAAGGTGAGCGATTGCCTGTGGTAAGTGATTTTATTGGGGAGGAAAGCGAAAAGCGGAAAGAACAAAGCACAAAGCATAAAGCGGAAAGCTTAAAGCTGATAGCCGAAAACCAGGAGCATACTGCAGGAGATATTGTTTTAAAAGTTGAAAACCTGAAAATATATTTTCCCGGAAAGAAAAAAATATTCGGCAAATCAGAAGATGAATTTAAAGCAGTAGATGATGTGAGCTTTGAAGTGAGGCAGGGCGAAACACTGGGACTTGTAGGAGAAAGCGGCTGTGGAAAAACAACATTAGGCAGGGCGATCTTACAATTAGTGCCGGCAACATCAGGGAGGATATTGCTTGGCGATACTGATATAACCACAATTAAACAGACAACTTTACGCAAGATGCGAAAAGACCTGCAAATTATTTTTCAGGATCCATATGGCTCCTTAAATCCCCGCATCAGCATTGGCAACTCCATAATGGAACCCCTGCAGGTACATGGAGTACTCAGCAATAATAATCAGCGTAAAGAAAGGGTGATAGAATTATTGGAAAAAGTAAGTTTGCAATCCGATCATTTTAACCGATACCCGCATCAGTTCAGCGGCGGCCAACGCCAGCGAATTTGTATTGCACGTGCACTTGCATTAAACCCCGGCTTTTTAATCTTTGATGAAAGTGTTTCTGCTTTAGATGTGAGTGTACAGGCTCAGGTTTTAAATTTATTGAACGATTTAAAAAAAGAATTGGGATTTACCTCCATCTTTATTTCTCATGACTTGTCGGTAGTGCGTTATATCAGCGACCGCATAATGGTAATGCATAAAGGTAAAATTATAGAACAGGGTGATGCAGAACAAATCTATCATCACCCTGAAAATGAATATACGCAACAACTGATCAGCAGTATCCCCGGTAAACAGCTGACTGTTTAATTACCGCTGGTTTCTGAAATTGTAATAATTATCTTCGTCACTGTTGTTATTAAAAAAATCTTCGCAACCTTCCCGATTGGCAAAAATGATTTTCTTTAACTGATACTCCAGCTGTTCGTCTAATGACTCTTCTTCTTTAATTTTTTCACCGGTGAATTTGGTATACATATTTTTATACGAAATGCCCGCACTGTCTGATGGTTGTATTCCACTGATTGCTATACGCCATTTGTCTTCTTTTTTCTCTCTGTATTTAAAAAAGTACACATAGCCCTTACCCTTTTCAGTTTCAACCCATTGTTTTTTGATCAATGCAATACTGTCCATTTTTTTATTCACCGATTCAGCATTGTCTCTGTACTTTAAAAAATTTAAGGCTAATAAGTATTTTTGTAAGAATTTTTTATTCCCCACTAAAGGACCTTTGGCCTCCTCTTCTTTATCTTCGGGATCAATAACGGTGTATAAAAAGGCTTTGGCCATATCTTCCTGTATTTTGTACGTTGCAGGAAAAAGCTCTCCTTTTTTTAACTTGGCAAGCCGGTAGTATAAAGCCCCGCGTTTTTCTTCTGCAGCTGCAAAATGACTGATCATGGTATCCGGCACTGGTTTATTTTTATCCAGCATTTTCAGCAACAGATCAAATTTTACCTGATCATCTTTTATATTCCATAGCTTATCAAAATACTTTGGCACGGCCGGATTTTTATCATAAAAAGGCAATAACAATACCGTGTAGTCAAGCAGATCTTCATTACCGCTATTATTATCATAACTATTATAAGACAGCTTATCCTCATCCTCTTTCGACATCTGGTCCTGTACTTTCTTTTCTTCTTTCAGCAATTGTTTTTTAAGTGCAATTCTTGCATCAAACAAAATTTTACTGAAGTAACTTTCATAGTCGGCAGCTGCCAGCTTATTACTGTCAACCAGTTTTACTAAAAGATTGGTCACTTTATCCTTATAATCTTCCAGATTGGTAAGCTGTAAAATATCCGGAAACAATGTCTTCAGTAAACTTAAAGAGTCTTCATTTTCCCAAAAATTATTATCATAAGAATAATCGTTGTCACTTACCGGCGGATCCTGCAAAATATACTGCTTAAACAACCCATAACTTTCTGCGGTATGCCTTTGTACCAGCGCCTGCAAAATTGCCTGCTGAAAAAGAGCAGTATCTGCACTTTTTTCGTACATATTTTTTAAAGTTGACATTACAAGAGGAGCAGCAGCAGAATCTCTTATATCGCCAATTGCCCCTATCCATGCAGCTTTAGTTTCAAAATAATCTTTATCCTTTAAACTCAGTTGATTTACTGCGGCAAGTATTTTATCTAAATCCCGCTTTTTAAAATCAATATCAGTGATTGCTGATCGGGACAGTTTGCGTAACGAGGTATCCTTACTGTAATAATCATTAAAAAAAGTATCCACTTTGTTTACCAGCGGATCAGTTCCCCTGACGTTGCCAAAAGGTTTAAAGGAAGCAAAAAAATGTTTTACAAAACTGCTTTGCTCCTGTGCTGCGCCGGTGATGGTAGTGATAGTATAACTTCTGTCGTCTTTAGTAATAAAGTAACGGGAAACAACTCTTGAACAACCGGTATCTGTAAACCGTATCAGGTACTGATTAATACCATTACGGTAAATGAATTTTTTCTGTTTAATGATATACATGCTGTCGATATCATTATAATAATTCTTCTCCCCTCTTATTCTTCCCGAAAGGGAATCGAGTTTACGGGTTAGCACCTGATCATCAGGAATAGCTTTTGACAATGAATCAGCAATGCCCCGGTATTTTTTCAGTGAATCATCTTCAAAATAATATTTTCCGTATTTACCGCTGGATACAACAATCGTTTCCCCGGTGGTGTCGTTTGAAAATACCATATGCTTCATCTTTCCATATTTATCATATACATCATCGCTGCTGTTACCATAAGACCCGTAACGATTGCCCGATGAATACTGATGCAGCAAAGCCTTTAGGGAATCATTCATCTTTGGCACAATGGGAGTTTGTGTTTCAAAATGCAGTAGGGTATCTGAAAAATATTCGGGCACCGCATACACAAATGGGGTTACACTAAAAGAATTAACAGCCCGGTTATTGATGACCTCATTTTTATTTTTGCTTTTTGCTGCTACCAGATAATAGTAAGGCCCATTGATAACATAGTGCACTTTTAAAAATGAAGTGTCGGCAGTTTGATATAAAACATCCAGTACCGAAGCTTTATCTTTTTCTGCAAATTTCCTTTCCAGCATTTTTAACCCCTTTTCTTTTCCGGTAAAACTTTCTTCTGCCAGTCCCAAATTAAGGGTGTCTTTCAGCAATTTATTATCATCGAAAATGGTGCGCTTTAAAACCAGATAATTCACGGCATTATCATTGGCTGCATATACCCAGTCGCCACTGCTTTCGTTTCGCAAATAAGGTTTGTGCGGTAACTGAACTGCAAAACCTCCTGAAGCGGGCTGAAAATTTACCCAGCTGCCATTTGCCTTGTAAGAAGAAATTGTGATTGACTTAAAAAACTCCTCTGCTTCTTTGCCCAGCACATAATTTTCTGTGGCACTCATTTTAAAAATCAATATTTCAAAAGCGGTAAAAACAATATTATACCGCTGTACATCTCCACGCCTTGTTTTATTGGTCAAATCAATACATTTATAGCCATTTTTTACCGTTACTGAACGGCTCAGTATTTTACCGGGTATATTATCATACAGCATACTGTCTACTTTTCTGAAAGCCTCGGTTTCATTTATGCCTGTAAAGCCACCCTGATTTTCAATTCTGGTAATAGTATAATAAGCACCGTTAGCCATATCGGCATACTGCCAGCCGGTACCGCCGGTTAAGTCGCTCCGTTTATACAATACGCCCGGAAGCCTTACTTTATACAAACCATCCTCCGAAACATTGTCGGTAAATGTTACCGGCACATGCAGGTGATCTATTTTTTCTCTTTGCACTGCATCGCGGTCAATCATTTTTATCGGCCTAAGCTTATACCCTTTTTTACGTAACAGTTCTATTACACCTCTTTCACCGGGTAAATGAGCGGCACCCACACCAACAAAAAGTGCATTGCCTTTTTTAATAATGGTATCCATAGAATTGGCCTGCTTCTCGTTGCGCTGGTATAAAAATTTTTCGGTAAATGCTTCCGATACCATCATCATTTTTTCCAATGAATCCAGCATATCCAGGTCGCCCTTACGGTAAGCCTCATCCGCTTTTTGCTGTGGATTATCTGAATAATCCAGATCGTAATTTTTTTTCTTTTTGTTCTTTTCATTATTACGGTCAATTTCTGCTCCCATGCTCATCATCTGCATTTCGTAATAGCTTTCCACCCCGCTGCTGCGTTTACCCAATTTTTTTCCGGTTTGGTAGATGTACATATCTAAAAAAGTATCTTCCTCGTAATCATCCTCCCCTTCATTGTTACGGTATAAAAGAGAGTTGATCACATAAGGCTGCCTTTGCAAAGCATACTTTACATCATCGGTAAAAGTTTTGTTCACCCTGAAAGTTCGGGAAGTAACATAATTACCCGACAAACTTTTTTCGGTATAAAAACGGCGGTAGGTTTCTCCGTCTTTATCCATCTGCACCATATCTTTTTGCCAGGTTTCGGAGTTTAATTCCAGTGCCACCACATCTGCTTTTTTGATAGCAATAAAAAAGGAGTCGCTCAGATGAAAAACCTGCTTATTACTCACATGCATGGTACCAAAAAGATAAGAGGGCTTGGTTAATCCGTTGCCGGTAATTTCCCATAAAAGGCTGGGGTATTTTTTTTCTGCTTTTTTCACGGGCTGACTACTTGCTGTAAGTACGGAAAAGGCAAACAGCAAAAAGGGTATCAGGTGTCTCATCTATGGTTTGGGTTATTTTAAATAAAGATAATACAAAGATTAAAGTAGGTTGATTTTTCCATAGCCCAATGGCAGACTATTTACAATAACCATAACAAATTGTGTGCTGATGACACTGTATTTCGTGTATGGTTTGCACAGTTTTATATAAAAAACCTGCATAACTATTCCCACTAGCTGCTCAAAAACCGCTGTTATGCCGTATCTTCGCGCCTTCTAAATCATGCCGTAACATGATAAGTGCCTCCTAAGCAGGCTATCTTAATAAATCTTTCTGTAAACGGCATGTAATAACTTAAAAAAAATTATTACATGAAATTATCTCAGTTCCGCTTTGACCTTCCACTGAATTTGATTGCACAAAACCCTACCAAAAAAAGGGAAGACAGCCGCATGATGGTGATTGACCGCAAAACTGGCAACATCGAAAACAAACATTTTAAAGAGATCATTGATTATTTCGACGACAAAGATGTGTTTGTAGTAAACAACACCAAGGTATTTCCTGCACGTATGTATGGCCGTAAGGAGAAGACAGGTGCTAAAATTGAAGTATTCTTATTAAGAGAGCTGAACAAGCCAAATAAATTATGGGATGTAATTGTTGATCCTGCACGTAAAATTCGAGTAGGTAACAAATTATACTTTGGCGAAAGTGATGAACTGGTAGCCGAAGTAATTGACAATACCACCAGCCGTGGCCGTACGATTCGCTTTTTATGGGATGGCACTGATGATGAATTTCGCCAGATGCTTGAAATTTTAGGAGAAACACCATTACCTAAATACATCAAACGCAAACCTGAAGAAGAAGATAAAGAACGTTACCAAACAGTTTACGCCAAACATGAAGGTGCAGTTGCTGCTCCTACTGCAGGCTTACACTTTAGTAAAGAACTGATCAAACGTTTAGAAATTAAAGGCATCCGTTTTGCAGAAACTACTTTGCATACCGGTTTGGGTACTTTCCGTCCTATTGAAGTGGAAGACTTAAGCAAGCATAAAATGGATGCTGAATATTACAGAGTAGAAGAAACTGCCTGCAATATTGTAAATAAAGCAAAACAAGGCGGTAACCGCATATGCTCTATTGGTACTACTACCATGCGTTCAATGGAAAGCAGTTTTACCGCACAAAAATTATTAAAACCATCAGAAGGCTGGACCAATCACTTCATTCATCCGCCATACAATTTCAGTATTGCAGATTCTTTAGTGACCAATTTCCACCTGCCTAAAACAAGTTTATTAATTATGGCTTGTGCATTTGCCGGTTACGACCTGATGATGGAAGCCTATAAAAAAGGGATTAAAGATAAATACCGTTTCTTCAGTTATGGAGATGCGATGCTGATCATCTAATTACTGCTATATGAGTTTTTTGTTTCTCCCCCGACTCAGTTGGGGGAGTTTTTTTTGGGTAGAGAAAATAAAAAAGGGGTCAGGATAAAAATCCAACCCCGCTTTAAAATCCAATATCCTATGAAAAACCAAACATAAAACGTTAGTAGTGACTAATTTATTGTGAAAGGACTACTAAGTATTTTTATTTACTTTTAAGTTTCTAAAAATTGCTATATGAAATCGCTTCAACAATGGCTGACCGAATATGGTGAAAGCCACCAAAACCAAACCAATAAAACCATCCACTGGATATGTGTACCTGCTATATTCTTTTGTGTGGTGGGCTTTTTATATGGCATTAAACTACCCTGGCTAATTTCGGGTACGCGGGTTAATGTTGCCATGATTGTTTTAGTACTGGTGATCCTGTATTATTTTACTTTATCCAAAACCCTGTGGATTGGCATGGTGCTTTTTGGGCTGCTTTGTTTATGGTTATGCCTTTTAATAGAAAGCTCTGGCCGTATACAATTATGGCTGTTTTGCCTCATTACATTTGTGCTGGCCTGGATTGGACAGTTTTACGGGCACAATGTAGAAGGCAAGAAACCTTCCTTTTTGAAAGACATTCAATTTTTATTGATTGGGCCAGCCTGGCTGATGAGTTTTATATATAAGAAAATTGGCATTGGGTTATGAGTGAAAGTAGGCACAAGCTCCTCATCAGGGTTGCCAACCTTCTTAAAGAATTTTGCAAAATTATACATGCTCTAAAAGTTGGCAACCATTTGGGTACTCTAATAATTAAAAAGGGTAGCAACTTTCTTGCACAGGGTTGCCAACCTTCGCAAATGCATTTGAATTTATTATTCTTTTTATAAAAGTTGGCAACCCTTGGCGAACTCTTCTATAAATCAAAAGGGTGTTCAAATTATTGAACACCCTTTTGACTTTTGACTTTTGACTTACCCTACAATCCAAACAGCCCCTCATTCAGCAACTGTAAAGTTTGGTCTTTATACACCCTGTCTATCAATAATGAAACATTATGCTTGCTGCCACCATAACTTACCATGCGAACAGGGATAGGTTCAATAGCATCAAATAATTTTTTCATTACGTCTTTTGTTTCTGCAATTTCGTTGCCTACAATAGAAACAATAGTATGATTGGAATCTATCTCAACAGTTCCAAATGGTTCCAGCTCTTTTATAATAGCCGGCAGATTTACATCATTATCTATGGTAACTGAAACGGCTACCTCAGAAGTGGTAATCATATCTATTGAGGTACGGTATTTTTCAAACACTTCAAATACCTTACGTAAAAAACCATAAGCCAGTAACATACGGCTGCTCTTTACACGAATGGCAGTGATGCCATCTTTTGCTGCCACAGCTTTTACCCCAACACTTCCAGCTTTTTCGGCAATCAATGTACCCTTTGCTGAAGGTTGCATGGTATTTAATAATTTAACCGGCACATTATAAAATTGTGCAGGCCAGATACTGGCAGGATGCAAAATTTTTGCTCCAAAATAAGCCAGCTCAGCAGCTTCTTCAAAGCTTAGTTGTTCTATGGCAAAAGTTTTGCTCACAATACGCGGATCATTATTATGCATACCATCAATATCTGTCCAAATTTCGCAAACGCTTGCATTAATGGCAGCTGCTATCAATGAGGCACTGTAATCACTACCTCCTCTTTTTAAATTGTCTACCTCTCCTTTTGCATTGCGGCAAATATATCCCTGTGTGATAAATAATGTTTTATCGCTGTTTTGTTTTAATTGCTGTGCCAGTTTAACTTTTATGGCGCCTATTTGTGGCTCATCATAAGCATCAATGGTCATGAATTCCAATGCAGGCAATAAAGCATGATCAATCTTATGTTCTGTAAGATAGAATGAGAATAATTTGGTACTTAATAATTCACCCTGAGCCAGTATATCTCTGCTTAAAGATTCGCTGAAAGATATCTTTAAAATGATATACAAAAATTCAAAATGTTCCTGCAATACTTTTGCAGCGCTATCTAAACCGGCTTCGCTCTTCAGTAATTGTTGAACAAAATCTTTATAATAATTTTCTAATTTTTCAATCAGTTGTTTTGCTTCGGATTTATTATTTGAAGCCATTGCATTACCAATTTCCACTAAGCTGTTAGTAGTGCCGCTTAATGCTGATAATACCACAATCTTACTTTCATCATCAGCAGTTATCAGTTGACTTACCTGCTGCATTCTTTCCGGCTTACCAACGCTGGTGCCGCCAAATTTCATTATTTTCATAATCCCCCCCGGTTCTGCTTTTGAGCAGAAATTTTAATTAATAAATGAGTTTATTTTTTTGCAAAAGTACCCTATACATAGTGCTATTCCAAATGCTTTTATCAAAAAGAAATACCGAAGCGCTGCCCCAAATTTTTAAGGTCTTCTACCACAGGTTGCACCAGAGGAATACCAGCATTCATGCGTATTTGCTCCATTTCCCTTTCCGGGTCGCCGGGTATCAGCACTCTTTGTTCACCTGCAATGGTTTTGGCAGCACGAAACCGTTTGATCCAGTTATCCATATGTGCTTTAAAGTCGGCTGCAGTTCTGAATGCATCAATTCGCATGGCGCCAAAAAAATGACCAATTCCTTCGCCGGGCATATTTTCGGGCATGGGCACATAAGCCGGAAATGGTGGCACCCAGGGTCCATAATTGGCACCACTTAATATGGCAGAAAAAATATCCACTATTGCTCCCAATGCATAGCCTTTATGGCTGCTGTGCTCTCTGTCGCTACCCAATGGTAACAGAGAACCGCCGGTTTTTAATTCATTGGCATTGGTGCTGGCTGCTCCGTCTTTAGTTTGCACCCAACCCAAGGGCGTATCCGCATTTTTACGTTGCAAAATTTCTAATTTACCATTGGCAGCAGTAGTGGTGGCAAAGTCAGCCACAAAAGCTGGCTCAGTGCCTGCAGGAATAGCCACAGCAATAGGATTGGTACCCAGCATTCTTTCTGTTGAAAAAGTAGGTGCTACTAATGCACTGGCATTGGTCATGGCAATACCAATCATATCATTGGGCAAAGCCATCATGGCATGATAGCCCGCAATACCAAAATGATTACTGTTTTTTACACTTACCCAACCCGTACCCACATTAGCGGCTTTATCAATAGCCACCTGCATGGCATAGGGCGCTACTACCAAACCCAGTCCTGCATCACCGTCAACAACAGCAGTGGAAGGAGTTTCATGAACAATTTTTAATTGAGGAATTGCATTCACTCTTTTAGCTTCCCAAAGACGTACATAACCTGTTAGGCGGGCCACACCATGACTGTCAATACCCCGAAGATCAGCTGCTATCAATGCTTTTGATGCAATGGCTGCATCTGTTTCGCTGCATCCGATCTGTAAAAATATGGCAGTGCAAAATGAATAAAGCTGTTCATAAGTATATATCGTATCCATCCTGCAAAAATAAGTTTAAAAAAAGAAAAGCCGCTCTATTACAGAACGGCTTTCTATATATGGTATGGATTGAATACTTATTGCTGCTCTTCCATCCCTTCTTCCTCCTTCCCTTCTTTTTTATTTTGGCGGCGCATCGCTTTCATTTTTGCTTTTTGATCCTCATTTAAAGCAGCCATCGTTTTCTTCAACTGCTCCATCTTTAAGGCTTTCAGTTTTGCCTTTTTTTCCTCTGCACTTAACTTGGTGTCATTCTGCACTTCATCCAACTGAGCTTTGTGCGCCAGTTTGATTTCTTTTAATTTGCTTTTTTGTTCTTTGGAAAGATTCAGTTCCTGCATCATTTCCTTTCTTTTAACTCCATCTGGCCTGGTATTGGAAACTGCAGCAGAATCCTGTGGTTTTGCTACGGGTGCAGGTTTTGTTCTTTTTACCTGAGCAAAACTGATTGCACAATTGAACACTAAAAGCAAAACGAAGCTTATTTTTTTCATACACTTATTTTATTTCTTATTCAGACTACCGGTAAAGTATAAAGTTTAATGCTATAAAAAAAGATAACCCCGCCAAAAGACGGGGTTAACAACGATTGCGCCGAAATAAATCGGCAGATTTGCTTGCCAGCTATTTTATCTTAAGAAAAGCATTTCTCTGTATTTAGGCAGTAACCAGTTTTCATCGTCAACAATCAATTCCAATTTGTCAACATGATAACGGATCACATCAAAGTATTTGCCTTTGATATTTTCGCAATATGCAATGGCTCTTTCTCTGGTATCCCCAATTTCATTGGCTACTTTTCTTGCTTCAATCATTTTTTCAACATTATCACTCATTTGCTGAATGTAATGGCTGATTCTTTCTGCTACCTGATATTGGTTGGCAAAAGAAGATTCAGGTAGACCTGCATCTTTCAAATTCTTTATATTGGTCAACAATACATTCTGATATTTAATTGCAGATGGCAGTACAAAAGTAGTTGCCAAATCACCCATGATCCTTGCTTCGATCTGTACTTTTTTAATATAATCTTCCAGCATGATCTCATGTCTTGCTTCTAATTCAGAATGGCTGTAGATATCATTATTAGCAAATAATTTTTTAGACTTCTCAGTTATATATGCATCTAAAGCCAAAGGAGTAGTTTTCACATTGGGCAAACCACGTTTTTCAGCTTCTTTAGCCCATGCCTCACTGTATCCGTCACCTTCAAACAATACTTTTTTACTTTCAACAATATATTTTTGAATGATCTGCATGATCGCCACTTCTTTCTTCTCTCCTTTATCAATCAACGCATCTACATCTTTCTTAAATGTTTTTAAAGTTTCTGCAACAATAGTATTAATTACAGTCATGTTGGTAGCACAGTTAGCAGCAGAACCCACCGCACGGAATTCAAATTTGTTTCCGGTAAATGCAAATGGAGACGTTCTGTTACGATCGGTATTATCCAGCATCAGTTCAGGAATACTCTTATGAATATCCAGTTTCAGCATGGCTTCATCCTGCTCGTCAAATTTACCACCCACACGTGTTTCAACCTGCTCTAAAACCTGAGTTAAGTATTTACCAATAAAAGCAGAGATAATTGCAGGAGGCGCTTCGTTAGCACCCAAACGGTGATCGTTACCTGCACTTGCAATGGATGCTCTTACCAGATCAGCATAATCGTGTAATGCTTTGATGGTATTAACAAAGAATGTTAAAAACATCAGATTGGTTTTGGGCGTTTTACCTGGTGCTAATAAGTTAACACCGGTATCAGTTGCCATACTCCAGTTATTGTGCTTACCACTACCGTTGATACCGGCAAATGGTTTTTCGTGCAATAACACTTTTAAGTTATGACGCTTTGCCACCCTTGCCATGATGTCCATCAATAACAGGTTATGGTCAACAGCAATATTTACTTCTTCAAAAATTGGGGCACACTCAAACTGAGCAGGTGCAACCTCATTATGACGGGTACGTAAAGGAATACCTAATTTATATGATTCGCTTTCGAAATCTCTCATAAAAGCGTATACTCTTTCAGGAATGGTTCCAAAATAATGATCTTCTAACTGCTGTCCTTTTGCAGGAGCATGACCAAATACGGTACGGCCAGTTAAAACTAAATCCGGACGGGCATTTGCCAAACCGGCATCAATCACAAAATATTCCTGCTCCCATCCTAAGGTTGGTGTTACTCTGGTAATATTTTTATCAAAATACTGACAAACGTCAACCGCTGCTTTTTCAATAGCCACTAATGCTTTTAACAAAGGCGTTTTTGCATCTAATGATTCGCCGGTATAAGAAACGAAAATAGTAGGGATACATAAAGTTTTACCCTCACCAATTTCCATAATAAATGCTGGAGAAGAAGGATCCCATGCAGTATAACCACGGGCTTCAAAAGTTGCTCTTAATCCACCACTGGGGAAAGAAGAAGCATCAGGCTCTTGTTGAATCAATGCACCACCATCAAATTCTTCTATTGGGGTACCATCACCTTTTAATGTAAAAAATGAATCATGTTTCTCAGCAGACAATCCTGTTAAAGGCTGAAACCAGTGCGTGTAATGCGTAACACCTTTGCTTTCTGACCAGGCTTTTACACCATTAGCAATTTGACCACCCATGGTGCGGTCAATTTTTTTACCACTTTTAATAGAGGCAGCAAGGCTTTTATATGCTTCATCACTTAAAAATTGACGGGCAACTTTTAGGGTAAATACATTTTCATTAAAAATTCCGGTGATTTTTGACACTCCTGTTACTTTAACTTCTGCAGGATTACTGGCAAGATTATCCAGTGCATTGAAACGTAAAGATTGCATAAATTGTAGGTTTTGAAGCACAAAAAAACGACAAAAACAGTTGTAAAACAATTTTTTTTCCTAAATAAGCTAAAAATAATGCCATTTGTGGACAAAAATGTAATATGTATTTAT
>JBAXET010000070.1:0-14954 GCA_037140275.1 Ferruginibacter sp. | reverse complement strand
AAGTATTGATGGCTTTAAAAGAAGCGGGTATGGATAGCCTGCCCGGTGCCGGTGCAGAAATTTTAACCGACAGGGTACGCCGCCTCATCAGCAAGGGAAAATGCGGTGCACAGGAATGGCTGGATATTATGCACGAAGCACATAAATTAAATATCACCACTTCTGCCACCATGATGTTTGGCCATGTGGAAACATTGCAGGAACGTTTTGAGCACCTAGTAAAAATAAGAGAAGTACAGAGCCGCAAGCCGGAAGATGCAAAAGGGTTTTTAGCCTTTATTCCATGGACCTTTCAGGATGTGGATACGCTGCTGGCAAAAATTCGTGGCGTACAAAATTTAACCACAGCCGAAGAATATATACGAATGATTGCTTTAAGCAGGATCATGCTGCCGAATGTAAAAAACATTCAGGCCAGCTGGCTAACCGTTGGTAAACAGGTGGCACAAATTTGTTTGAATGCAGGTGCAAATGATTTTGGCAGTATCATGATTGAAGAAAATGTGGTAAGTGCTGCAGGTGCGCCTCACCGCTTTACCAGCACCACTATTCAACAATCTATTAAAGAAGCCGGCTTTGAGCCACAATTGCGCAACCAGCAATATGAATGGCGTGATATGCCTGCTGCTATTGTAGAGCAGGTGATCAATTATTAATTATAAAGACAGACTATCAGAATGACAAATCCGGACTTAAAAAAACTACTGCACCGTTTCAGGATGATCGGGATAGCAGAAGGGATATCTTTTTTGATACTGGTATTGATTGCCATGCCACTGAAATATATATTCCATTACCCGCAGGCAGTAAAAATGTTTGGCTGGGCACATGGTGTATTATTTGTAAGTTTTATCTATTTTGCCTTTGATGTGTTTGGCAGTTTTAAAAAGCCTTTCAGCTGGTTGGTTAAAGCAGGTTTAGCTTCAGTACTGCCATTTGGCACATTTATACTCGACAAAGAGTTGAAAAAAGAAGAACACAATTTATAAATCTACTACAATGGCTATTAAAGTAATTGCCTTTGATGCAGACGATACACTATGGGTGAATGAACCCTATTTCCGCGAAACTGAAGATCAGTTCTGCAGCTTGCTGGAAGACTATTTGCCGCATCATAATATTATGCAGGAACTGTTTAAAACAGAAATGGATAATTTATCGCTGTATGGATATGGCATAAAAGGTTTTATGCTCAGCATGATTGAAACTGCATTACGTGTTACCAGTAACAAGCTGGATCAAAGCATTCTGCAAAAAATAATTGCCCTGGGAAAAGACATGCTGGAAAAACCCATTGAATTACTGGACGGGGTGGAAGAAGTATTGCAGCAGTTACAGGGTAAATACAAATTAGTGGTGGCCACCAAGGGCGATTTACTAGATCAGGAACGCAAATTAAAAAAGTCGGGTATCGATCATTATTTTCATCATATTGAAATTATGTCCGACAAACAGGAAGCCGATTTTGCCAAGCTCATCAAACATTTGGATATTCGGCCAGATGAATTTTTAATACTGGGCAATTCACTAAAGTCGGATGTATTACCGGTATTGGCCATTGGCGGACACGGAGTGCATATTCCCTATCATATTACCTGGGAACATGAAAAAACAGATGTTCAGATTGATGCTCCTAATTTTAAACAGATCAAAAACATAAAAGATATTTTAGCTTATTTGTTGTAAAAAAAAGATTCATGGATTTTTCGCTATTACCAAAAGTTGAACTGCACCTGCACCTGGATTGTTCCTTAAGCTACGATGTGGTATCAACCATTGATCCCTCTGTAACAAGAGCAGATTATTTGCACAATTTTATTGCCCCCGATAAATGTACCGATCTGGCCGATTTTTTAACCCGTGCCGTAACCGGTTTTGCTTTAATGCAAACCAAAGAACAATTGCAACTGGTGGTGCATGATCTTTTTAAACAAATGCAAGCCGATAATATGCTGTATGCAGAAATCCGCTTTGCACCATTACTGCATATTGAAAAAGGATTAACTCCTTATGAAGTGGTTGAAGCTATTGAATCAGCCACTGCTGCTGCAGTAAAAGAAACAGGCATTGAAGCAAGACTGATCCTATGTACCCTTCGTCATTATACCGAAGCGCAAAGTATGGAAACGGTGCAACTGGTGCAGCAGTTTAAAAATACTTATGTGGCAGGATTTGATATTGCAGGTGATGAAGCAGGGTTTCCTATTGATGCACATATTAAAGCGTATCAATACGCCAAACAAAATAATATTCACTGCACAGCGCATGCAGGTGAAGCATCCGGCGCACCAAGTGTTTGGGAAACTTTAGAGTATTTTGGGCCCTCCCGTATTGGCCATGGTGTTAGAAGTTATGAAGATGCAGCCTTGGTGCAGCATTTACAAAAACACCAAATTCATTTGGAACTTTGCCCTACCTGTAATGTGCAGATCAATATTTGTAATGAATATAACAATCATCCAATTGACAAATTATACAGAGCCGGAGTATCGGTAAATATAAATACCGATTGCAGAACCATTTGTAATATTGACCTGAACAGGGAGTATAAAAAAATGCATGAGGTATTTGGCTGGACAGCTGATGATTTTTACAATACTAATGTTCTTGCCATTAATGCATCATTCATTAGTGCTGAATTAAAAAAAACCCTGCTGAATAAACTGAAGGCAGGCTACAACAAATAATTTATGTCCGAAGACTTACATATTATTGAAGGCAACAAAGAAGAAGTGTATCTGTCATTACTGCCACAAATAAAAGGATTGCTGGAAGGTGAAACCGATTTGATTGCCAATCTGGCTAATGTAGCCGCTGCTTTAAAAGAGCAGTTCAAATGGTTTTGGGTGGGTTTTTATTTAGTAAAAAATGATGAACTGGTATTGGGTCCTTTTCAGGGTCCGGTAGCATGCACCCGGATAAAAAAAGGCCGTGGCGTTTGCGGAAGCAGCTGGCAGCAGGCTGCTACACTAATTGTACCAGATGTAGAAAAATTTCCAGGTCATATTACCTGCAGTAGTTTATCCCGCTCAGAAATTGTAGTACCCATCATCATCAATAATGAAGTGATTGGCGTACTTGATGTGGACAGTGAGTTTTTAGATCAGTTTGATGAAACAGATAAAAAATATTTAGAAGAGATTATAGCGCAAATAACCCCCTCCGCCCCCTAAAGGGGGAACTGGAAACAGTAAACTCATTTATCCGGCAATAAATTTATAGCCGTTTCACAAGTTTTTTACACTAACAAAGGAAAGCCCCTTTAGGGGTTTGGGGTAGCAGGGACATTATCTTTCCAGCCCCATAAATAACGGCAGGCATAGGTTCGATATGGACTCCATTTTTTTGCCGCTTTCTCCCTGGTCGGTGTCCCACCGACCGGAACCAACTTATTTTGATCTCCCGCAGATAACGCTGATCCCGCAGAAAGAGGAATGCCCTTTGTGCCCTCTGTGTTAACCTTTGTGCCCTTTGTGGTTTTTTATTGCACGCTGAGATGCGGAGGGCGCAGAGAAAAATGGCTAAGAGTGGAAAAGAGAAAAAGAGTACAAAGAGAAATGCTCTTTGTTCTCTATGTGTAAACCTTTGTGTTATTTGTGGTTTTATTTTTCCTCAGGCTAAAATTTTTATGCATTCCCTGCATCCGGAGCATTATCTTTCCAGCCCCATAAATAACGGCAAGCATAGGTTCTGTATGGGCTCCATTTTTTTGCCGCAGCCAGCATTTTCTCTTTCATTATTTTTTTATCTGCTGCTTCTATTTTATACAACTTACAAATGGCCTGCTGAATACCCAGGTCATCTAAAGGAAAAACATCTTCTCTACCTAATGTAAACATCAGTATCATTTCCACTGTCCACTGACCCACACCTTTTATTTGAGTAAGATATTTAATCAACTCTTCATTACTCATCTTATACAAACGGGCATCAGTAATTTTTTCTGTAATAAAAAAATTACACACATTCAGTACATAGTTGGCTTTGGCATTACTTAAACCAATGCTGCGTAAGGTTTCAAATGGTGTGGCTGCAATTTGTGCTGCTGTTGGTGTTTTTGTTGTATACAAATCCAGAAAACGTTTATGAAATACATCAGCCACTTTAGTACTCAGCTGCTGGCTCATAATAGAGGTGCACAAATGCAGGTACACATTTTTTCTTTTTGTCAGTACATAAGTGTCCTGCAGCTCAATAATTTTTTTAAGTTTTTTGTCATTATGCAAATGGGCGATGTGTTCCATATTGTTTTTTTAGCTAAGTGATCAAAAGAGAAATATTTCTATTTGTTCTCTTTTTTAAATCCTTCACTTTATTTTTTGCTAGTTTACACTCCAGCTGGTACCACCATCTTTCTCATCCTTCACACTAATTCCCAGGGCCGTTAACTGATTTCTTATTTTATCAGAAGTGGCAAAATCTTTTTTAGCCTTCGCCTCTTTTCTTATTTCAATAAGCAATTCCACTACCCCACCCAATGCACCATTTTCTTTTGCCGTCATTGCAGTAAGTCCAAAAATATCTTCTAAGTAAATCTTGAATTTATCTTTCAGTAATTGCAAGGTAGCGGCAGAAATGTCGGTGGCTTTAATCAACCCGTCTTTTATTGAATTGATAACGGGTGCCAGTTCAAACATATTTGCCAGTACTTTGGCACTGCTTAAATCATCATCCATAAATTCTTCAAACTCATTAATCAGTGTTATTACTTTCGCTTCCAGTTCTGCATCACCAGCTGTATTATCAGTTACAGATAATTTACTCAATACTTCATACGCTTCCCACAAACGCTTCAGTGCTTTTTCACTGGCCACCAGCGCTTCACTTCCAAAATCGAGCGGACTGCGGTAATGACTTTGCAGAATAAAAAAGCGAATCACCATCGGATGAAAAGCCTGCGTTAATAAAGGATGATCGCCACTGAATAATTCGGTAAGCTTAATTACATTATTGTAACTCTTACCCATTTTTTTACCATTGATGGTAATCATGTTATTGTGCATCCAGTAACGCACCGGCGCATGATGATTGCAAATAGTACTCTGCGCAATTTCACTTTCGTGATGAGGAAACTGCAAATCCATACCACCGCCATGTATATCAAACTCGGCCCCTAAATATTTAGTGGCCATTGCAGAACATTCAATATGCCATCCCGGAAAACCTTCGCCCCAGGGGCTTGTCCAGCGCATGATATGTTCCGGTGCTGCATTTTTCCACAATGCAAAATCCGCACGGTCTCTTTTTTCTTCCTGTCCTTCCAACTCTCTTGTTGTTTCTAATAAATCATCAATTACTCTTCCGCTCAGCTTACCATAATCATGTGTAGCCGCATATTTTTTTACATCAAAATATACCGAGCCATTTACTTCATATGCATAGCCCTCAGCAATTATTCTTTCAATCATGTTGATCTGCTCCACAATATGGCCGGTAGCTGTAGGTTCAATAGTTGGCTCCACACAATTGAATTCATTCATGGCCCAGTGAAACAGGTTGGTATATTTTTGTACCAACTCCATTGGCTCTAATCTTTCCAGTATTGCTTTTTTGCTGATTTTATCTTCTGCCTCGCGACCTTCTTCTTCAAAATGACCGGCATCGGTGATATTGCGCACATAACGCACTTTATTACCCTTATAAGTGAGGAAACGGTACAACACATCAAATGTAATATAGGGCCTTGCATGGCCTAAATGACTTTCTCCACTAACGGTAGGTCCGCACACGTACATACCCACATGATTAGGAGTGATAGACTTAAACTCTTCTTTTTGCCTGCTGTAAGAATTATAAATTTTTAACGACATAATATATTTTTATAGACCGGGCTGTTGTTTATTTTTTTGGCGCCTGCCGGCAGGTCGCACTCTTCAGCCGCAAATCTTTATTGAACAAATGGTAATGAAAGGGGTGCCGTAACGGCAACAAAGATATTACAGATTGCCGCAAGGGCAACAGCAAAATTGATATGGAGTGAAATTTTTCATTGATGACCCGAAGATAGAATTATTTTTCCATTTGTACATCAGCAAATACCGGAAAATGGTCGCTCATCTTTTTATTGATACGGGTGTATTGCAGCACACTATAGGATTGGGCCACAAAAATATTGTCAATACGCAATGTAGGCGATATTCCGCTGAAAGTTCGTCCAATACCACTACCCTTTTGAGCAAATGCGTTTTGTAATCCGCGGCCGATAGTACGGTATGCATAACTATTGGGCACATCATTAAAATCGCCGCATACCATTACAGGGTACGGACTTTTATCTATTTCTGCACTGATCCTTTCGGCCTGCTGTTTTCTTTTTAAAAAGCCTTTTTTTAATTTACTGATCAGGCTTTTAGACTTTTTCAGGTCTTCCTTATCTGTCATAGACGGGTTGTCAATGTATTCCAGATTGGTGTTTGTAAATTTTAAAGATTGCAAGTGAATATTAAATACCCTTACTGTATCTGTACCCTTTACCACATCGGTATACTGAAAAATAGAATTGTAATCGTAAGGGTAAAAACTGATGGTTTGCTTATTAATGATGGGGTATTTAGAAAAAGTGATGATGCCAAAATGATGGTTGCCATCAAAATTTAGTTTGGGATTGTAGGAATAATGATAGTCTGAAAAGCCATCTGTTTCCATAATATCCGGAATATAATTAATGGCTTTGCGAATACTTTCGCTGCCCACCATTTCCTGAAAACAGGCAATATCAGGCTGATACTCTTTGATCAGCTGCAGCATTTTTTGTTTGGTTTCGGGATGGGTTTTGTATTCCAGTATATCAAAATGCTCCACATTCCAGCTCATCAGCCGTAAAGCATTGGATTGTTTTTCTTTTTGAAAGGAAGTTGAAAAACGAAAAGGGACAATATTAGTAATGGGTTTAAACGCAATCAGCAGGGTTACCACCGAAAGCAATGACCAACCCGGTTTTACAAATAACCAGAATAAAATAAATGCCAGCAATAATAACAGTAAATAAAAAGCAGATAATGTTAAAAATCCCAATGGCCACCAGCTTTGCGGATTCAGTAAGCCTCCATAAGCGCCGCATAGAAAAAGTACCGCCAATATTGCATTGGTGATAATGAAAAATTTTTTTGTAAATCTGCGGAATAGGCTTTTGGGCATTGTATAATAAAGATAACGCTTTGCCTGTTTAAATATTTTGCTGATGCAGGCAACTACAGCTCCTCTTCACTGGCCCTTCTTAAAATATTTTTTTCGTCTTCAGTCAAATAGTTATATCCTTTCTGACTGATCTTGTCTAATATTTCATCCACTCTTTGTTGTGTAACATTGGATGTTTTACTAAAAGGTTTTTTATCGCCGGTATTGTAAAAAACTTTTTCTTTTATGCGTTGCTGTTTATTGGGTTTACCAGGCGTAAATACCGTACTGATCCAATTGTAAAAATTGTGCATCCAGCTGCTGGTATCTTTTCCCTTGCGCAATAAATAAACAAATAAAAATCCGGTTAATGCTCCGCCTAACAAAGCAAAACTGTTGGCATTGGCATACGAAAAAGCATTCACCAGATTAATCAGTAAAAACAAACCAGTAAGTACCCATACCGGAATACCGGTACCCAGATTACGGAATATGCGGTAATTAGGAGCAAATGTGGTTACTGCAAGTGCTAATGCCGCAGAACCAGTTTGTGATCCGAATAAAAATAGGGTATTGGCATTTTGTTTAAAAGGAGGTAATATATTGGTGGCTGTTAAAAAAAACAGCATGCCTGCTAAACTGCCATAAATATATACGGGGAAAATATAGCGGTTACCCGAAATATCCTGTAAAATATATCCAAACGACCATAGCCAAAGCATATTGGCCAGCATGGTAATGAATAAAGGAACTGCTTCCATGCCCCCCATAGAAAACATAAAAGTGAATACAGTCCAGGGTTTTTGAGCCAGTGTATTTAAATTAGCCGGTACTGCAAACCATTCCAGTCCATCACTTGCTGCAGGAGCTGTACCCAATCCCTGATGGGTAAACAGGTAAAACACTTTGGCCAGCAGAATTAAAAAAAAGAAAAGGATATTCGCAGCAAACAGGGCAAACAATGCATTGCCCGGCTGCCCTAAACTAAACTTCCGTTTTTTAGTTAATTTATACTCCTGATACCTGTCCGATTCTCCCATAGTATTATCTGGCTTTGTTAAGTAAAGTTACAAAGAGTTGCAGAAAAAGATTGTTAAGGATTAGTAGAAGGTTTTTTTATTGGTTTTATTCCAGATGATGACCAAAATAAAACCCATTACCAAACCCCCCAGATGAGCATAATGGCCCACATCGTCTAATTTTCCGGGATGTAAACCTGAAAAAAGGTCAACAGCTGCCACAATAAAAACAAAGTATTTGGCTTTAACGGGGAAGGGTATTGGGAAAAAGAAAAATTCTGCGTCCGGAAAATAGTATGCATAAGCAGCCAGCAAACCCATTATGGCACCCGAAGCACCAATAGATACAGAATTAGTTACCAGCAGCATTTGTGCTATCCCTGCAGTTAAACCACAGGCAAAGTAAAAAATCAGGAAACGTTTCGTGCCCCATATTCTTTCCAGGTTAGTACCAAACATCCATAAACCCAGCATGTTAAATAAAATATGAAAAATCACCACACTCCCATCTGCATCGCGTGTTGCATGTGCAAACATATGTGTGATCAGCTGGTACGGATTAAACAGCCCCGTATCTAAGGAAAATAATGCCAGTTTGGGCGTAAGCTCAATCGAACTGTCTAGCATTAGCTGTGCAAAATATACCAGTACATTTATAATAATCAGGTTCAACACTACCGGGGTAACACGCTGAAAACCTCTGTTGTAATTATATGCCATTATATAAAGTTAGTTGTTATAAAATCATTTCAGTTTCAGCAACACCACACATTCAATATGATGGGTATGCGGAAACATATCAACCGGTTGTATTTTTTCGATGCTGTATTTTTCGCTCAGTAAGCCAATATCTCTTGCCTGTGTGGCTGTATTACAGCTTACATACACAATTTTAGGTGCCGCAATTTCAAGTAATTTGTTAATGAGTTTGTCGTGCATACCGGCTCGGGGCGGATCGGTGATTATTACATCGGGGCGGCCATGCCTGGCAAAAAATTCATCATTACAAATCTTAATTACATCACCGGCAAAAAAATCGGCATGGGTAATATTATTAAGTGCGGCATTTTCTTTGGCATCTGTAATGGCATCTTCTATCACTTCTACCCCAATAATTTTTTTAGCCTGCTTACTTACAAATATGCCAATACTTCCCGTTCCGCAGTATAAATCGTACACCACTTCATTACCGGTTAGCTCTGCAAAATCTCTTGTTACTGCATATAATTTTTCGGCCTGTTTGGTATTGGTTTGAAAAAATGATTTGGGCGATATCTTAAATTCAAAATCCTCCAGTTTTTCTACCGCATAACCTTTCCCAAAATACACTTGCGGAGTAAGATCATAAATACTGTCGTTCCATTTGGGATTGATGGTAAACAACAGGGTTGTTATTGACGGCACTTGTTTTAATAAATGGTCAAGTAGTTTTTTACGGTCGGTTTCCTCCTCATAATTAATTACCATATTCACCATCAGTTCGCCGGTGGTACAGTTGCGGATGATGATATTGCGCAGCCAGCCGGTATGTTTTCTGATATCGTAGAAGCTGAAATTATTTTCCCGTGCAAAACTGCGGATGGTATTGCGGATGGCATTATTAACGTCATCCATCAGATAACATTCATCAATATCAATGATTTTATCAAAAATGCGGGGTGCATGATAGCCTAAAGCCCCCGTTCCCCCATCAACTGGAGGGGTGGGCACAGCTTCTTCAATACTGTCATCGTCTAATAACTCATCAGGGGCTGCCAAAGCCTCTCCCCTTGAAGAGTCCATTTCTCCAGGCAACAAATACCTTTTATTGCTAAACGTAAACTCCAGTTTATTACGGTAATACTTATCACTATCAGCACCAATAATGGACATAATGGGCGGAAGCTCCACTTTTCCAATCCTTCTTAAATTTTGCTCCACCTCCTGCTGTTTGTATTGCAATTGTTTTGCATAAGGCAGCATTTGCCATTTACAGCCACCGCAAACACCAAAATGTTTACAAAAGGGTGCTGTTCTTTCTTTAGAATAGGTTTTAATTTCCTGCACCCGTCCCTCTGCCCAGTCTTTTTTATTTTTAGTTAAAAAGATATCGGCCGTATCGCCCGGTACAGCACCTGATATAAAGATCACTTTGCCATCTACTTTGGCAAGGGCCTTGCCTTCGGCTGCATAGTCGGAAACCAAAACGTTTTCCAGTATAATTTTCTTTTTTTGCTTTTTCACGGCTGCAAAAATACCTTATTAATCTTCAATATCGTTTTGTTAATGAATTGTAATTGTTAAAACAGCCCCAATCCTGTCTGTGCACTTTAATCAGCGATTTTAAATACATTTGCTATCCTCAATTAATATGAAAAAATATATATTTTACTTTTTAGCAACAGTTTGCGCTGCCACAGGTTTTGCGCAGGGTTACCAGATTACTTTACGGGCACCGCAATACAAAAAAGGGATCGCATATCTTACCTATTATATGGGTCCCAACTTAAATGTGGCCGATTCTGCTGCCATCAGTGTTACCGGAACCGCCATTTTTAAAGGCCCCAATAAATTACCCGGGGGTATTTATGTGATTGTTTTCCCCGAAAAAAGGCTGAGGGCAGAGTTTTTGATTGGTAAAGAACAAAAAATCAATATCAAGGCAGATACCACGGATTTTTTGAATAAGACCATTGTTATCGGATCAAAAGAAAACCTTCTGTATGTACAGTACCAAAAATATGTACTACAAAAAGGCCGGCAGTTAGAACAGGAAAGAATGGCATATGCCATGTCTGCTACAGCAGCAGATTCTGCCTTACATGAAAAAAATTACAATCAGTTTAATAAAGAGCTGAATAATTACCGCGAAAATATTTCAAAAACACAGCCCGCTTCCATGATGGCAGCATTGCTGAAAGCTATGAAGGAACCAATTGTTCCAATCGCAAGGCCTGTAACCCGTCAGGACTCTACTTTTAATTATCACTATTACAAAAATCATTATTGGGATGGGGTGAGTTTTATGGACGAAAGAGTAATCCGTTCACCATTCTTTTTACCCCGGCTGGAACGTTATTACCGTGAAATAATACCTCAGATTTCTGATAGTATCATTAAGGATGTGAATTATAAATTACTGCTGGCAAGAACTTGTCCTGAAATGTATAAATTTTTACTGAACTGGTTAACCGACGAATACATCAATCCCAAATACATGGGACAGGATGCAGTGTTTGTTCACCTTTTTGAAAATTATCACAGCAAGGGGCTTACCAGCTGGCTCAACGAAAAACAGCAGGAGGCCATCAGCAGAAGAGCCTATATGCTAATGTCGAATTTGATAGGCGAAAAAGCGGCAAATCTGGATATGCTGGATGCAGGGGGTAAACCATCAGCTTTATACGATCTTAAAGCAACATATACCATTGTTTGCTTTTGGGATCCCAATTGCGGACATTGTAAAGAAGAAGTACCCCGGCTGGATTCTATTTATCAGGCCAGCTGGAAAAAGCACGATGTAAAAGTGTATGCCGTATTAACTCCCGATGATAAAGAAAATATAAAACCGGAATGGGAAAAGTTTATCAGTGAGCATAAACTTTCTGAGTGGACAAACGTGTATAAACCTAAAGAAATGGAAGAGGCAGAATATGCCGCTCAAAAACCGGGCTTCAGACAATTGTATGATGTTATTATGACGCCAACCATTTATTTACTCGACAAAGACAAGCATATCATTGGTAAAAAACTCACCATCTTTCAGCTAAATGACCTGCTTGAAGTTAAATGGAAAAACAAACCTTAAATTTTAACTCAGTCATGAAAACACTTGTATTACTGTTTGCGTTAGTATTCAGTTGCCCCTTACTTTTTTCTCAAACTTTATTTACTTATGGAAATAATAAAGTTGATAAAGAAGAATTTTTGAGGGCCTTTAATAAAAACAAGACTGCTGAAACAAATAAAGAACAGGCATTAAGAGAGTATCTTGATCTGTACCTCAAATTTAAATTAAAAGTACAGGCCGCTAAAGATATCAGGATAGATACAATGCCTCAGTTAGTAAACGACCTGCAAAACTTCAGGTCACAGGTTGATGAAGGTTACATGAATAATGATATCGCCCTGAATGAACTGATTGACGAAGCTTTTAAACATTCGCAAAAAGACCTGCACGTATATCATTTTTTTATTCCTTTAAACGGTGTATCCGCTGCAGATTCGGCAAAGGCCAGCACTGCCATGCAGGAATTGTATAAAGAACTTGCTTCCGGAAAAAACGATTATAACAGATTGGTTGCTGATATCTCTTCTTCATACATCCCTGTTAAAGCAGGTGATATTGGTTATGTGGCAGCCTTTAGTGTGGCCTACGATTACGAAAAAATTATTTTTGGTTTAAAGTCCGGTGAATCCAGCAAACCTTTCTACACAAAAAACGGAATACATATTTTTAAGCTGCTTGATGAAAGAACCAACACTGGAAAATGGAGAGTAGCACAAATTATGTTTGCAATGCCTCCGGGTGGTGATCCTGCTGAAAATACAAAAATGGTACAGCACAGAGCCGACTCAGTTTATGATTTATTAAAAAATGGTGCCGATTTTGCCACAATGGCCAAACAATACAGCGATGATAAGATCACGTATATGGCAGGCGGCGAAATGCAGGAGTTCACCTGTGGCAGGTACGAAATGGCTTTTGAAAGTGAAGTGTTTACTTTAAAAAAGGATGATGATATTACAAAACCATTCCCCACTTCATTTGGATTTCATATTGTAAAACGGCTGGGGGTAAGTCCGGTTGCTGCTGATAAAAATGAAGTCAGCTTTCGCTATGAGTTAAAGCAAAAAGTAATGCAGGACGCAAGAATAAATTCTGTAAAAGATGCTTTTACAAAATTTGTTTTAAAACAAGTATCCTACAAAAAAAATACACTAGCAAAAAATGAAGCGCTATTCAGGTATGCCGACAGTGTGGTAAAAAATCCCGCAACTTTTGAAACTACCAGCTACCCGGTTAATAATAAAACGATATACAGTTTTGGTAAAAGTAATCTTACAGGAAAGGACTGGCTCAGTTTTATAAGGGATTATAAAACCAACCCCGAATTATATAAGGGAGAAAGTAATGATGCACTGCTGCAAAAATTTGTTACAGTAAAATCAATGGACTATTACCGCCAGCACCTTGAAACATATAATGCCGATTTCCGTTATCAGCTGGAAGAATTTAAAGAAGGTAACCTGCTGTTTGAAATTATGGAACGCAAAGTATGGAGCAGTGCCGCAAACGATAATGCAGGCTTAAAAAAATACTATACAGAACATAAAAGCAAATATCAGTGGGGAGCCAGTGCAGACGTACTGATATTCAGTTGCGGCAATAAAAAATCTGCAGAAGCAACGGTGGCATTAGTAAATAAAGGACTGGACTGGAAAAAGATTGCAGAAGAAAGCAGCAATACCGTTCAGTCTGATTCAGGTAGATATGAGATTAGTCAGCTTTCTTTACCTGCAGATATTGTACCTGCAGAGGGAATGCTAACAGCTGTTACAGTAAACCCCACAGATGCCACTGCAGGCTTTATAAAAATTATTCGTTTACATAAAGCCGGTGAGCAAAGAAGTTATGAAGAAGCAAAAGGTTTGGTTACTAACGACTATCAAAATCTACTGGAAGAAAAATGGATAGCAGCGTTAAAGAAAAAATATCCCGTAAAAGTGGATGAAAAACTTTTTCAGTCACTGCTGAAATAAAATATGTATAAAAAACGCCCCGCTTTTAATTTAAGCGGGGCGTTTTTTTATACATAAATTCATTTATACTAATTGCCTTACCACATCTGCAATAATATTGGGCCTTCCCAAAGTGTAATAGTGTAATACAGGCACCCCAAATTTTTTCAATTCTTTAGACTGGTACAATAACCATTCGGTACCTACTTTTTCTACTTCTGCATCGGTTTTGCATTTGAGTATTTCATTACTCAATGCAGCAGGAAGGTCAATATGAAATACTTTAGGCAACATGGTAAGCTGCTTCATATTATAAATGGGCTTTAATCCGGGAATTATGGGGACAGTAATACCCATATCGCGACAGGCTTTTACAAAAGCATAATATTTTTCGTTGTCGAAAAACATTTGTGTAACAATATAATCTGCTCCCATATCTACCTTTTTTTTCAGGTATTGCAGATCGCTGTCCATATTGGGTGCTTCAAAATGTTTTTCGGGATAACCGGCCACACCAATACAAAACTTGGTATTAGAACTGTTCTTCAGGTCTTCTTCCAGATAAATGCCTGCATTTAAATTTAATACCTGTTGTAGCAGGTCACTGGCATATTTGTGTCCCTCAGCTTCTGGTTCAAAAGCGCTTTCGTTTTTTGCAGCATCCCCGCGTAATACCAGCACATTGTCGATGCCCAGATAATGCAGGTTAATCAACGCATCTTCGGTTTCATTAATATTAAAGCCGCCGCAGATCAGGTGCGGTACTGTATCTACGCTGTATTTATTCATGATAGCGGCACAAATACTTTCTGTTCCGGGGCGCTTACGCACCACTACTTTTTGAAAACTGCCATCTGCATTTTTCTTGAATACATGTTCGCTGCGGTGGTAGGTTACATTTATAAAAGCAGGCTTAAACTCCATTAAGGGGTCTAAATGCTTGTATAAAGATTGTATACCCTTACCCTTTAATGGTGGTAAAATTTCAAAAGAAACTAATGTGTCTTTGGCCTGATTGATATGATCAATTACTTTCATTACATTAAATTAGTTTGCAAACTTAAGTAAGCTGGCACCATTCTCAAAATCAGTATGGAT
>JBAXET010000069.1:0-14977 GCA_037140275.1 Ferruginibacter sp. | reverse complement strand
CCATTGATAACTGCGCGGATTATGATCAAATTCTTGGTTATGGTGCAGGTGCTCTATGTATAGGCGGACAGGAAGGAATGTTGATTTATAGTAACACCATTACTCAAAACAGCAGACCCGCAGGCCATAACGGATGGCCCATCAAATACCAAAATGATGGTTACTTAAGGGGCTGTAAAATTTATAATAACACACTTAATAAAGTACTTAATGCATTTCCCCTGGGTGGAAATAACTGGGATTTTGCAATAGAACTATTTAATGAATACGGGCTTGAAATCTATAACAATGTGCTTAATGGCGGTGGTGTGGATATTAACCATACCACTAAAGGCGGATATGCTTTTGGCGCATGGATACACGATAACACTATTACGATGCCCTATATTAATACCAATATCCAAACAGGGATTACTATGGAATTTGAAAGCGATAATATCATCGTAGAAAACAACACCATTGATAAGGCCAATCTTGGTATTTTGTTTACTCCAAGGCCAGGCACATCTGTTACAAATATTATTATCCGGAAAAATTTAATTACCAATGTTGGAATGGCTGAAGGAACTGGATTTTTAATTAATATGGGAACTTATGGTGCAGCAACAATAACATGGAATAATATTTCTATTTACAATAACACCATGCTATGTTCTACCGTTACACCTCCATTTTGGGGCATAAAACTTCCAAATTCAACTGCTGCATCTTTGAAAAATATTTCTATAAAAAACAATATTATTGCTAACGCGTATTCTGCACCAATAGTTCAACAAGGAGGCAGTGTACCAATCGACTCACTGAATATCAGTTACAATGATATTTATGGCAATATCAATACCAATAATCCATTATTTGAAAATCCCGCACCAGTTCCAACTCATTATACTTATTCTAACAATCTGAATACAGTTCCAACTTTTGGAGCCAATTATACTTTACCCGCTGGCTCTCCGCTTATTGATGCAGGTGTATACGTAGGGCTCCCATATGCAGGTGCTGCTCCCGATAAAGGCTATGCCGAATCCGGTGCAATTCTACCCATTAATTTGCTTAACCTGACCGTTACAGATAATAAAGGCAAAAATTTATTACAATGGAAAACAGCTTCAGAAATAAACAGCGATTATTTTACTATTGAACGTAGTACAGATGGCATAAACTTTGAAAATGCAGGCACCATTAAAGCAGCAGGTTACAGCAGTACCGAGATGACCTACTCCTTTACAGATGCCAACTCCGTTACTGGCATCAATTATTACAGACTGGTGATGGTAGATAAAGATAAATCAAGAGATTTCAGTAATGTGGTATCAATTACCACAAAGAAAAATCAGGCAGCAAATTTTGCAAGCGTACAATTATCTGCCGGCAGAAATACACTTTCATTAGCAATCAATGCAACCCAAAGCGAAAAAGCATTACTCATTTTATTTGATGCTAATGGAAGAGTGTTATTGAACAGCCCTGTTACTTTACAAGCCGGATTAAACAGAATGGATAAAAGCACCGGTACAATTGCTAAAGGTATTTATTACGTAAAACTGGCTACCGCCACCGAAGCTGTAGTTAAAAATGTAATGGCAACAGAATAATTTTGTTTGGATATAAAAAAAGATGCCTGCAGTAAAATGCAGGCATCTTTTTTTTATGAAGTAACGGTATGTTTATTGTTACTGGAAATATTATTCATCGTCCATGCCACCTTTTTTTCAAATGCATGCTTACGTACTGTACATTCAGATTTACTGCACACTGCACAACTAAAATCCAGACAACCATCAGAGTGAACAAATAATTCCACCGACTCGCCAAATTCATTTTTAACCAATTCGGAAAGCAAGTCAATTTCTTTATGCGCTTCATGAACATTTAAATACCAGGGAACAGTAAGATGGCAGTCTAAATGCAAAGTGGCGCCGTACTTAATCACCCTTGCATTATGCAAATCAACCCAGTTTTCTTTACGGTTGGCATTTAACAGCACCACTAGCTTTTTCAATATCTCCTCATCTGCTTCATCCATAATACCCGCAACAGAACTCCTTACTATTTTATACCCGGTATAAATAATAATCAGTGAAAACAAAATAGCTACCGCGCTGTCTATCCAGTAAATTTTTGTAAATAACATTAAAAGCAACCCTGCAATTATCCCTGCGGTACTCCAGGTATCCGATTGTAAATGTTTTCCGCTTGCTATCAATGCAAGAGAGTTGTTCTTTTTACCTGTTTTAATACAAAAAAAGCCCGCCACATAATTGATCACTGCTGTTGCAGCCACCAGAATAATTCCATAGTCGAGTTTTTGTATAGTATGCGGATGCAGCAAATTATTGATCCCTTCATAAATAATCACAAAACCTGCTACGGTTATCAGCGTTCCCTCAATAGCTGCAGAAATAAACTCCACTTTGCCATGACCGTAAGGATGATCATAATCTTTTGGCTTTGCAGATACATATAAACTGTACACACCTATCAACCCTGCTATTACGTTTACTATACTTTCTAATGCATCTGTAAGTATTGCTACGGAATCGGTAAGCTGCCAGGCAATTATCTTAGCTATAAATAAAATAATAGAGATAATGGCAATCAATTTTTGAACCTTAAGGTTATGTTGTGCTTTTTCCATGAACAAATTTGGAGGTCAAAGGTACAAAAAGGAATTCTTGCCCAACTATCAACATTTCAAATACTGCGATGGGTAAAAATATCTCCCCTTTAAATATTTTAGTAGTTCGCATACCTTATTTTTGTAATTAAACTAACTAAAACGATTGTTATGGATTTTCAACTCACCGAAGAGCAGCTGATGATAAAGCAGGCTGCCAAAGACTTTGCCGTTAATGAATGCTTGCCAGGCGTAATTGAACGGGACGAACATCAAAAATTTCCCAAAGATCAGATTGAAAAATTAGCCGACCTTGGTTTTATGGGTATGATGGTAAAGCCAGAATATGGGGGCAGCGGAATGGATACTGTAAGCTATGTATTGGCCATGGAAGAGATCAGTAAAATTGATGCCAGTGTTAGTGTATGCATGAGTGTAAACAACAGTTTGGTTTGCTACGGCCTGCAGGAATATGGTAATGAAGAGCAAAAAAACAAATACCTCACCCCTCTTGCGCAGGGAAAAAAAGATGGCGAATTGTTTATAGGTGCTTTTTTATTAAGCGAACCGGAAGCAGGCAGTGACGCAACCTCGCAACAAACCACTGCAGAAGATAAAGGCGACTACTATCTTTTAAACGGTACTAAAAACTGGATCACCAATGGAAACAGTGCGTCAGTTTATCTGGTAATTGCACAAACAGATGTAAGCAAAGGCAGCCGTGGCATCAACGCTTTTATTGTTGAAAAAAACTGGCCGGGTGTAATCGTTGGGGCAAAAGAAAATAAGCTGGGTATTCGCGGCAGTGATACTCATAGTATTTTATTCAATGATGTAAAAGTGCCAAAAGAAAACCGTATTGGTGAAGATGGCTTTGGATTTAAGTTTGCCATGAAAACATTGGCGGGCGGAAGAATTGGCATTGCCTCTCAGGCATTAGGAATTGCCAGCGGCGCATACGAAAGAGCATTAGCCTACAGCAAACAACGCAAGGCATTTGGTAAAGAGATCATGCACCACCAGGCCATACAATTTAAACTGGCAGATATGGCTACAAAAATTGAATGCTCCAGAATGCTTTGCTTAAAAGCAGCATGGGAAAAAGACAATGGGATGGATTATACCCTCAGTGGCAGTATGGCAAAAGTATTTGCCAGCGAAACCGCTATGTGGACAGCAACAGAATCGGTGCAAATACATGGCGGCTATGGTTTTGTAAAAGAATACCATGTAGAACGCATGATGAGGGATGCAAAAATCACTCAGATTTATGAAGGTACCAGCGAAGTACAAAGAATTGTAATCAGCAGAAGTATACTGAAATAATTTTGTAAAAGTCTTGTAAAAGTGCAGCTGTACAGCTGCACTTTTTTTGTTTCCTGCTTTCCAATACCTTTACATAATATGGGAGTTAATTCAGCGCAACACAAAGCAATTCTTACAGAACTGAAAGATAAGGTAACCCTTGTTGCCGTTTCCAAAACCAAACCTGCAGAAGATATTATTGAACTGTACAACCTCGGCCAACGCGATTTTGGAGAGAACTATGTGCAGGAACTGGTTGACAAATACGAGCAACTTCCCAAAGATATCCGCTGGCATTTTATTGGCCATCTGCAAAGCAATAAAGTAAAATACATTGCTCCATTTGTGCATCTGATACATGGAGTAGACAGCATGAGTTTATTAAAAGAGATCAATAAACAGGCAGCTAAAAATAACCGGGTTATTGATTGTTTATTGCAGGTATATATTGCAAAAGAAGAAACTAAATTTGGTTTGGATGAAACTGAATTATCAGAAATCATTACACGAATTACAAGCGATTTACACGAATTCAAAAACATCAGAATAGTTGGATTAATGGGAATGGCAAGTTTTTCTGATGATAGCAATATTGTAAGAAATGAATTTAAAAATTTAAAAAGACTATTTGATGCCAATGCTCAACTAACAACTACCAACTATCAACTATCAACTATTTCCATGGGCATGAGTGGCGATTATACAATTGCCATTGAAGAAGGCAGTACGATGGTACGCATCGGCAGCTTATTATTTGGTGAAAGAAATTACAACAAATGATCAGCCACGAGATCATCATACTTTGCATCGCTGCTTTGGCAGCAGGGTTTATTGATTCCATTATCGGAGGCGGTGGGCTGGTACAAACTCCCGTTACATTAGTTACACTGCCACAGTATCCGCTGGCCACTTTGCTGGGCACCACAAAAATTCCATCAATTTTCGGCACTTCCATTGCTGCTGCTCAATACAGCCTGAAAGTAAAAATTCAATGGAAACTGATGGCTTCAATGTGCTGCATTGCATTATGTGCAGCCTGGGCAGGATCAAAAACAGTGTCTCTGGCTAGCAACAGTTTTATGAAGCCGGTAATATTTTGTGTATTGATATTTGTTGCTGTGTATACTTATTCTAAAAAAGATTTTGGCATTTCTTCATCCCGAAAGATCAGTTCAAAAAATGAATTTATTTGGGGCAGTTTATTTGCTTTGCTGATTGGCTTTTATGATGGCTTTATTGGCCCGGGTGCAGGGAGTTTTATGGTATTATTTTTCATCAGCATTTTAGGATACGATTTTTTAAAAGCCAGTGCCCATTCCAAACTGGTGAATGTAGCAACCAATTTAGGTTCTATCATCTTCTTCTCCGGCTCAGGACATATTTTATATCATTATGCCATACCAATGGCGATCTGCAATTTTACAGGATCTCTCATTGGATCAAGACTGGCGATATTAAAAGGCAACAGATTTATCCGAATCTTTTTTTTAATAGTAATTGCCGGAACTATCATCAGGTTTGGATATGATATATTTTTCAGGAAGACATAAAAAAGCAACGTGGATATCACGTTGCACCTATATTATTTTCATTTATTTTTATAGTATCAGCACTGAAGTACCCTGTTTATAATGCACTCCTCCGTCAACATCTACCACTTCTATCGTCCATACCACAGATTGTGTGCGCTGCTGCACTTCATTAATTTTTCCATTCCATCCGGGCAAATCGCTTTTCATTTCAAAAATCAAACTACCCCAGCGGTTGTATACCCTGAAATAATTCACTTTTACAATACCCATTAATACCGGGCGCAGGTAATCATTATAGCCATCTCCATTGGGTGTAAATGCAGTAGGAACAAAAATATCAATCTGCTTATGCGTTTTTACCAATTGAGTATCTACCGTTATACAACCCGTAGGCGTGGTTAATGTAATGGTATAAAGTTGTTGATTCAATCCCCTGAATGTGGGCGCATAAATATTCGGATTGTCTAAATTAGTTGACGGCGCCCATACAACAGATGTTCCGAAAATTCTTGCCTGTAATTTTAAAGGAAAATTAAATGCTGCATCCTGAACGGGATACGTAACCCCCGGCCTGGGAATATCCACAAACAAAGCCGTTTCTTTTGAGCTTACCGGTAAGGCACAGGATTTATTAAACAGTTGCGCATAGTATTTACCTGTGCCTTTTACAATATAGTTGGCTTGAGTAGAGCCAATCAAAGGCACACTATCTTTAAACCATTGAATACTGTCAGCAAAGTTCAACTTAAGCTGAGGGAAAGGACCGGAACCAATACAATACACTGTATCTCCAATTAAACTAACCGTCTTATCTATATTAATGGCATTCACCTGTACCGTATCTGTAATTAAACAACCTCCTCCTTCGCTTCTTACAGTAACCACATATTTTGTAGGCAACGCAGGTGTGGCGGAAGGATTTGAAATAAGCGGATCTGATAATCCCGTTGCAGGGCTCCAGCTATACGTAAACCCGGGAGTGGCGGCACCTCCCAACTGTACCGGAATTAAATTACAGGCAGTTTTATCAGGCCCTGCGTTAGCAGTAACCGTTAGTGAGTTCTGCAGCTGCACGAAAAATGTATCCACACATCCGTATCCGTCTTTTGGAGTCAATTCAATATTATATAAAGTACCTGATGCTGGTAAGGGTTTTATTTGCAGTCCTTGTTGTGTACCCAGCAACTGAGTAAAATTATTATTGAACCATTTATAGCTTTCAAAACCCACAGGGGCTTTTAAATTAGCTGCGGTATCAGTTGGACAAAAATTATTGTTATTTAATGAGCCGTTACAATTGCTGTACAAATCAAGATAGGTATAACAAAAATGATCGGTATAAGTACAACCGGCTGTTTTAAAAAATATGCGGATTGTTTTGCCTTTATAATTATTGAGATTGATTGTAGCAGCAGCCCAGTCTTTATATAAAACAGGCGTTCCGGCAGTACCCTGATAGGGTGCTTTTATAAATCCTTTCAGTCCAACAAAAGGTATAAACAAAAAAGAAGGGCAGTCTATTGATACATTATCTGTAATGTTAAATATCTCCACTATAAAGCGGGGCTGACTAATATCCGCATGATCCGGATCTTGTGCCACCACTGCATAATTGTATAATAATTTATAATTGTCAGTAGGAACTGTAAACTGATAAGAAACGCCATCGGCTTGCAAGCCATTGTCATCATTACCCAATCGTATTGAATGACCACTACCATTAGGGCAGTTTTGAGGAAACTGTCCGTATTTATCCAACCCGTTTCCCGGACTGTTAGACAGCATTACATGGTGGTTAGCCACAGGCCCAGCTACCTGATTCAATGTCATGTTATTGGTGCCCCCATTGGCATTTACATCTCCGGACCAGCAGGTCCAGCCGGTAAATGAGCCGCTTTCAAAATCTATATTAGGTGGGCATTGTGCAGCAGCTATCTGTATAGTAAAAACAAAAAATAAGCAAATCAGCAGGTATTTATACAACCGGCCCTTCAATCCTCCATAATACCTATGTATGTGCATACAACAGCTGTATTTTGTTTTTAATCCGGTAAGTACTCCGGTAAAGTTACATATTACCTAATTAATACTGTTGTGCCCTGTTTGCGGTGTACTACCCCATCCACATCAACTGCCTCTATCATCCAAACCACGGTTTGTGTTGAGGCAGGATAGCCATTAATATAGCCATTCCATCCCGGCTGATCACTGTTCATACTGAATAGCATTTTACCCCAGCGGTCGTATATCCTGAAATAATTCACTTTTGAAAACCCAATTAAAACAGGACGCAGTCTTTCATTTACTCCATTGCCATCAGGTGTAAATCCTGTTGGTACATAGATCTCAATCTTTTTGTGTGTTTTCACCATTTGTGTATCTACAGTAACACAACCCGATGGCGTTTTTATTTCGATGGTATATAATTGCGGTGTTATGCCATTAAATACCGGATTCAAAATGTACCGGTTATTTAAATTAGTTGCCGGCGTCCAAACAATATTCTTACTTATATTTCTAGCCTGGAGTTGTTCCGGGAAATTAAATGCAGCATCTTTTACAGGATAAGTAATGCCTTTGGATACTGCTTCAATTATCACATTAATAGTCTTAGAGTCAAATGCAGCAGGGCATTGCACTGTGCTTACCGATAATGTAACCGGATAAGTACCTGCAACAGGATAACTGTATACCGGACTTTTTACATTATCAAAATGCCCGTTTCCAAAATTCCATAAGTAATTAACGGTTGAACTAGTATTGTTAAACGTGCGGTTGTTCAATAACACCTGCAGGTTAACACAGATATTCTGTATACTGAAATCTGCTGCAGGAACTGGATGAACCACTATATTCGTAAATGCACTGTCTTTACAACCACCTGCGGCATCCAGTAAAAGTTTTACCCTATAGTTGCCAGCTTTAGCATAGGCGTATGTTACATCTGCGGATGTTTTAGCAATGCCATCTCCCAAATCCCAGGCATATTGCATGGTGCCCGAATAAATACTGCTGGCATTGGTAAATACAAACTGATGACCCGGGAAACACTGCGGGTTTGCATTTACATTAAATGCTGCAACCGGACTTGGATTTATTTTTACCGTAATGATACTGTCATCCACACAAGCACCGTTGGTTTCTTTAGCAGTTAATTTTACTGCATAAGTACCGGGCACTGTAAAATTATGAGCTATATTATTGGAGAAATCTGTATTACCATCACCAAAATCCCAGGTATAAGTCATAATACCGGATGTAACGGTGCTTTTATTGGTAAACAGGAACCAGTTACTTTTAAAACATTGTTCTGGCACATCTACCGTAAAAGATGCAGTAGGACTGGCATTAACTATTATATCAAATTTACTGCTGTCCACACAACCACCCGGTGCAGTAATCAATAATTTTATATGATAATTTCCTTCAGCTGCATAACTGTGTGTTACATCAGGCGTACTGGCTAATGCACCATCACCTAAATCCCATGCATATTGCAAGGTACCTGTGGATAAAGTACTGGTATTGGTAAACACAAACTGATTGCCAATAAAACAAAGTGCTTCTGCGCTGGGATTAAATCCTGCCTTGGGTGATTCCCATATATCGATCTGCTTTACAGCTGTTGTTCTGTTACATCCGGTATAACTGAATACCATGGCATAATATGCGCCGGTTTGAGTAACATTATATTGTGTGGAATTGGCACCAATAATTGGATTACTATTGCGGTACCATTGTATACTATCATGTGGTAATACTTTTAGTTGTACCGACTGACCCGAAGATGTACAATAAGAGGATGGCCCTATTTGCTGTATAGAATCACTTAAAATATCAACCTTTACATTCACCTGATCGGGTGTTGCACAACCACCACCAATATTACTTACCGTTAGTGTATACAAAGTAGTCACTGAAGGTGTGGCAATGGGGTTTGATATATTGGGATCACTTAATCCCGTAACAGGTGTCCACCGGTATACCCTTCCCGGTTCGGGTGGCCCTCCTAACTGAACAGGGTTATTATCGCAGGTAGCCCGGTCAGGCCCTGCGTCAGCATGTACTGTTAACGTATCCCATAGCTTAGCACATAATGTATCTAAACAACCATAACCATTATATGGTGTAACCTCCACAAAAACAGAATCTCCGGCTAAAGGCGGAGGATTTAAAGTTAAAGTTTGACTATTACCCAATACCTGTGAGAAATTATTATTGAACCATTTATATGCCTGATAGCCATAAGGCCCTGTAACGTTTACTGCTGTATCGTCTGAACAAAAAGTAGCTCCTACAAATGCACTACTGCATTGAGAATTTACATCTACGTAAGCATATCCAAAATGAGAACCGTTTGTAAGGCCACAGCCTGTTACAGTAAAAGAAATTTCAATAATTTTACCTGCGTAACCATCTAGCTTAATAGATGCTGCGGCCCAGTCTTTACACCAAACTGCAGTATTGCCGGGTCCAAGCAGGTTTGATCTGAAAAAACCAGGAAGACTACCTGTAACAATAATAGGTTGTTGAGAACAAGGCAGCGGAATTCCGTCCGTGATATTTTGCAGTCCTAAAATCAATCTTGGTTGTTGTGCAGTTGGATGGCCTGCATCATTTAATACTATTGCATAATGATAAATTAAATTAAATACATTTTGTCCTGCCGGAATTGTAAAGCGATATGAAATTTTATCAGCAGTAGCTCCTGAAATCGAATTGCCGATTTTTGCTGAAAATCCACTTCCATTTGGGCAATTCTTTGGAAATCCACCATATAAATCAGTTCCATTACCCGGAGGTATTGATAAAATATCATGCCTTCCTGGTATAGGAGTAGTTGTTGAAAGAAATAAATTACCATTATTAAAACTACCTGTTGAGCAAATCCAATTATTAAAACTACCTTCCTCAAAATCGATATTGGGCGGACATTGAGCAAATGCATCTGCACCTACAATCAGAAAAATGATTGTAAGTAAAGTTTTTGAAATAGAGTTGGAAACCAGTAGAAAAGCTTGGTAGATTTTGTTCATAGTTCTCATCCTTTGCAGTGCCATGAAGATAAAGCAAAAACATGAAAAATAGTGCGCTATCCTTCATTTAACAATCAGATACATTGGGTTTCAGAAACTTAGAACAGAAAAAAGCTATTTAAATAAGTTTTTTAACCAGCTTTCTCATATGAAAATGATTGCTAATTTCCACTATTCACTTTCCTTTCCCATTGCCGCCAGCTTCATTTTTTTAGCAGTTTCATGGCCAACATATTTTTCAATCCTGTTTTCGGCCAGATAAATAATTGGGGTAAGTACAATGGCCATGGTGGCTTTATAAATATAGTTCACCACACCAATGGCTAAAATTTGCTGCCAGGAAAATACGCCGGCAAAAGCAATGAATAAAACAATATAGCTGTCTACCAGCTGACTAACCAGCGTGGAGCCCGTTGCCCTTAACCATACTTTTCCTTCGCCGGTTATTTTTTTAATTTTATGAAATACAGTAACATCCACCAACTGACTAACAAAAAAAGCTACCAGACTGCCGAAAATGATTCGCATCCCCTGTCCAAAAATTCCATTGAATGCATTTTGCATATCGGGTACTCCTTCTTTGGTATGTGAGCCAATCCAGAAATCAGCAGCCGGCACATGTATAGCCGCATAAAACATAATAAAGGCATATGAGATCAGGGCTATCGCAGTGAGTGAAATTCTCCTTACTGCTTTTGGACCGTAGTATTCATTTACAATATCCGTCATGATAAATTCCAGCGGCCATAACAATACACCACAGGTAAGGCTAATGGATAAATGATTAGCCCCAAACAAGCTGAAATCGGATGGCGAAGCCCCGAAGAGTTTTTCCAGAGAAAATATTTTAGTGCCAATACATTCTGCTATCAGTGCATTAGCAACAAAGAAGGCCGTAAAAATGATGAATAGTTTTGTTGGCCTGTCTTTTAGTATGTTTTGTATCATGTGATAGTTATTATAAGAAAAAATAAAATACTTGTACTATAAAGAATACAACGTTTGCTATTACAATCCAACCTTTAATTTGTTGTGTTTTTCTGAATAAAAATAAAATCAGTAGCGTTAAGCAATACAACAAATTGAACACAATAGCCAGCTGACCCAGCACTACCAAAGCACCTTCTACAAAGGGCAATGTTATCACCTGGTCTCTTCCTCCTTTTGCAACACTATGCCTTTCCACATACCCCAATATGATAGACAGTATAAAACAGATATTACAAACAAAAATTACTTTCGAAAAAAAACGCATCGCTGTACTTATTACTTATTACTTAATACTTACTACTTATTACTTACAACTTACTACTTATAAATCAACCATTCTTCCCTGTAAGCATTGGCACAAAGGAAAAATTCTCAAACGACTCCTCATTATAACTGCCATCAGCATTTTTGGTAAGTCGCAACATACGCTGCTGATCACCCTCATCAACCGGCACCACCATTTTACCACCGGGCTTTAACTGTTCAATCAATTTAGGCGGAATAAAAGGCGCCGCAGCTGTAATGATCACTTTATCAAAAGGGCCATAAGTAGGCAGACCTTCAAATCCATCTCCATAAAAAAATTTAAGATTGGGATATTTTGATTTAAAAAAGAACTGCTTTGTTTTCTCGAATAAATTCTTCTGCCTTTCAATAGTAAATACATTGGCGCCCATTTCGGCCAGCACCGATGCCTGATAAATACTGCCGGTGCCAATTTCTAAAATTTTATCAAATGGTTTTACCTGCAGCAACTGTGATTGATAGGCCACTGTATAAGGCTGCGAAATGGTTTGTCCGTCGCCTATTGGGAAAGCACGGTCTTCATAAGCGATTTCATCAAAAGCACTATCTAAAAAAAAATGCCGTGGAATATTATTGATAGCTTCCAGTACAGCAGCGTCAGTAATACCTTTTTCTCGTAATATCTCTATCAGTTTTTTGCGTAAGCCTTTATGCCGGTAACTATCTTCGTATTTTCTCATAAGTTGGATTGCAAGATAAAAAAATGTCAGGACTAAATCCTGACATACTTTAAATGAATTGAGATTAACTTTATTTCAACTGCATCTCTTTTACTATTCTGGCAATTTTTTCATCCAGCTGTTTTTCTGCAGATTCAAATTCGGCTATATTATCAAGTTTGCCATTAACGCTGAAATAAAATTTGATTTTTGGTTCTGTGCCACTTGGTCTTGCTGAAATTTTAGTACCATCTGCCAAAACAAATTGCAATACATTGCTTTTGGGAAGATCAATGGTCCAACTTTGGCCGGTAACCAAATTTTTGCCTGTCTGCAATTCATAGTCCAGCAACTCTGCAACTGCAATACCGTCCAGTGTAAGCGGTGGATTGTTTCTGTAACCCTTCATCATATCTGCAATTTCTGCCGCACCATTCATACCTTTTTTGGTAATGCTCACCAGGTCTTCTTTATAAAAGCCATATTGCAGGTACATATCAATCATCTTGTCGTATAAACTGCGACCTTTATTTTTTTCGTACGCAGCCATCTCGCATAATAATGCCACTGCGCTGATGGCATCTTTATCACGAACCTTATCCCCTATCATCAAACCAAAACTTTCTTCCCCTCCAATCACATAATTCTCTTTACCTTCTTTAGCAGCAATCATAGAAGCGATCCATTTAAAGCCGGTAAGTACATTATAACAAGCTATATTATTATGTTTGGCTATTGCATCAATCATATCGGTGGTAACAATGGTTTTAATCACCATATCATTAGGCTGTGCAATACCTTTTGCTTTACGGGCTTCAATCATATAATTAAATGCCAGTACCGCTGTCTGGTTACCATTCATCAGCACCCACTCTCCCTTACTGTCCTTAACCCCAATGGCTACACGGTCACTATCAGGATCGGTACCCAGTAAAATATCGGCATCCATTTCTTTGGCGTTTTTAAGACCAATGCCCATGGTTTCCCTTTCTTCGGGGTTGGGATATACTACTGTAGGGAAATTACCATCAGGGGTACTTTGCTCCGCCACCACATGCACGTTGGTAAAACCAAAGCGCTCTAAAATTGCAGGCACTAATGTAATACCGGTACCATGTATAGGAGTATATACAATTTTAAGATCCTGTTGTGCCGCACATACATCAGGATATACCGATAATGTTTTTACCATATCCAGGTAAGCTTCATCCAGTTGTTTTCCTAATGGAATAATATTGGCTTCCCCACCGGTCCATTTTACTTCTTCCACACTGGAAATTTTTTCCACTTCAATAATTACATTTTTATCGTGTGGTGGCACCAGCTGAGCACCATCATTCCAATAGGCTTTATAGCCATTATATTCTTTAGGGTTATGAGAAGCAGTTAATACCACACCAGCCTGACAACCTAATTTTCTTATGGCAAAACTTAATTCCGGTGTGGGACGAAGCGCTTCAAACAAATACACTTTTATACCATTGGCTGCAAAAATATTTGCTGTGGTATCGGCAAAAAAGCGGCCGTTATTGCGGCAATCATGTGCAATGGCAACGCTTACATTGTTGCCAAAAGATTGTATCAGATAATTGGCAAAACCCTGAGTGGCCATACCTACTGTATATTTATTCATGCGGTTGGTACCAATACCCATGATACCACGAAGGCCACCTGTACCAAATTCAAGGTTACGGTAAAAAGCATCTTCCAGTTCTCCGGGATTTTCTGTCTGTAAACGGGTAATCTCGTTTTTTACACTCTGATCATAATTACCGCTCAGCCAATCATTAATTCTTTTAAGGGTAGTTGCTTCCATTTTTAATAGTTTATATAATCAAAAATAAATGTTTCATATTGCATTAAAGCAAATTATGTAAATTTGTTTTATGTTTATTCTCCGCAGTAAATATTTCTTTCTGATGCTGGTTTGCTTGATCTCCATTGCAAGCCACGCACAGTCGATTGTTGAAAACACAGTATTCCATCCTGTAATAAAAGACCCATTGAGCTACTACCATCAATTTGCTGCCGTAAAACCATCAAAACCTTATACACATCTTACTTATACAAGGCCCAATAATCAATTGATGAGTTGGCCCAATTATCCTTCTACTGCCGAGGGAGTGATAAGAAGGTTTGAACAAAATGCACGCAACAATGATGTAAAAAATATTATTGCGAAAGATATTATTAAATCGCTGTTCAGTAAAAAGAAGAAAGTAGCCATTATTCCCAAGTATTAAATTCCCTCCTGAATTTTCAATTGTTTATATTTTGTATCTGGTTAACAATTGATCAGTTATTTTTGTTTTTTATGAACCAACCTTCAAAACATAGTTCAACTTCGGTGGCGTCGCACTCTTGTACAGTGAAAACTTTATTGAGCTTTTGCTATCTGATGATGCTCTCTTTTCAATTGATGGCGCAGGATTCTATCATCAACTCCAAAGCTCCAATATTTAAACCTGGTTCCTTTGAATATCATGGCGACAGTATCCGATTCAATTCAACATCGAATACTTCATATTATAC
>JBAXET010000068.1:0-15073 GCA_037140275.1 Ferruginibacter sp. | reverse complement strand
TGACCATTGACCATTGACCATTGACCATTGACCATTGACCATTGACCATTGACTACTCCTCCTTCCTCCGCTTCCCTTTCTTTCCTTTGTAGATTTTCTTAGCCTTATCTATCAATTGCAGAAACTGGGTTTGTAAATAATCATTGGGATTATATGAGGAAGTGGCTATCGTTTCAATATCGAGCCAGTCAACATCTTTAACGTACTTGGATTGCTTTACTTTTAACCCGAACATGGTTACCGCAGCAGCAAACTGCAATTCTTTATCGACAATTTTGAATTCGGCAAAATTCAGTGGACAAATATTTTCCATTTTTAAGGTAGTGGTATCGCCACATAAATTATAGCGGATCTGAAATTTAGCAATGCCTTCTTTATCTGCCATATCACCGCTTACAATACCTTCGTCCTGAGGTGTAATTTCAAATATGGCTAATACACTGCTGCCACTACCAATTTCTCCCCCTTCAATATCTATCAATGTATCTGATACAGCGTCGCGTTTATTATCAAAACCAATCAGCCGGTATTCTTTTACTAATTTAGGATTGAAATGCATGTTCATATACACATCATCAGCAACTGCATAAAAAGTTTGGGTCAATTCTTTTACCAGTACTTTTTCAGCCTCGTTAATGTCATCCAGATAGGCGTAATTGCCATTACCTCTTTTGGCAAGTGTTTCCAGTTTGGAATCCTTAAAATTCCCCATACCAACACCAAGGCAGGTTAAAAAAACACCCGACTGCTTTTCTTTTGATATAAGGTCTTCAAGTGCTTTTTCTGAAGCAGCGCCCACATTAAAATCGCCATCTGTAGCAAGTATCACCCTGTTATTCCCCCCTTTAATAAAACTGCTTCTGGCCATTCCGTAAGCAGTTAATATAGCAGCTTCGCCCGGAGTATCACCCATAGCTTCCAGTTCTTCAATCGACTGGAGTATCTTTTCTTTTTCTGCACCACTGGTAGGCTGCAAATGGATGCCTACGGTTCCGCCGTAAGTAACGATGGAGATTGTATCAATGGCTCGAAGGTTCTTTACAAATAACTGAAATGCAGCTTTCAATAAAGGCAGCCGGTTAGGCATATCCATACTGCCGGAAGCATCAATTAAAAAAACAAAATTGCCCGGCGGTATTTTATTGAGGTCTATTTTTTTAGCATTGATATTCAGAAAAAGCAATTGCTTATTGATATCCCAGGGGCAGGAGGTTAATTGTGACTCGGTGCGGAACACCTGATTATTTTCAGGAGCTCTGTAATGCAGGTTAAAATAATTCAGCAGCTCTTCTGTTCTTACTGCATCCGGCGGAACAGTACTGCCCATATTTATAAAGCGGCGAATATTGCTGTAAGATGCTTTATTTACATTTAAAGAAAATCCGGTATTAGGAAATTTTTCTGCATTCACAGATTCATTTTCTACCAACTGAAAATAAGTTTCGGCATTCAGGTACCAGTGATACTTTGCTGTTTGCTGAAAATTTTTGGTTACGGAAATTAATTTAGGCCGGTTACGGTTGGCAACTGATGTAAGCACTTTCATAATTACTGATTGCCATTGATCAGCATTCACTTTTACCGTTTTAAGCTCATATCCTTCCAAACTAAAACTTAAAGAATCATTTAATACTTTGGTAGTGATACCAAAGCCGCCGGAAGCCCCCGAATAAAATAAGGAATGAGACGAATGAATGGTGATCCTTACATTTTGCAGCGGCTGATTTTTTTCGTCTTTAACTTCTCCGCGAATATAATACTGTGCAGTTACAACAGTTGAACCAACAGTTGAAATCAATAAGAAAATGATATTGCGCAAGCTTTTTGGCAAAGAAGTATGAGTGTTAGAGTATATTATTTAAGACAATCTTTCTTCCGCGGATGTTGCCTGTTAATCTTCCTGCAGGCTGTAAATCTCCCTTAAATTTCTGCCTAACCCATCAAAATCCAGGCCATACCCCAGTAAAAATTTATTGGGAACATTAAATCCAAGATAGTCAATTTTTATGGGATATACCAATGCTTCGGGCTTGTGCAGCAATGCAGCTATTTTTAAAGATGCAGGTTGCTGATTGAACAGCTGAGGCAAAAACTCGTGCAAGGTTTTTCCTGTATCCACTATATCTTCAATAATTACTACATGGCGGTCTTTTAATGGCTCATCAAGACCTATAGAAGTAATTACATTACCTGTTGACTTTGTGCCTTTATAAGAAGCCAGTTTAATAAAACAAATCTCTGCTTCAATATTCACTTCTTTAAACAGATCGGAAGCAAACATAAAAGAGCCATTCAATATTGCAATAAACAAAGGTTTTTTGTCTGCGTAATCAAGGTTTATTGCTGCAGCAAGCGACTTGATTTGCTCCTCTATTTTTTGTGCAGAAATGTAGGGGATAAATTTTTTATTGTGTACTTCTATCATTGGTAATGGCATTTATTTGGTTTGCGCCGAAACGGCCAGTTGCTGTCCAACGGTTAATGCATCAGAGTTTAATTTATTCCATTCTCTTAACTGCTGTACTGTAACATTATATTTTCTGGCAATACTGTATAAGCCTTCTTTAGTCTGCACCTTATGAAATTTCACTGCTTCTGTTGCTATTTCAATTACTGCTGCAACTGTTTCTTTTTTGGCAGGTTTCAGTCCGAGTTTTAAATAAATTTTTGTACCCGCAACTATTTCTTCATTACCCCACAGGTGATTGTAATCGAGCATATACTGCATCTGTATACCGTTCAGCTGCGAAATATCATATAAAGATTCTCCTCCGCCCTTAGCCACATAAAAATCTTTATCCCCTGTTTTTGATTTTTTTTCTAAAAAAACATATTGGTTTTTAACCAGCATGCCATCTTCAGCAAGTTCATTGCAACCCAGCAGTTTACTTAAAGGCACATTATTTTTTGTAGCTACTACCAGCAGGGAAGTGCCGCGGCCGGCAAACACACATTTACTGCCGTTTACAGTAAGTACTTTATCCAGCTGGTCAAGTAGGGTTTCCGAATCTTCAGTTGCAGTTATTGTTGTGGTATCGGCTGCAGCTGCAGCTCCTTCGCCGGTTTCTTTATCATCCTGATATTTATCTGAGTCAATCTGAAATGACTCATCTGCCCCCATCAGCGAGTACTGCTGCAGGTTGTATTGTTCGATATGCTTAATTAAAATTGCAGGGTATTTGGGATTAGTGGCATAGCCGGCTTTTTTTAATCCATATGCCCAGGCCTTATAATCTTTAACATCGTAACGGAATAAGAAACTGTAGCGCTCACTACCTCTTAAAAAATTACTGTGGTCGCGGTAGCTTTCTTCTGCAGAAGGATAAGCCCTGAAGCATTCACCTGTAGCATCATCGTCATGCGTAACACTGGCGGCTGTCCAGGTGGCTTTGCATTTAATCCCAAAATGATTGTTTGATTTCTTTACCAGATCACTGTTACCGCTTTCGGTTTCTAATATACCCTGAGCCAGTGTAATGGCAGCTGGCACACCCATCCTTTTCATTTCCCGTATAGCAAGATCTTTATACAGGGCCACATACTGCTCAGGAGTTAGAGTTTCCTGTGCCGCAGCTGTGCCGGTAACGAAAAATAAAATTGCTATAATTAATTGCTTCATTGTATTATAATTTTCTTACCAGCAGCAGGCCATCCCTTACTGTTAACAATACCTGCTCTACCCTGCTGTCTTTGGCCACATGTTCATTAAAAGCCTGTATGGCTTTTGCATTTTTACCCTTCAGATTTTCCTGTAACACTTCACCATGAAACAGCACATTATCTGCAATTATAAAACCGCCGGATTTTACCTGCGGCAAAGTTAATTCGTAATAGTCAATATAGCCTGTTTTATCAGCGTCTATAAAAACAAGATCCCATTGCTGATGCAATCCGGGTATCAACGCTATGGCATCACCAATATGCAGGATCACTTTATCTGTAACGTTAGCCTTGTCAAAATATTTCTTTGCAGTAGCAGCGTCTTCTTCCCTTAATTCAATGGTATGCAATGTTCCTCCGGGCTGCAGGCCTTGTAGCAGGCATAAGGCACTGAACCCGGTAAATGTACCTATCTCTAAAACAGTTTTTGGACTGATCATGCAGCTGATCATTTCCAGTACTTTGCCCTGCACATGCCCGCTAAGCATATGTGCATGAGGATGATGCTGCATGGTGAAATCTTCAATCTCCTGTAAAATGCCGTTTAATGGAGAAGAAAACTGTTTGGCATATTGTTCTGCAATATCGTTTACCAGTTCCATTAGAAATTTGGTGCTAATGGTTTGGTATTATAAAAATCAAGCATAAAGTCAACCACTTCTTCTGCAGTATCAAAAATATGTATCAGGTCTAAATCTTCGGGATTTATATTATGCTCCTGCTCTCCCATGGTTTCTTTAATCCATTTGATCAATCCTCCCCAATAAGATTTACCTATCAATATCATGGGCGACTGTTTGAACTTGCCTGTTTGAATTAAAGTGGCCACTTCAAAAAATTCGTCCATGGTACCAAAGCCACCGGGCAGCATAATAAAGCCCTGTGAGTATTTTACAAACATCACTTTGCGGATGAAAAAGAAATCGAAATTGAGTGATTTATCTCTATCAATAAATGGATTGGCATGCTGTTCAAAAGGCAAATCAATATTTAAGCCTACAGATTTACCTCCTGCAATTGAAGCTCCTTTATTGGCAGCTTCCATTATACCCGGGCCACCACCTGTTATAATGCCAAATCCTTCTTCGGCCAAACGTTTTGAAATTTCGACTGCTACTTCATAGTATTTATTACCGGGCTTGGTACGGGCACTTCCAAAAATAGAAATGCATGGACCAATACGATTCAATGCTTCGAAGCCGTCTACAAATTCGGCCATAATTTTAAATATCTGCCAGCTGCTGTGTGCCTGGCTTTCTTTCCAGCTTCTTTGTTTAGATACGTTGATTGTTCCGTTCATTGTTTCAATTTAATGATATAAATACAATGCCATTCTACACTTTATTATTGTATAGAATGGCACTTACTAACTATGTAAAGTTACAGAGAAATATTGGCTTTGTTGCTGTCTTTCTTCGAAATTAACAGTAATCCAAGAAATGTAATGGCACCGTTAATTGGCAGCAATTCTATCCCTATTTTATAACTGCCAAATAATTGCGGCGAAAACATATTGATCAGGTAACAAATCACCGGAGCCAGCAAACAAATGACGGTTATTACAATACTGTTATTAAGACTGCGTTTAGTAAAAATTCCAAATGCAAAGAGTCCTAATAACGGACCGTAAGTATATCCTGCCAAATCAAGTATTTTATCAATGATGCTATTGTCGGCAATTTTATAAAACACCCATATACAGGCTAAAAAAACAAAAGTAAAAGTAAAGTGCACTGTTAAACGTAATTTCTTTTTTGCTTTTTCATCCATATCAGTGCGCTTTTGCAAGTCAAGCATATCAATACAAAATGAAGAAGTAAGCGCCGTTAATGCGCCATCGGCACTGGGAAATAATGCAGAGATCAATGCAATAATGAACATGATACTTATTGCAGGCGGCAACATATTCATTGCTACCGAAGGAAACATTTTATCGCCTAAAATATTATTCCCGTTCAGCACCAGCTGTTTTACCAGTTTGCCATTCACCATCACATCTGCATATGCAGCACCTTTTGATGTGGTGTACAAATAGAGCAATCCGCCCAGCACTAAAAACAAAAACAGCACACTTACCAGTACAATGCTCATGGTGATAATATTTTTCTGCGAATCGCCTAATCTTTTTACGCTGATATTTTTTTGCATCATTTCCTGATCAAGTCCCGTCATGGCAATAGTAATAAAGGCGCCGCCAATGATCTGTTTCAGAAAAAAGCCTTTACTATTCACATCGTAATTGAACACATTAAAATAACCACGGTCTTTTATCATTGTGATGGCTTCTCCGCCCGAAAGGTGCAATTCTTTTAAAATAAACACCACACACACAATCAGTCCGGTAATCATTAAAGAAGTTTGCAGGGTATCGGTATATACAATCGTTTTTACACCGCCTTCAAAAGTGTACAATAAGATCATTAAAAGTATTACCGCAGCTGTTACTAAAAATGGCACCCCCAGTTTATCCAGAATAAAAATTTGCAAAATATTGATCACCAGATATAATCTTGCAGTAGCTCCAACAGTACGGCTGATAATAAAAAATAACGCACCAGTTTTATATGCCACCATACCAAAGCGCTGTTGTAAATAATTATAAATGGAAGTGAGGTTAAGCCGGTAGTACAGGGGCAGTAAAACAAATGATATTACAGCATAACCAATCAGATATCCGATGGCCACCTGCATATAGGCAAACCCTTTAAATCCAGTACCTGCAAAATCACCCACACCGCCGGGAACACTCACAAAGGTTACACCACTCAAACTGGTACCAATCATACCAAAGGCCACCAGCATCCAGTTGCTGTTTTTATTTCCGCTGAAAAAAGTTTCATTATCACTGTTACGACTGGTATACCAGGCCACAACCAGTAACACTAAAAAATATGCAATCACAAATGAGAATAATACTATCGGCGTCATAAAATAATTTCTAATGATTTATTAATATCGAATAATTAGCTTGCAATAAAATTCAAGTTAATTAATTTATGGCAATTACATCATTAGCAGTTTTTTGCGGCAGTAAAACTGGCAACAATTCAATATTCGAAAAACATGCAACTGCATTAGGCCATTTACTTGCTAAAAAAAATATTACTGTTATTTATGGTGGCGGCAATAAAGGCATTATGGGTGCTGTTGCTAATGGAGCATTGGAAATGAATGGAAAAGTAACCGGCATTATTCCTCAGTTGCTTACCGACAGAGAGCATAGTCACCATGGTATTACAGAATTGATTGTGGTAGAGAATATGCACAGCCGTAAAAAAATGCTGTACGAAAAATGTGATGCTGCAATTATTTTACCCGGCGGGTTTGGTACACTGGACGAATTTTTTGAAATGCTGACCTGGAATCAGCTGAGCATCCACGATAAAAAAATATTCATTTTAAACAGTGCCGGCTTTTATGATCATCTTTTAGCACATGCAAAAAAAATGCAGGAAGAAGGTTTTTTATATGATGATATTGCTACACGAATTACTGTACTGAACTTGCCGGAAGCATTAGCCCCATTCCTTTAATACCTACTGCTGTTGCGGCGACTTCTTGTATTATTGCCTCCCTGAAATAAAGGTATTTGGAGGCCCGCTTTTATTACCGGAAAATTTCTGCCCATACCATCTATGTAAGGCGACTCTGCTACTTTGGACACATCCCATAGAACAGAAAAATAATAATACACATCACCCACACCCTGCCTGCCGCTGCAATAGCCTGCACCAACCAGCATACTGTTAGCATCCAATTTATCCTGAGTAAGCACGTAGCCACTTCCTGTAACAGGTATATATTTTTGTTTAATAAAATTATGCTCAAACTGTGCCTGAGCAAATAAAAAATTTACCGGATATAATCTTACAAAACCACCGGGCCCGTATATAGTCTGCCGTATCTTATCGCCATAAACATTATAATCCCGCTGTGAGGTATAATTGAAATTAAAGGAAGCTGCCACATCAATAAATCTGTTTATGCTATATCCAAAATAAGGACTCATTCCTAATACGGTACCTCCGTTATAAAACGAAACCGTAAGACTTCCACCAGTAAAAAGATGTTCTTTTTTAAATCCCTTTGCTTTCTTCTCTTCCCGCTCGTATTGTGCAAATGCAGGGCAAATACTGATGATAAAGATGGCTGCTATAATTATTTTTTTCATGGTCAAAGTTTATTCAAGGTTTATATCAGAGGCTTGTATTGGCGCACCAAATACCTTATCTAACTGCCCCAGACTGCTACACTCCTGATATATTTTACATATCCTGTAACATTATATTGTAAAAATCGTATAAAATACTGAGTTGATAAAATGATTAACTCCCCCGTTAATACACTGAAATGTTAATTTTTATTAACGGACTATGATTTTAAAATTACGCAGTTTATATTTGTTACGAAATTATTCGTATTTAATTATCAAATCACTTAAAGTAAAGCCATGAAACAATTTATTGAACAACACAAAAAAGCAGCAGTACTTATTGGCGCTGCTCTTTTAATCGGCAGCATCAGCATGTCGTTTCAGAATTCTCCTTTTATTCAAAACCATTTGGGTGTGCAGCAGGTGTATGTAGACACTACACATAAAAAATGCAGCAACGGCATGACCATGAAAGAGTTTGACAATTTATTACAAATACTGGATGGCAGTATGCTGCAGACAAATGAAGCGCTCAAAAAAATTGACCTCGACAAAATCCAGCAGCAGGTGGAAGCTTCATTAAAAAAAGTGGACATGGAAAAGCTAATGAAAGAAGTGGAATTGTCACTGAAGCAAGTTGACCTTGACAAAATAATGAATGAGGTTAAGGTATCGCTTAAGGATGTTGACTGGGCAAAAACCGAAGCTGAAGTTAAAAGCGCTTTACAGGATGCTAAAAAAGAAATGGAACAGGCAAAGCTTGATATGAAAGAGATTGACATGAAGGAGATTCATCAGGAACTGGAAAAAGCTAAAGTGGAAATCAAAAAATTAAACCTGGATAAGATAATGGCCGAAGCAAGAAACAGTATCGAAGATGCGAAGCAGGAAATTAAAGAAACCAAAGCAATGTTTACCGAAATGGAGAACGATGGATTGATCAGCAGCAAAGAAGGATTTAAAATTGAATTCAAAGACGGCAGCTTACTTATTAATAACAACAAACAGGATAAAAAAACAACAGATAAATACAGGCATTATTTCAAGAAAGATCATTTTGAAATCACCATTTCAAAAGATACTGAAAACTGATTATGCCTTTGAAGAATATGGTGTCCCGGAAACGGGGCACTTTTTTTATACTCTAGTAAAAACTTGGGCACATACTCTGCCTGTTACCCCGCTGCGGATAGAACCCTTTTTTAACAATGCTAATTTCACTTGCACCGCGGTAACTATTGTATTTATTTAAAGAAGATAAAGTGGCGTCGTAACTGAAGGTGATTTTCAGATTATTTACTTCAACACCTACCATTGGGGAAATAGCATCGCCCACACGATAATACAAACCTGCCACCAGTTGTTTTTCGCCGAATTCACTCAGGTTATAATTTCCATTCATGCCTAATACCAGTTCAGCTGATTTGGCTTGAGTGGTATAATAAATATTAGGATTGATGATCACCCTTTCATTCACTTTTAATATGGCATTTACAAAACCGATATGACGCATGGGGATACGGCCATTATTGGTATTGTCGTTAAAGAAAGTTTCTTTTGGCCGGTTTACATGATGCACAGAATATCCGGCATTGATATACAGATTCTCCTGAGGAAAATAAGCATAATTCATTCCGGCCTGCACATCCATATAGCTGGCACTGGTAGAACTTAATGTAACTGCAGTAAAAGGATTATCGAAAAATTTGCCATCAAACTGATCGGGGAATTTTAATTTACTCTGATCGATACGTTTGTTGGCCCAGCCCACATTAAAGCCTGCACTCAGTAAACTGCTGCTGCCTAATTGCTGATGGTACGCCACTGAACCATAAATTTTTGTGCTGCGTAAACTACCCGAACCCGCTTCATCATTTAACAATAAACCGCCCACTCCCAGCCAGCCATTTTCGAGCCGGTCTCTGAATAACTGTGCATCACCAAAAATACTGGTGGTTTTATAAGGTACCGTCATAATAGTACTCCACTGATTACGGTAATTAACACCCAATCTAAAATCGGCATCAGGAATAAAACCGGTATTAGCAGGGTTGGTACTTAATGGTGAATTAAAGAATTGAGAAAAATGAAGATCCTGTGCCTGCACAATGATGCCATACAGCAATGTGCAAGTTATAATTACAGGTATTTTAAACTTCAGTGCCATTTTTTATACCAATACAGTTTATCTTAATAATGTTATATCACCTGTTTTAATTAATTTTTTTCCATCAGAAAATTCCACATCCAGCGTGTACACATACACGTCCATTGGCTGCAATACGCCTTTAAATGTGCCATCCCATCCCTGCTGCTGGTCAGTAGTGGAAAAAACCACCTGACCCCATCTGTTTACAATTTTCCATATCATTTTGGCTATACCAAAACCTTCAACTTTTACAATGCCGTTATTATAAGAACCTCCCGAAAATCTTCCGGGTGTAAATGCATTAGGCACATCCAGCAATGGACGAATGATAGTTCGTACCAATTGCAGGGTATCATCAGCACAGTCTGCATCATTAAATGCAGTAAGTTTTACCCTGAATGTATCTGTTCTGTTATACAAATGCACCGGATTTACGTCTGTTGATGTGGCACCATCTCCAAAATCCCATAAATACCTTGTTGCACCAATGGATAAATTAGTGAAGGCTGTTTTGGTATTTTCCAGCGGAGGATTAGGACTCCAGGTAAAACTTGCTGTAGGTAAAGGATATACTGTAATAGTAAAATATGCAGAAGTGTCTAATTTATTACAGGTGGTACTATCGCTTGCAATTAACCTTACATTATACGATCCTACCTGCGTATATACATGGGTGGGTTCAAAAGCCGTGGAGAAACCGCCATCACCAAAATCCCAGAGCCAACTGATACCTGCATCACTCTGATTATCGAATACCGCACTATAAGGTACACAGCCTCTTGAAGGCGTTATAAATTTTGCTTTTACGTTTGGACTTATCCTCACTTGTTTACCAATAGAATCTGGTGAATTACAAAACACCGAATCTTCCACTACCAGATGTACAGTATACGAACCTGTGCCTGGGAATGTGTGTATCTGTGAAGCTAAACCTGAACGAACCCTTGGTGAGCCATCGCCAAAATCCCAAATAAATGTTTGATTGGTATATACCGGAAGTGCTGCAGTGGTGGTATTATCAAAACGGAAACGCAGACTGGCACAACTGTCTAATTTTGTAAAATTAAAATTGGGCACCACCTGATTATTACCCACTTTAACCGTGATATAAGCGGTATCGGCAATATTACAAGTAGCAGAATCTATCGATATCAGCATTAAGCGGTAACGGCCAACATTATTATATACATGACTGGTGGAATTATTGGGCGCAAAAGTGGTATCCCTTTTAGTACTTGATGGATCGCCATAATCCCAAATATACATTTTACCTTTTGCAAGGGTATCAATAAAATCAACCCGCAGCGGTACACAACCAATTGTATCTATCACGCCATCTATTGATGCTTTTACACTTGCTCCCACTCCCGCAAAATTCATTTCTATTTTTAATACCGCTTCATTACACTCTGTACCGCGGTTGTTGATGGACCATACACCTGGAGTAGTGGGGAAAGTGGTACTGGCACTATTGGTTTTGCAGGCACAGATAGCCTGATAAATAACTCCGTTGGCATCAAAGCGGCTGGTACCTCCATCTACATGATCGCCCAAACTTGAAATATTTCCTTCACCAAAATGACTGCCAAAAAACTGGCTGTTGGCATTTTTCTCTAACACAAAAAAGTAAAAATCTTTACCGTCTGCAGGAGGTATTGATGGCAGAGGATTTACTTCAGGTAAGCCTGTTGTACCTGCAGATGAATATCCTTTGTTAATATTTAGTCCGCCACCCCAACCCGACACATATACATTCTGACAACGGTCAACTAAAAAAGCAATAGGTGAAAGATTAGGCACAGCAGAGTTGGTGCCAAATACTGTAGAGTATACATATGCCGAAAGATCAGGCTGCAGTTTACAGATGAATTGTTTACCTCCGTTATTACTAAAGGTAGCATTTCGTACCGGCCAGCTACCTGTTGTGGTTCCCATAATATAGGGGAATCCAAAATTGTCAAATTTAAGTCCGTATACCAGATCAGCACCGTCTGTACCCTGATAAGTAGTTTTTAATAATGCAGAGCCGTCACTCATCAACTCGGTAACATATCCATCACAAACCCCTCCCTGAAATGTTGGAGTTAGTACGCCTGTTTTATCACCCGGCAAATCGGTACTGGTGGTGGCGCCTGCCACATAAAGATTTCCGGTAACCGGATTCAGCGATACCACAAAGCAGGCATCATCGCCATTGCCGCCGTAAAAAGTACTGAACAAAACTGAGTTCAGGTTTGGACTGTATTTAAGTATTACCCCATCCTGAGTACCGCCGCCAAATTTGTTTTGTATCGGTGTGGATGGGCTTACCGGAAAATCGGCCGACTGAGTACAGGAAACCAATATCACATTATTTGATGCATCGAGAATCACTTCACTTCTGGCATCATCGCCATAGTTTCTTCTGATAGAAATATCTCCATCCGCACCGGATGCATATTTTGCTTTGATATTAACTCCGTCGTTTGAAGTACCGCCAATGCGCACCGCTCCCAAAATATTGGTACCTGCTGCATTCAGTTTGGTAATTACAATATCATAATCGCCCCGGGCAGGTGTTCTTACCGGAGTGCCCGGATAATTATTAGAAGAAGATCTTCCTGCTACCACTAAATTACCCTGCGCATCACAGATCAAACTATGCGGCTGTTCGTTACCACCACCACCAAGATAAGTAGCATATAAACGCTGTGTACCATTAGCAGAGAATTTAAAAATGGCCATATCATATGCCCCGGCAAAATCTTCCGTGGCTCCGCCGCCATAAACAGTTTGATAGGCGCCTGCAGAAACCGGAAATCCTGCACCAATTGAAATACCCCCTGCAAATAAACTTCCATCAGGCCCCGGTGTGGCTGTATAGCCCCAGTTTTCCTGAGGGCTTCCGGTAAAGGATGAAAATATTAATCTGGGATCAATTACCAGTGTTTCATTTGCAGCATAATTAGATACTTTAAAAGTCAACACATTATTTCGTAACATATACCTGCATTCTACGGCTACTCTTTTTCCATTGCTGGTTTGGTAAGTATACGGATACAACTCTTTTATATCCCCCACTGAAGTACCTATAATAAGTTCTTTATTTTTTATTTCTAATTTGGTGGTGCCATCGTAGCGCATGGCAATGGCATTGGGATTACCACCCGGCCGAACAATCAGATCGTATTTCAGCTGATTCATTTCGGTATAATACCTTACATCGATATTGGGATATACATTTTTATAGGTAACTGCATAATACATTTTACAGTTACTGGCCCATTTAGAAGGATCGGTTCCTACAAAATAATTATTGTAGCTGTTTAATAATTTATCGGGTTCGGACTGTATGGTAGGATTGCTGCCCAGGAAACTTACTTTATACGCATGAGAGCGAAGGGTAACGGAAGGGAATTCATCTGTGCGGTTACGTGATGCTAACGAAGCGGTAACAGTATTTTCTACTGATCCAGCAGGAGCAGTACCATGCATCACTTCGGTAAGGCGGCGCAAATCATCAGACTGATGTAACATTACTGTAAAGCCCCTGTTCTCCAGAAAAAAAGCGCCGGAGGTAAAATCGCCTCTGTAGTTGACCTTACTATTCCACTGCCCCTTATTCTCTATAAATTCCATCTGGGCAGTACTTGCCCTTGCAATAAAAATTGTACAAGCAAGCGTCAAAAAAAACTTAGTTACGGTATTCAAAATGATCAACTATATTTAATTACAATGTACATAAATATTGGCATTCCATCAATCAAATTACACTCATTATGCAGCTCTGGTTCATGTAAAAGGCCCCTTTAACAAACAGTTACGAAATTTTACTCCAGGCCGTTTTACCTTTCTGTTGCTGTAAATAGTTTTTAACAGGCAAATTCTCTGCCATATTAATATCAGGGTCGGTTTCCAGCAAATTTTCTGCCGCTGCCCTTGCTGCTTCCAGTATAACCTTATCTAGGACTATATCAGCCAGCTTAAAGTTTAATACACCACTTTGCCGGGTACCTTCAATATCACCCGGGCCACGTATCTCCAGATCTTTCTCTGCTATCTTAAATCCGTCATTGGTGGCCACCATTATCTTTAACCTTTCGCGGGCATCATTGGATACTTTGGGACCTGTTAATAAAATGCAAAAACTTTTTTCGGCTCCCCTTCCCACACGTCCTCTCAGCTGATGCAATTGTGACAACCCGAATTTTTCTGCACTTTCAATTACCATTACTGTTGCATTGGGCACATTAACCCCCACTTCAATAACGGTGGTGCTTACCATAATTTGCGTTTCGCCTTTTACAAAGCGCTGCATATTGGTTTCCTTTTGCTTTGCATCCATTTTTCCATGCACCATACTGATCCAGTATTTGGGTTCAGGAAAAAAAGATTTCACTTCCTCATATCCTTTCATCAAATTTTCATAATCCAGTTTGCTGCTTTCTTCTATTAAAGGATAGATTATATAGGCCTGCCTTCCGTTGGCTACTTCTTCTTTAATAAAATCCATTACCTGCGGCCGCTTGCTCTCTGAACGGTGAACGGTATTAATCGGTTGCCTTCCGGGAGGTAATTCATCCATCACACTGTAATCCAGATCGCCGTAAGCAGTGAGTGCCAGTGTACGCGGAATAGGTGTTGCCGTCATCACCAGTACATGCGGCGGTATGGTATTTTTTTTCCACAACTGCGCCCGCTGCGCTACACCAAACTTGTGCTGTTCATCAATAATGGCAAAACCTAAATTTTTAAACAGTACTTTATCTTCAATCACCGCATGCGTGCCTATCAAAATATGTACTGTTCCATCTTCACAAAGCTGCAACACTTCCCTGCGTGCTTTTGTTTTAGATGAGCCGGTAAGCAATTTTACACAAACCGGCATATCTTTTAATAAAGCAGTAATACCATTAAAATGTTGCTGGGCTAAAATTTCGGTGGGCGCCATCATCACACTCTGAAAACCATTATCGGCGGCAATCAGCATCATCATTAAAGCCACAATGGTTTTACCGCTGCCCACATCCCCCTGTAAGAGCCGGTTCATTTGTTTGCCGCTGCCTGCATCTTTGCGGATCTCTTTTAATACCCGCATTTGTGCATTTGTCAGGGTAAAAGGCAGGTAATTA
>JBAXET010000067.1:0-15270 GCA_037140275.1 Ferruginibacter sp. | reverse complement strand
AGATGCCGGTATGTTTTATTGCGGCCAATCACACAACAGGCGGCAATAGCGGAAGTCCAGCACTCAATGCTTATGGACAGCTTGTGGGATTAAATTTTGACAGGGTATGGGAAGGTACGATGAGCGATATCAATTATGATGTCAATATTTGCCGCAATATCATGGTGGATATCAGATATGTATTATTTATCATCGACAAATTCGGGGGCGCTCAAAGATTAATCAAGGAAATGAAGCTGGTGGGTAAGCAGTAAAAGAATTAAAAACGTTCTTTTAGTATAAGATTGTTGAAATACCATAAAAAAACATGCACAGGAAAACCTGTGCATGCCAAAATTCCACTTTTGCTTTATTCTAATTACTAAACATTTACATTTTCTCCAACTTCAACAAGTAAGATTGATCAGTATTTGCTTTGGATATTTTAATAAGATACTTTCCAGTAGCAATGTTTCCAAGCTTATAATCAAACTTGCTTACACCTTTCAATTCAACAGCTGAAGTTTGTACCAGTTTGCCTGTAACATCATACATTACAATAGCATATTTTCCATCAAACGAGCCCTTTTCTGCTGCAATGGCAATAACTTTAACATCCTTTGCAGGGTTAGGGTAGATTGTCAGGTTGATTGCTTCGCCTGCAGGAACTACCCCTACTTTACTTGATACCCTGTAAGTAAGCGCAGAAGAATTATTGGCGCCATTCTCGTCCGACAATACTGCTAGAGTATTGTGGTTGGTGATCAGGAAATTTGCAGTGATGGTTGATCTGCCTTCTTTACTTGCTTTAACTTTAAAAGCAACATTCACCTCTCTTACGCTGGCAGGCAAATCATTTATCAATTCACCTGTAAGCTGCACCTGTCCACCGGCTACCGATGAAGTCCATTTAAAGTAATTACTGAGTGCTGCATTGTTGATGTTAAATGAAGGATCAATTACCAGTTTTGAACCCAAACCAATTTTGATTTTACTGCTACCCGAAGGTATTGCTCTTCCATGATTATCACTGATAACAGGTATCTTAATGGTGATCACATCATCAGCCTGGATAGCATCTGCATTTAAAGCAAAGCCTACTTCATTGACTAATGATATTGCACCCAGTTGCGGATCTACCATTACTGCGGCCCTTTGAGCATTGCTGTTTACAGCAACTGCCATAAGACCGGAGAATAGCAACCCTTTTGCTAACTGGCGGTAATTTTTTAAATTCTTTTTCATAATAATTTTTTATAATTTTTTTATAAGAACACAGGAGCCGGGGGCCGGCCCCTGTGTTTTTAGAATGTGTTTACTCTGCCGACATGATAATAGAATTCAGGTTATTGTTGAGGTTCGCCTCACCATTAGCCTTTCTTAACCTTGCACTCAGCGGGAAGTTAGAGATGTTGGAAGTATTCCTTGTTAAGGTAACTGCCACTCTTACCAGTTGATTACAAAGTAAAGTACCAGGGTTTGCTGCATTCAGCGGATCAGTTAAAATGATCGAAACAAATGCAGGGTTGCTGTTATCAATCTTCCATCTTGTGTTATCCAATGTGTAAGTGGTGGCACCTACGGTAGTAGAGAACAAGGTTGGGTTGAAAGTAATGGTGAAACCTGCCGGCTTGGTGATCCTTAAGGTATCACCCACTGCAGAACTGCCATTGATCTCAGCAACATTGTAAACAATGGTCTGAGATACACCTGGTGCAAGGAATAAATTTCCTGTATAATCTGATCCAAGGGTAATATCAGGTAAGCCACCAACAGGCTGTGTGATAACAATTGGGCCAACTGGAGCAGTACAACCATTATTATCTGTAACAGTTACAGTATAACTACCGGCAGCCAAATTTGTAAATACACCGGAACTTGCACCGGTTGTGTTTACTGTAGGGCCTGCAATGGAATAAGTATAAGGAGCTGTTCCACCTGCAGCAACTACTGTGATAGAACCGGCTGTTCCGCCAAAACAAGTGTTGTTTACACTACCTGAAGAAGCAAGGGTCAATGTTGTTGGTTGAGTAATGATTACTGTAGCAACCTGGCTGCATGATAAAAGAGGAGCATCACTGGTTGCAGTTGAAGTAATAGTGTATGTACCGGGAATCAAACCAGTAAGTGTAAAGTTATTTACACCAGAAGCTATGTTCTGAGTATTCGTGTAGCCACTAGGTCCGGTTGTTACAACAGTAGTACCAGAGCTAACAGTTACATTGATGATACCATTTCCAGCACCATTACAAGTTACATTCACCTGTGTATTGGTAAGGGTGATGGGTAAAGTGTACTGTAAAGTTGCACTGTTGTTGTTAACATCATCATCATTTAATGTTTGCAATAAGTTGGTAATAACAATATTTGAAACAACATTTGAACGGCATGCTGAATCACCTTTTACCCTGAATATTGCAGTGGCATTAAAATCAGCAGGTATAGAAGCTATCTGAGTACCGGTCAGTATAACATTTCCACCAACAACTGACTGAGCCCATGAGAAATAAGTGCTCAATGGTGCAGTACCCAGGTTAAATGCAGGAGCAAGTACCAATTTAGAACCAAGGTTAACCCTTAAGTTGATCGTACCATTTGGTACTTCATTCAACTGGTTAAGGTTATAGAAAGGAACATTGATATCATAAAGATCCGGAGCAGGAGCTAATAATAAGGTGTTGGCACTTTGTACGGATCCGCCAGTGGTAGTAAAGTACATTTGACCAACAGCTGGATCAGCCAGTGCAGCACCGGGGTTAGCCAGAATTACGGTTGTTGTAGCAGAACAAGAGTTTGCATCAGTAGCTGTAAAAGTATAACTACCTGCAAGTAAATTGGTGAAAATACCTGAAGAAGCACCAGTGGTATTGATGGTAGTACCTGCAGTGATTACATAAGATATCGTACCAGTACCACCTGTACCAGCTACAGTGATAGTACCCTGTCCGCCCGGAACTGCGATTGGCGTAGTTACAGAACCAGAGAATACAATAGCAGCAGGTTGTGAAACAGATACAGCAGCAGCATTAACTGTACAGTTATTAGCGTCTTTTACAGTTACAGTATATGGAGAACCTGCAGCATTTACAGTAAAGGCATTACTCAACTGGTAAGCGCCACCGTTAAGGCTGTATTGTAAAGTACCTGTACCGCCAGAAGCAGTAACAGTTAATGTAGTTGTACCTGCATTACATAAAATAGTACCTGCAGCAGCAGAAGCTGTAATTGCAGAAGGCTGAGAAACAGCTACAGAAGCAGTAGTTCCAGTACAAAGATTAGCATCTCTTACAGTAACTACATATGGAGAACCAGCCGCATTTACAATAAAAGTATTACCTGACTGGTAAGCACCACCATTCAAACTATATTGCAATGTACCTGTACCACCAGAAGCAGTAACAGTTAATGTAGTTGTACCACCATTACATAAAACAGCAGGAGCTGCAGCTGAAGCTGTAATAGCTGTAGGTTGAGAAACAGTTACTGCAGTTGCAGTTGCATTACATGAAATATTAGCTACTTCTCTTACAGTAGCAATATAAGGAGAACCTGCTGCGTTTACTGTAAATACATTACTTAACTGATAAGCACCGCCATTTACACTATACTCCAGTGTACCAAGTGGACTACCAGTAGCATTAACGGTTAAAGATGTAGTGCCGCCAAAACAAGCTATTGGAGTACCTAATGTAGCAGTTGCACCTGTGATGTTACAAGATGCGGCTATTACCTGAATAGATGAAGTACCGTTATCATCCGCGGTATTATTGCCCGATAAAGATCCCGGAGCAGAGCAGTTGGAACCAGATCTGAAGGTTAAACCACCAGATACGGTTTGTGATGCCTGAACACTTACACCCTGTACTTTAATAAGTACATTCCGTTGTGTTCCCGGAGTAATTACATCGGTTCCATTACAAAGTTGGATGGTAGTTCCATTGTTGCTTGTAATAACCCAACCAGCAGGAATGCCGGTTTGCAGACCGTTTGCTAAAATAGTAACACCGGGTGCAGGAACACTCACCTGTGTTCTAACATTATTGGCTAGAATATTACTTGTTGGACCTGAGTTACCTACAGTAACCTGGATATCCACCGTTGCACCTACAGCTACCTGACCCGAATTCAGGGTAAGTACCTGAATATAGGCATTTGCCTGCCCAACTGCATTGGAGACCGCAAAGGACCCAATGATGAAGAGCATAATTAATTTTATAAGTTTCATTTCTATTATTTTTAGTATTGTGATTTATGATTATTAATTCGCACTTAATCCAACAACAGCACCATTGTTTGAAGCATTTACATCAGATCCGCCAACGAGGTTAACCACAAGGCTCTGATTTGTACCGCCACTTGTAGTACCTTTACGTGTAGCCGTAAAACCTATCTGAACAAATCCGCTTTTCGGAACTACTGTTCCTGGTTTGGAAACTGCAATAATGTTTATACCATCATCATAAAAATTCCAGCTACTATTAGAGTTAAGTGTACCACCGCTTACATTAGAAGTAGTGTTAGAACCTGATTGAGGCGTACCTGTAAGAGTTAAACCAGGTACAGTAATATTCCAACCCGATGGCTTAGGTATAGAGATAGTGATTGTACCATTGCTGGCACCGCCGCCGTTTTCCAATACATCCACAAGAAAATCAGCTATTCCATTTGCAAGGAAAAGGTTATTATCAATTTCAACGATTGATGAAATATCGCAACCAGCATTAAGGTTGGTTACATCTACTACTAAAGCACCAGCACCAGTTGTATTTGGACGGAAGTCTGCCAATGCAGGGTTTGCATTCCAAGGATCAAGTAACAGGCTACAAGTGTTGATTGAATCGTTGGCATAATTTACATTAGTTCCGATTGTACGGGTAGCAGCATTTTCCCAAGCCAATGATTTAGTCCCATTATAGGTGGTACCAGTCCATGTTGTAGTAAAGTCTCCGGCTATAATATTGTTTCTGAATACTGCAGAATCTTCATTATAGTTGGCTGTAGTAGGTTGTGTAGCAAAGCCTGATACAATAGCATCATCTGCAAATAGACCTCTCCAGTTATTCATTAAAATACTATTTACTATTTTTAAATCAGAGTTTCTTCTAACCCTTGCACCTCTTCTGTGCAGGAACAAAGTTGATGGCGCTACACCCACACCTGCATTACTGGTACACCTGAAGCCCCCAATTTGTGTAACGTTGTAAAATTTTGCACTTGTTTTTGGTAATAGCCCTGCAATACCTTGAGCAGAATTGTCTGATTCAAAACCTTCAGATTGCGATTGATCAGAAATGTTTGGATCTTTTATACCTAATGCATATTGAACAGTTCCGCTAAATCCATTATCAGTATCAAAGTCATCATCTTTACCAGCCCATGCAATCAGGTGCTTGGCATTAACTGCTCCGCCAAACCACTCATAAGAATCATCATCTCCGTAAGAAACCTGTATGTAATCCAGAATTGTTCCATTACCAACAGAGCCCATTGTTAAGCCATTGATTTCATTATTTGCAGAAAAAATAAAACCGCTGTATTCAATACGTACATATTTTAATACTCCGGAATTATCTGTATTATCTGTTCCGCCATGAAAATTACGTGGGTCTGTGTTTGATAATCCTTCAATTAGGTTGTTAGTACCAAGGTTATGATATGCTTTTCCTAAAAGCAATAAACCACCCCAGCCACCCGGAGCTCTTGAGCCTGCAAGTTGATTTGAAGTGAATACAATAGGATTGCATGGAGTACCTTCAGCCATTAACTTGGATCCCCTTGCCACCAATAAGGAAGAATTGCCACCATTGCCACGGATAACAGTTCCGGGTTCAATAGTAAGAGTAGCGTTATTGCTAACGTAAATAATACCATTTAACTGGTAAATGTTGTTACTTGTCCAGGTAGTATTTGTAATAATACTATCCGCCGGATTAATAATTACATTAGGTGTTCCATAAGCAGTGTTTTGAGGATCCCAGTTAGTCCAGCTTTCTATCCACTGGCGTACGGGTGCAGGAGCAAAAGCACCACGATAGGTTGTTAGCTCTGGAGTAACAACTCCAACCTGTGCATTAACCAATACCGTTGAAAACAATATTGATACGATAAATAATAAATTCTTTTTCATTTTACTTTTTTTTGTTTGGTAAATTAATTTTGTTGTTTGGCCTGATTTGATTGTTTGTTTTTTGTGATGTAACTAGTTGTTTATTTTTTAGAATTTGGTTTGACAGATTTTATAGTGCAGTACTTGAATAGTTTATTAACTGTGTCATTCGTTTCTTCGCTGTAAAGATGAAATACCAGTTTAAACTTTATATTACCGAACAGTTATCAAATTCATAACTTAATATGAATAGTTTTCATTACTCTTTTCTTACTGTACTAAAGACAAAAAGAATTTAAACTGCATGGGTAATACTACCTGCACCAATTGTATTGAACAATAATTTTAATTTGCTGAATTTGATTTAAAACAGGATTTGGATAAGAGTACTAAAATAAACTCATGATAGGTTATTGCATATCAGCAATTCGTTTTTATTTTACTACACTTCAAAAGTACTTACGAAAAATGAGTGATTATAATTATGAAATCGTAAACAAATTGTAAACAAAAGATTCATTAGCTTTTCAATATGTACCATTAATAAAAATCGTTTCAGAAAAATATATGGAAGAAAAATAAATATTATTATTAAAGATGAATGAGATATTGAATTAGAATTTATATGTAGCTGCAAAACTGAAAACCTTAGGCATTTTAGTAGTTGAAAAATTCTGATCCATTTCGGTAAATGATTTACTCTTATCTATATCGGTATAAAAACTAAAACCTTCTGCTAATATATCCCGGGCATTCAATTTAAGTTCCAGCCTGTTTTTTAAAAAGTATTTTGCCAATTGAAAATCTACAACAGTTCTGGCTTTTTCATAAAGCTCTGGCACAAGATAGTTTCCTGCAATGCTTAATCTATCTCCAACTCTGTTTACAGATATTGTAGATGAAAGGCCTATTTTTTCATCATTAAAACCCAGGCTTCCATTAATAAGGTAAGGCGATTGACCCTGCAACGGACGATTGCTTGAAAACTTTGCAGGATCAAAATAAAGTATGCCTTCAACTTTTACATTAGATTTTATGTAGGCAACATTTGCTGACAAAGTGAATTTATTTAAAAAAGCTTTTTCTCTTTTAACACCCAGCAGCGTAGATATTAGCGTTCTGAATTCTGCTTCAATACCGTAAGTTGTTGCTGATGCAACATTTGTATAAAATGCCTGGCCGGGTATATCTGGTACAAAAACAACTTCAATAGGGTTTTTAAATTCTTTGTAAAATGCCGAAACTGAAAACAACTGTGCTTTACCCGGATAGAATTCATACCGAAAATCATAGTTCTTGATTTTTGCTCTTTGAATTCTAGTATCTCCACCTACAGAATATTGTAATTGGTAATCATAAAAAACAAATGGGGCAAGTTCTCTAAATTCGGGCCTGTTTACTGTTTGAGAATAAGATAATCTTACATTCATTTTAGGTGTTACTGCATAGACAAAATTAACTGACGGTAAAAAATCTGAAACTGTTGAGTCAACTTTTATTGATGGTACATTTGCAAAACCGCTTGGTGAATTTAACTTCTGAGTAAATTTCTCCATCCTTATACCATATATTAACCGGAATTTTTTAAAGAATCGCTGATCGTTCAAAATAAATGCATGTGTTGTTGCAGAATTTGCATCGTAATTTGAATTAGGGGTATTGGCATCCCTTACTAAAAAGCCTCCTTTACCATTTGCCATTTTACCAAAATGTTGAGGTAAAAATATCTGTTCTTCCGGCAATCCTTCTAATGTAAAGTCATACTGTATTCCTGTATTATAAGGAGCAAAGCCCAACAATCTGCTTGTAAAGTCTCTTTTTCTTTCCTGATATCCTCCTCCTATTTTTAAAAAATTTTGTGAGCTATTCAGCAAAGTATAAGGCTGTGCAATATCTGCTTTTATACTTTTTATGTTTTCATTAGAACCTACAAAAAACATAGTGCCGCAGCCTAGTAATTGACTTGGATTTGTGTTAAATATTGCTGTTCCAATACTGCCAGGTGAACTCATATCAATATTATATGATGTACGGGAATAATTAGGCAATTCTCTTTTTACTTGACTGTACGAACCTTGCCAGTTAATTTTTGTTTTTAGTTTCCCAACAAGATGTTCTCCACTAAGCTGCGATGAAAATATTTGATTTGAAGTATATGCTCTTACAACATCTCTGTAACCAGCGTTTGGATCACTTTGAATATCTGCTACACCAATTCTTTTAATTAATTTATTATCGGTATTTATACTCAGGTTGTTTTTCCAACTAACTGTATTTTGATTATTTATTTTAACAGAAATATTTGCCAATGCAGCCAATACAACTTCATCATTATAAATAGAATCCTGTATCTCTACCGTTTGTATCTGTTTATCTGGCGTATATTGATCTCTATTCCCTTCACTAAATGTATAGTTTCGGTTGTAGCTTAATGAAAAAAGTGCTCCGGCAAATTCTTTTTGATTTCTTTCTATGTTAATTCCCTTTGATATCTGAAAATTATAATTTGGCAAAGTATTGCCCTGCTTAACTCCCCATTTATAATTTTCAAAAGTTCTTGCAAAATCTCCCCGCAGTGCATTTGTCAAAGCGCCCATTTGCATTGTGGTAGGAAGTCGTGATGGTATTGCCCGTAAACCATCATCAATACCTATCCAGTCTGTTCTGCCTTTATTCTCAGAAAAAAATCTATTTTTTCCAGTAATTAAAGAATTGTAAGACCCGCCAATGCTGATAGAAGTAAAGTTCTTTGGGAAAATAGATTTTGTTGTAATATCAATTATGCCTCCTGCAAAATCTCCTGTTTTATCCGGCGTGGCAGTTTTGTATATTACAAGGTTATCAAGAATAGCAGATGGAAATATATCAAATGCAAAAGCCTTTCTGTCGCTTTCAGTACTTGGCAAAGGAGCACCATTAATAAATGCAGCATTATACCTGTCATTTAATCCACGGATGATGGCAAATCTATCATCCTGTATACTGGCTCCACTAACTCTTTTTAAAACATCGCTTGTGCTTCTATCTGGTGTTTTCCTTATTGACTCTGCAGTAATCCCATCGCTTACGCTGGCATTATTTTTTTGCGCCACTAGTAAAGAAGCTACTGATTCGCCTGCTGCCCTAACCCTTGTAGAAGTTACTACAACAGCATCTGATTTTTTTTCTGTTAAAGAAACTGTAATGACAAAGTTTTCATTGTCTTTTAAAATAATTTCTTCAATTATTTTTTCAAGATGCCCTGCATAGCTGCACTTTATTGAATAAGTTCCTGCCGCTAATTTGCTAAATACAAAATTGCCGTTTTGATCTGCAGTTTCAGTTTTTGATTTTTCAATGAGTATTATTGTAGCATTAGCTAATGCCTGCCCTGAACTGGCATTAATAATTTTTCCGCTAATTTTTCCTGATTGGGCAAAAAGAATATTGGAAATAATTAAAAATATTGCTATTGCATATAGTTTTTTCACCAGCAGTTTAATTTTTTACAAAAAAAGTCTATTACAATTTAATTGCTGTTAAGAAAACATCAACTAAATATTATCTATTTAGATTTTTTGAAAATAATATTGATATAAACTAAACCCTTTAGTTGTTAATGATTACATAACGATTAGATAACAATGTATGCCACTGTTTATACAACAACTATTTTAGTTTTGTCTACAAAAAATTCTGAAGAATAAACACTGATTCTTATAGTTAATAAGAAATCAGCTGAAAATTCTTTTAAATAATTTCAAAACGATTAATTAAAAATGAAAATATTCAAATTAATCTTAGTAGTTCTTGTGAGTTCTTTTGCATTCAAAATCGGTTATTCACAAAATGCTTTAATAAATATTCTTACACAGAACACAGGTGTGGTAAAGATTGGTCAAACAGTATTACTGGAAGTTACTATAAATAATACTGATCCGACATCTTATATTGGCGTTTATAAAATAAAAGCAAGCATAAGTATACCTTCTGATGTTATTACTATTTCTTCATACGGGCATGTGTTGCCAACCGGATGGACAATACTTAGTAATAATGGTTCAGTAATTCAATTATCAAATGGTAAAGACATGCTTGCTGCAAATGATGCCCGTACAATTTTAATTGCTCTGCAGGCAAAAAAAATTGGTGGACCTTCTACTATCTCTGGTCAGTTATCGTTTTCAAATGGTATTGCACCAGGTACTGCACCCGGAGCCTTAAATGGAGATTTTCCGGCAGATAACTCTTCTACATCTACATGCAAAGTGATAAAGTAATTTATGTTTTTAATAAAACTTAATTTCTTCATTTAACATTTAATAAAAATGAAAATATCTAATTTAATTATTTTTTTATTCGCCAACCTTTTGGCAATTTCCGGATCTTACGGACAGGCTAATGCGTATATTCAGGTATTGACACTTAATTCTGGCAATGTAGATCTTAACGGAGTTGGGGATATACAGGTTACAGTTGGTAACACCGGCCCCGCCAGCAATATTGTTGCCAATAATTTAAGAACCCAAGTAAGCGTACCTTCTGCAATAGTAAGCATTTTACCAAATGCATTACAAACAGGCATACCTGCTGGCTGGGTAATTACCAGTAATAATGGAACTACCATTCAACTATGTAATGGTAGTGATGTAATTGCACCAGGCACACAAAGAAATATATTAATTAAAATTCAGGGAAATGCTGTTGGTGGCCCTTCAACTGTTTCTGGTGTTTTATCGTTTCGTTCAGGTACTAATTGCACTGCACCGGGATCGCTTGCAGGCAATAATACTGCTGATGATAACAGTACTTCATCTGTTACAGTAATAAATATAATACCTATTACACTTGCCGATTTTTCTGCAAAATTGATTATCTGTGAGCCTTCTTTAAAATGGGTAACCGAAACCGAAATCAACAGCGACCGTTTTGAAATTGAAAGAGGTAATATAAACAACACCAACTGGTCATCAATTGGGGTTGTAGCTGCGAGGGGTTACTCCAACAGTAAAACTGAATACAAGTTCACAGACAGAAACAACAGTACTACAGAAAAAATATTGTACAGATTAAAGATGATTGATAAGGATGGCCATTACAAATATTCTAAAATACTGCCTGTATTCATTAACTGTAAGACTGCAAATGTTTATGTATATCCCAATCCTGTTCAGGATGGTAAATTATATGTGAGCCTTACAGGTTCAGCCGGACTGGTGGAAGCATCACTGCTTTCCATGTCGGGACAGGTATTACTTAAAGCTAAAATGAACAACGGTACCAATTCTTTAAATGTTTCAAACATTGCCAACGGAACCTATATACTGAATATTCAGGATGCCAATGGGGTTAACAAAAAAGAGAAAGTTATCATTCAACATTAATTATAGTCCACTAACTGTAAAAAAAAACCGGCTTAACCAGCCGGGTTTTTTATGCCCATACACACAAACAATTTGTCATTGTGAACGGCTTCCTGTTACGATTTCTGCAAAAACCTTTTACAAGCAGGCTTTAAATAAGCATCCAAACCCAGTTGGGTAATATTGGGTACAACTAATAAATATAAAAGTAATGGAACAGGAGCCTATAATATTATTTCTTCAAACAAAACTGGCTTTATTGAGGTTTGCAGGTATACCAACATTTTAAGTAGCCAAATCAAACGCATTCATTCATTGCTTTAAAACGGGGCTTTAAAGTTTGATGATGGGGACAGTTCCTGAAACAAGGCCGTCAGAAGAAAGAATCTTCAGGTAATAATTTCCAGCATGAAGGATACCGGGATCATAAGTGAATTGTTGGGAATTGTGCAATAACATATCTAACCGCTTTACCAGGCTTCCTTTATTATCATACAAACAAAGACTGAAATTACCATTCAATAGAGTAGCATCTGATGTGCGAATAAGGACATTATAATTTCCGTTTACCAGGTTTGGAATAGCATTAAAACGTACAAGGCCTGTCCTGTCGCAATTCAGCTTCAGTGACCGCACCTCGCTGAATTTGAATTTACCATCATGGTCCAATGACCGTACCCGGATAAATACAGGCGTTCCCCATGCTTTTTTATACGGGAAAGAAAAATAATAATTAATTGAATTGGCAGCAGGCATTGCGCCCATCTTTTCGAAATTGATCCCATCTGTGCCTGCCTCAATTTCATAGTACTTTACATTAATCTCGTTTTCAGTTGAAAAACGGATATCAATTTCACAGCGACTACTGGTAGCAGTAATAGAGGTAAAAGTAACTGGTATGGGCAGATCGGTAATGGTATACTGCAGGGTTGAAGTATTGTTAAAAAGATCCTCATCCGTCAACAAAGAAGGATTAGTGATTTCAAATTGAGTAAATATTTCTGAGGTACCCAATGCAGGGCCCTTTACATCAAATTCAGCTATACCTGTAAAATCTCCCGGGAGCGCCGCTATGAGGTTTCCAGTTATTACAAGGCTGCCGCCAACAAGCGCAGAGGTCCAGTTAAAATAAGTATTGAGCGGGGCGCCGGAAAGATTAAACCCCGGATTAAGCACCAAAAGGTTCCCCAGATCAATAGTGATCTTAGAACTCCCTGCAGGAAGTGCATTTAACTGGTTAAGATTATAAACGGGCACCTTTAACTGTACAACTGTTTCCGGAGCAATAAAATTTGCACTTACAGAGGAGCCCGCTAAATTAGTAATATCCATTTGACCTGTAGCCGGATCAGCGGTTACCTGGCCATTTACTACCGTGCCGGAAAGTAAGAATAACAGTGACAAAAATTTATGCATCCCGTTCTTATTTTAAGGTGTAAGTAAATAGTAAAGCAACCCTTCTAAAACCTAGGTTACTTCATAAAAAAATCTTCAGATATTCTACTTCTAAACTATACCTACAATTTTTCAAACCGTATTATAAATAAATCTTTGTAATAAATTTTAAACAGGTATTGTCCTGCAGGTAATAGCCCAGTATTGAAAGCAAATTGTTTTACATTATTCAATAGCAGTTCATTTTTACGAATAAGCCTTCCATTCATATCCAATAACTCAACAATTACTTTTCCGTTAAAGATCCCAACGAAGTTACGGATAAAAATTTCTGATTGATCCTCTGGAACAGGGTTTGGATATAAACCTAATTCGTCGTTCCCCACACAAGTTCCTTTAACAGGCCTGCTCAGGGAATATTGAAAACTGCCATCCATATCAATTGACTTTACACGAACATATATCACAGGAGCAGTTATCTCTGCAGTTAAAGGAAAGCGTACAATATAATTGATCGCCTGGTTCGCATTTACACGGCCCGCTTTTTTATAGTGCTGCCCATCTTTACTGACTTCCACCTCATAGTGATCAATATTGATCTCATTTTCAGAAGAGAAGTTTACCTGTATTTCACATCCGCTTTTTTTTGCTGAAACCCCTGTAAATGTTACAGGTATCGGCACAATAACTGTGTACGGTAAAAAAGAAGTATTGTTATTGGGGTTATCATCCGATAAGACTTGGGAAGTATTGTGATTGGTAACAAGGAAATTGGTAGTGAGTGTTGAACTACCTTCCAAACTTCCCTGCACCTGGAATATTCCTGTTATATTGTAATTTGGGGGCAGGGGAGCTATAAGATCTCCGGTTAGCTGCACCTGACCACCTACCAAAGCAGATGTCCAGGAAAAATAAGTACTGGTATTAGTTGTAGTAAGATTAAAGCCAGGTTCAATGATCAGTTTGGAACCAAGGCCTATTTTTATTTTGCAAGAACCTGCGGGAATAGAATTAGTGGAACTCAGATTTAATATTGGAACACGGAGTTGAAGAGTTCCTGCCAAAGGTAGGGTCAAGGGGTCCTGAACTGAACTTGATATATTTAAAAGGTCTATCTGATTATGGGCCGGATCAGCAAATACAACTTGGCTGAATCCAGCTGAGGAAAAGAATATCAGGGCAACAAAAAGAACTATTTTCATATAAATAATTGTTTTTTCACGGTATAAAAAAATTCATCTTACCGGAAATGATTTTATGTTAAGGAATACCCTTTTGTAAAAGCCTCCTGTAAATTCCTAGAAAAACTAAAGGATTTTTGGTTTAAGTTAAAGTACCCTTGCAAAAGGAAGGTAAAAGTATAAATTCAAATTAGCCTGATGATTAAGAAATTGTTACCCTTATATTATTAATAAAATGCCGCAACTTGTGAGGGTAATTAATTTATTTTTTGGAAGAATTTCGTAACAGGAATTATCAAAATAGAATTAATGATTTAAAATAAAACCCGGGCATTTAAAATAATCCTAACTGTACCAGTCTTTTTACCTGAAAACTGATTTCTTCTTTTTCTGTGTGCGTCGCTGTAATTTTTAAAACAGCTATGGGTTCATAGCGAGATGCAACGATTATTTCAATATCATTTGCATGAGCATTAAACAGATCTGCCGCCAATTGCGATGTATTGTTTCCTTGGATAAATGAGAAAGTAATAGATGGGACATGAACTCTGGACGGTGTTGAATAATAATTCCAATGCCTGTAAATTGTAAAGATGTCCCATCCCGTTAGGGATTTTTTACATGCGTTAGTGAACAGTTTATACAACCGCGGTGAAGGTGATTTTACAAGAGGTAATTTCCGGGTAAAAGGAGATACAGTGGATATCAATTTACATTATATGGATTTTGGCTACCGCATTACTTTCTTTGGTGATGAATTAAAAGCGATAGAAACGCTGGAACTGAGCAGTGGTAATAAAATTGGTGTAGTTCAAAATGCAGCCATCTTTCCTGCCAATCTTTATGTGGCACCCAAAGATGTTTTGCAACAGGTGATTAATGAAATACAAGATGATGCAGGCTTACAAACAGATTATTTTAAAAACAGTGACAAATACATAGAAGCAAATCGGCTCAATGGAAGGGTAAACTATGATTTTGAAATGATTCGTGATTTGGGCTATTGCAGCGGAATAGAAAACTATTCAAGATTTTTTCTGCATCGTCGAAGACAGCCATCAAACCATTCCGCAGGTGAAAGCTAATGTTTGGCGGAGACAGAAGCCGTAAACTGGTTTTAGTTGATTATGGTTTCCGTATACCAAGTGCTCTGTACAACCGCCCACTTAATTTTAATGAGTTTGAAACATTGACACCACAAACCGTTTTTGTTTCGGCGGCGCTAAAAGATTGATCAAGGAAATGAAACTGGTAAAATAAAAAAGTC
>JBAXET010000066.1:0-15340 GCA_037140275.1 Ferruginibacter sp. | reverse complement strand
GTTGTTATTTATGTGGTTTTGGTCGATAGGAATTAGTTTACAAAAGATGATTCCTGAAAAAGCTACAATGAAAATAAAATTATTTAAGGTATTTCTTTGCGTTCCAATTTTTTACCTTTTACTCATAGGCATGCTTTTTAGTTATACTATTAATGGTGAATTTGCATTTGGGAAAGTCTCAAATTTAGGTGTAATAGCTGTCCTGTTTTTTGCAATTGTACTCTTACATTTATTTTCGATGTTCTGTATTTTCTATTGCATTTATTTTGTTGCCAAAACAATTAAAACGGCAGAATTACAAAAAACCGTTGAATTTAGCGATTTAATTTTTGAGTTCTTGATGATATGGTTTTTCCCAATTGGTATTTGGATCATTCAACCACGGATAAATAAAATTGCAGCAGCAATTGATCAGCAAGATTTATGAAACTAAGATCAACAATATTTCTTCAGGCGGTTACAGTGCTGATTGGCATAGCAGCACTATTTGTAATGATTCGGATTCCGCTAACTGAAGGAAGAGCAGCAACTTTAGATCTGCTGAGTATTTACACCGATCCTTTTATCCTGTATGGCTATGCTGCTGCTATTCCATTTTTTATAACCCTGTATACAACATTTAAATTGCTGGGGTATATAGCACAAAATAAAGCGTTCTCACCCAACTCGGTTAAAGCACTGAAGCGTATACAATATTGTGCCATCTTGCTGGTCCTCTTAATTGTGCTGGCTGCAGTCATCATCAGGCTATTTCATAATAATGAGGATGACCCCGCAGGTTTTATTGCTCTTTGTATTGCAGCAGGTTTTGTTACCATTGTAGTTGCAACTGCCGCTGCAATGTTTGCGAAAATATTACAGGATGGCATTGATATAAAATCAAAGAACGAGCAACTGCAACATGAAGCGCAAAAATAAATTTATTCTCTTTTTTTTATTACTGATCACAGGTGTTTTGCAGTTAACCTGGTATTGTAATAGAACTGTATCCGAAACTGCTGAAGGCAAATTGTATACAGACATAAATACCTGAGTGGTAATTACTAAGTTCAAGTATTTTATACAGGCAAGCCCGGCGATGACCCGGTTCTGCCTGAATATTTGCATTCTGGACAATGCATTTTTTATAAATAAATGTATACATATGCAAACAAAGGAAGTCAATTTTAATATTACCTATTTTTATTCCGGAACAAATTACCACAGTGATGGCAGGGCAATTACCGAAACACATTAATTATTATCTTAGACTAAATATTAAACCTGACAAAATGAAAAAAAGCATATTGCTGAGCATTGCATTTGTTGCCACATTTGCATTAGGCTTTGCTTTCAAAACTTTCATTTCAAACTCCAATGCCGAAAAGCCTGTTAAAAAAGCAACCGGCATTGGCGGTATTTTTTTTAAATGCAAAGACCCTAAAACAGTAAGGGCCTGGTATCAAAAACATCTTGGATTAAATACCAACGATTATGGTGCAGTATTTGAATGGCGCCAGGGAGCTGACAGCTCTAAAAAAGGATTTACTCAATGGAGTCCGTTTAATGAAAAAACGAAAGCTTTTGCACCTTCCACTAAAGATTTTATGATCAATTACAGAGTGGAGCATCTGGACGCCTTAGTTACACAGCTTAGAAAAGACAGTGTTACTATTGTGGACACCATTGAAACGGCATCTTATGGAAAATTCATTCATATTATGGATATTGAGGGCAATAAAATTGAACTATGGGAACCCAATGATGCAGAATACGAAAAGCTGGGGGTACAGATGGGTGCCACAACAACAAAATAAATACACACAAATTAGCGCATGGATAATCACAGGATATATAAATCAGCTTTTGCCAGTGTATACCCTCACTATATTATAAAGGCAGAAAAAAAAGGGCGCACAAAAGAAGAGGTGGATACTATCATTTGCTGGCTGACCGGATATAACAAAAAACAGTTGCAGCAGCAAATTGACAAAAAAACAAATTTCGAAGATTTTTTTGATCAGGCGCCGCAGCTTAATCCCAATGTGTCAAAAATAACCGGTGTAATTTGCGGATACCGTGTGCAAGATATACCACACCCGCTGATGCAAAAAATCCGTTATCTGGATAAACTGATAGATGAATTAGCCAAAGGAAAAACAATGGAAAAGATATTGCGTACATAAAGCTTCACAATAAAATCCACTATTTTCAATCCGTATAAAATAAAATTATGGAAAACCAGGACACGATATTTTCAGACATTACACCAAAGGAAATTGAAGCAGGGATGCTGCAGGGTTTCTTTAGCCGTATATTTGATTTTGCATTTGATATATTAGTGCTTGTTGCATTTTATCTGCTGCTGCCCCATACTACAATCATGTATTTACTCAGGCTAAGTCCTGTTGTTTTTCCTGTACTTATTATTGCCGGTTCCACTGCATACCGTTTAATTTTTCTTTTATCATTCAACAAAACAATTGGCATGATGTTGTGCAGGGTTAAACTGCTGAATAAATATTTGCTGCCTCTTTCGCCTAAAGAAAAATTTCTCAGCATATTCAGATCAAGATTTTCTTCGATCAAATATTATAAGGACATCCTGTAAATTTTCACAAGCCTGCCGGATGTATACGTAATATATTATCAACAGGTATTTGTAATTGATTAACCAAACCTATATATATATGAAATCAACAACCCTTTTAGTGTATGTTTTGTGTATCACTTTTGCCTTTTGCCAATGCAAAACTCCTGCAAAAGAAAAACAGTTAATTGAAGCAATGCCTGCGCCAGCGTATAAAGACAATGGCAAAACCATTGATAGCTTAAAAAAAGCATTTGCCTGCGACAGTATTGTATATGAAAACTGGGGACTGAATACCGCTTCGGATCAATGCCTTACTGTATGTTTAGTCAACAGTACTAATGTGCCACTGCTAAATAACCCCGACAGCAATCTGCTTGTGTTTAAAAATATTGCAGCAAGTATTCAGCAGGCTTTGGCAAAACCGCAAGACTATAAACAGTACTCTATCATTTTTGTAAATAAAATGATGGTTAACGGAGAAGAAGTTAAAGTACATAGTGCGGGTATGGATCTGCCGGCAACTGCATTACAGGCACCACCACAATCAGTTGTAACACCATAGCGTAAGAATATACATTAGCCAAAAGCTGGAAATTTTTATTTACAGAAAAGCCCCATTAATAATGGGGCTTTTCTGTTGCCGTACTTATTCCCTTCATAAAAAATGAAATTCTGCTAAACCCTGGTTATACATAACTTTATTAAAAGAATTAAAAAGTGATTTTGAAAAGACATAGCTTCCTTTTACTACAAAATATTGCAATATTGATACTTTATATTATTGCCATTCCTGTAGAAGCGCATTGCATTTTTTGATTTTTTTTATTAATTTCAGGTTCAACCAATTTTAGTTGTATGACAGTAGAAACTATCATGGCAGAATTAAAAGCCAAAGGAAATGAAGGCATAAAAAAAATATTTTTGCGGCATGGTGTTAAGGAGCCCTTCTTTGGAGTAAAAGTGGAAGACCTGAAGCCGATTCAAAAAAAGATAAAAAAAGATTACCAGTTGTCGAAAGACCTGTATGCTACCGGCAATGCAGATGCAATGTATCTGGCCGGACTGATTGCTGATGAAACTAAAATGAACAAAAAGGATTTGGCCGACTGGATAAAAAATGCCCACTCCTCCAATATCAGCGAGTACACAGTACCCTGGATTGCTGCAGAAAGTAATTTTGGCTTTGAAATGGCGATGCAATGGATTGATGATAAAAAAGAAAATATAGCCGCAGCTGGCTGGGCCACGCTCAGTAGTGTGGTGGCAGTAAAGCCGGATACTGAGCTGGATATGGCTGCATTGAAAAAATTAATTAAGAGAGTGGAGAAAGACATTCACCAGTCAGCTAACCGGGTGAGATATGCCATGAATGTCTTTATCATTTCTTTGGGATCTTATGTAAGCCCCCTTACTGAGGAAGCCATTGCTGCAGCAAAAAGAATTGGAGTGGTTACCGTAATTAAAGAAGGCACTTCCTGCAAAGTGCCATCGGCAACAGAGTACATCAATAAAATAAAAACAAAAGGCAGTATCGGTAAAAAGAAAAAAATGGCGAGGTGTTAGTTTCAAAATCTAAGTACCTGTATTCTTCTTTATGGCTAAATTTATTATCTATAGTAACAACGCTGCTGATCAATTACCAGATTGCAAAAGAATATTTAAACGTACATGGAAAAACAAGGGCACTGTTTGGCATTAAAGAATTATTGCAGTTTGGTTATCAGTACTGGGTTGCCCTTGCAGGCATCATTGCCCTTATTCTTGCTATTATTGGCATTGTAAAATCATCCGCATCCGGTTATAAATGGACCGTTATTTTATTAAGCCTGCTTTCTATTGCGCTGGTATTTGCAAGAGTTTGGCGGGTATTTATTTAAAAACTTAAATTGTATCTAACACTAATCAATTCCCATTCATGAAAAAGTTGTTTTTTATTTTTGCAAGTATCATTACAGTTATATGCGCACCTGCGCAGCAAAGCACAGAAGAAAAAGCTATCATTAAACTGTTAGAAAAAGAAGCTGCCACATGGAGGGCTGCCGATGCCAAAGCCCATGCTGCCTGCTGGCTTGTTCAGCCCTACAGCAGAATTTTAGTTTCACTGGCAGATGGCAAAATGATAGATGTGCCACCTGTTGCCATGACAGATACCTCGGTACATAAAATGGGCAACGGAGGTAGTGCTGCAATGAGTAATATTAAAATGAAAATCAGCGGTAACAGTGCATGGGTTAATCATGATGAGATATCTACCGACAAGGATGGTAACCAATCCTTCTCTTACGAAATCAGGCTACTGGAAAAAATCAATGGCGCATGGAAACTTACCGGACAGTCGATACACTTGTATCACCCAAATAATTTATAGCAGGTATAAAATAAAAAATCCCCTTGCAAATGCAAAGAGATTTTTTAAAATGTTGTATTTAAAGTTTACCAGAACTTAGCATACAATGCCACTAAAATGAGCACTGTAACCACTATCATAGCAATAACTGATGGTTTTAATTTAAACATTGATTTGTCTAAATCAAATGCTTTAGGATTAACCTTAGGTCCGGTAAGGCTGATGGCAATCATTACCACCATGGTAAAGAAGAACGCCCATCCCATATTAATCAGGAATGGAATTTCATACACGCCATCCTTATTTTTAAATGCGGTGTACAAAATGTTTTCATGTCCTAATAAATTTACCGCAAAACTGTTAAAGAAGATAGCCAGTACAAAACCGGTAACCAGCCCTGCCACTGCAGCAGCACCTGTAGTGCGCTTCCAGAACATACCTAAGATAAACATGGCAAAAACACCCGGACTGATAAAGCCGGTATATTTTTGAATAAAGGTAAATCCGCCTTCACCACCAATACCCAGCAGATCTTTCCATTCAAAAACAACTGCCAGTACGATTGCCACTAAAGCCACCATTCTTCCTACCCAAACCATATTTTTTTCGGCCAGATCACCGGTAGATTCTGCTGATTTATTTTTAAAATATTTCATGTAGATATCCAGCGTAAAGATGGTTCCGATACTGTTTAATTTACCGGCCAATGAAGCTACAATTGCTGCAGTTAGTGCTGCAATTGCCAATCCTTTTAAACCTGAAGGTAAAAATCCAAGGATAGCAGAATAAGCACCATCCATTCCGGTCAACCCTGGTAAATGTCCGTTAGTATGTAAAACGTATGCCGCAATACCGGGCAACATTACAATAATCGGCATCAACAATTTCAAAAATCCTGCAAACAAAATTCCTTTACGTGCAGTTTGTAAATCGGCGCCCAGTGCACGCTGTGTGATGTACTGATTACAACCCCAGTAATTTAAATTCACAATCCACTGACCTGCAAAATACATGGCAATACCCGGAAGAATCAGATACTTATTGATATCTTCCTGAGATGATGCAGCAGTTGGTTTTTTCAAGATCATATGAAAATGGTCAGGAGCCTGTGACATCAATGTTTTAAATCCGGCCATAGCATCTCTGCCCAAACCAAATTTTTCGCTCACAATTGTTAACGCAAAATAAATGGTGGCAAATCCGCCAATGATTAATACAGCTACCTGAATTACATCGGTGTATCCGATTACTTTCATACCTCCAAGGGTAATGATTAAAGAAAATACTGCGAGTGCAATCATTACCGCATGTAAATATTCAGGGCCAATCAATCCGCTGATAGCTACTGCTCCCAAATATAAAATAGAAGTAAGGTTTACAAACACATATAACATCAGCCAGAAAATGGCCATGATCAGCGATACGGTTTCGTTATACCTTGTTTTTAAAAACTGCGGCATGGTGTATATCTTATTTTTAAGATATACCGGCATAAACCAAACAGCAATGATGATGAGCGCCAGGGCTGCAATCCATTCGTAAGCTGCAACAGCAACACCCACAAAATATCCGTTACCGCTCATGCCTATAAATTGTTCGGCAGAGATATTAGAAGCAATTAATGATGCCCCAATAGCCCACCAGGTTAAAGAACCTTCGGCTAAAAAATAATCATGAGATGCAGAGATTGCTGCTTTCTTCTTTTTACTGTATACCCAGTATCCGTAACCGGCCACCAGTATAAAATAGATCACGAAGATCAGCATGTCTAAAGATGATAAACCATTCATAAGCAAGTTGCTGTTTTATAATTAAAAAATATTATTTACTGTTTATTTTGAAAGATACATCATTCCACCTCAACTCATTTTTCAAATTGTAGAGGCTGGTATCTTTATTAATCAATACAAATTCAATTCCTGCCATTGATGCAAAATCTTCCATATTTTCTGCTGTCAGGTTTTGACTGTATCCTGTATGGTGTGCGCCGCCGCCATAGATCCTTGCCGCACAACCGGTTTGCATATTAGGATGTGGTTTCCACAATACCCTTGCCACCGGCAACTTTGGCAAATCATGTGTTGCTTTTACTGCATCAACAGTATTTACCAGTAATCTGAAACGGTTGCCCATATCCATCATTGATGCATTCAATGCCGGACCAGCGCCTGCATTAAATACCAAACGAACAGGATCTGCTTTTCCACCAATACCCAAAGGATGTATTTCGCAACTTGGTTTTCCGTTGGCAATGCTCGGACAAATTTCCAGCATATGACTTCCCAATACCAGTTCATTGCCCGGTTCAAAATGATAGGTGTAATCTTCCATAAAAGAATTACCGCCGGGTAAGCCATGTCCCATTACTTTCATTGCTCTTACCAGTGCAACAGTTTTCCAATCTCCTTCTCCTGCAAAACCATATCCATCAGCCATCAGTCTTTGTGCAGCAATACCCGGTAATTGAGACAATCCATGCAGATCTTCAAAAGTATCAGTAAACCCTTTAAAATTTCCCTCTTCCAGAAACTTGCGGATACCTAACTCAATTTTAGCAGCATCACGTAATGATTGATGTTGACTATTGCCTTTTTTTAATGAAGCCATTAATTTATAGGAGTCAGCATATTCGTCACACAATTTAGTTATTGCTGATTCTTTAATGCCGTTGATAACTCCAACCAAGTCACCAACACCATAAGTATTTACGCTGTAGCCAAATTTTAATTCTGCTTCTACTTTATCGCCATCGGTAACTGCCACATAGCGCATATTATCGCCAAAGCGAACAAATTTTGCACCCTGCCAGTCGTTCCATCCCAAGGCAGACCTTGTCCAGCCTGCAATTTGTGCAATCACTTTTTTATCCTGCCAGTGACCCACCACTACTTTTCTTTCCATGCGCATGCGACTCATCATAAAGCCAAACTCACGGTCACCATGAGCCGATTGATTCAGGTTCATAAAATCCATATCAATTTCTCCCCATGGAATATCACGGTTGAACTGAGTATGTAAATGCAATAATGGCTTTTGCAGAATCTTTAATCCGTTGATCCACATTTTTGCAGGAGAAAAAGTGTGCATCCATGTGATGATGCCAATGCAATTTCTATTGCTATTGGCATCAATCACCAAATTGTAAATTTCTTCAGTGGATTTTAAAACGGGTTTAAATATTACTTTAACGGGAATGGATGCTGCATCGTTTAATGATTTTGCCAGCAGCGTGGAATGTTTGGCCACCTGCTTTAAAGTTTCTTCGCCGTAAAGGTTCTGACTGCCCGTGGCAAACCAAACCTCAAGGACTTTTGTATTGATACTGCTTTTCATGTTGTATTTTTTTGGCATTTTTAGAGAAGTCTTCTTTTTAAAAGAAGACTTCTCTAATTAATTATTTTACAGAAAATTTATATAAAGAAGTATGGGTGTATTTTTCTCCCGGTTTTAAAATAGTATTAGGAAATGATGGCTGATTAGGGCCGTCAGGAAAATGCTGTGTTTCTAAACAAAGCCCTGCATGTAATACATATTTTTGTCCGACTTTAGTATTGGTTAATGTGCCATCTAAAAAATTGCCGCTGTAAAACTGTATACCAGGTTCAGTAGTAAACACTTCCATAAAACGGCCATTACCTGCATGGTATAATGTAGCAATGCTTTCTAATCCTGCACCGTTTCTGTTGATTACCCAGTTATGATCGTAACCACCTTTAACTGCCGCGATATCTTTACCAATTTCTTTTGCAGTGGTAAAATCCATAGGTGTGCCTTTTACATCAGGTAGTTTGCCAGTAGGAATTAATACAGAATCCACTTCAGTGAATTTATCTGCTTTCAGCATCAGCACCTGATCTAAAATGGTTGAATCTTTTCCAGCTGATAAATTAAAATAGCAGTGATTGGTTAAATTAACCGGTGTTGCTTTATCGGTAGTGGCGCTGTAATCAATTTTTAATCCGTTATCGGATGTTAAAGTATAAATAACTTCAACTGACAAATTACCGGGATAGCCTTCTTCACCATCTTTACTTAAGTAGGTTAGTTTTAAGCTGCTGTCGCCTGCTTGTTTTTCTGCTTTCCACATTACTTTATCAAACCCTTTTAAGCCACCGTGTAAAGACTGGCCGTTATTGTTTTGCGCTAAAGTATAGGTAGTGGTATCAATGGTAAAATGTCCTTTTGCAATACGGTTTCCGTAACGACCCACCAGGCAACCGAAATAAGGATTGCCGGTTTGGATATAACCGGCTAAAGAATCGTAGCCGAGTATTACATCCCCAAAATTGCCGTCCTTATCTTTAGTAAGAATCTTTGTTACCGTACCACCATAATTTAAAATACTAACCTGCATGCCATTGGCATTGGTTAATGTGTATTCGGTAACGTCTTCGTTATTGAAAGTGCCGAATGGTTTTTCTGATATTCCCATTGTAGTAGCGTTAGTGGCGGTTTTATCTGTGTTGTTATTACAAGCACAAAAAAATACTGATGCCGCAAGGATGAGTGATGAGATTTTTTTCATGATGAACTATCGTTTGTTTTTAAATTTTATTATTGTCCGTAATAAGAATCCGGTCCGTGTTTACGCTCGAAATGTTTTTGTATCAATGCATCTTTTAAGCGTGGTGCATTAAAATTGATCTGCTCTGTCAGCAATGCCATCTTAGCAATGAATTCCAGCACGGCACTGTTATGTACAGCTTTGGCTGCAGTTTTTCCCCAGGTAAATGGAGCATGATTGCCCACTAAAACCATTTCCACTGCTTCGTATTTTAAATCATTTGCTTTAAAGCAGTTCATGATTTGAAAACCAGTTTCGTGTTCGTAATTGCCTTTGATCATTTCATCGCTCATGGGTGGAGCGCAGGGAATATCTACCGTATTATAGTCGGCATGTGTAGTGCCAAAAATCGGAATGTCTCTTTGCGCCTGCGCCCAGGCAGTTGCATAGGTAGAATGTGTATGTGCAATACCGCCAATTTTTTCCCAATACTTGTATAACACAGCATGTGTTAAAGTGTCGGATGAAGGTCGAAGATCGCCCTGCACGGTTTTACCATCAAAATCTACGATCACCATTTTTTCAGGTGTCAGATCTTCATATGCCACGCCACTGGGTTTAATAGCGAAAACACCTAAGCTTCTGTCTGCTGAACTTACATTTCCAAATGTAAACAGTACTAATCCCAATTTGGGCAATTGCATGTTAGCTTCGTACGCCTCTTGTTGAATGTGTTGAAATTTGTTCATACCCCTAGCCCCTAAAGGGGGACTATCCATTTTTTATGATTAATTATTTTCGATTTTCTTTCCTAATTCCAAATACAGTTCATAGCGTTTAGCGTAATACGCTACTTTATCAGCCTCCGGCTGATATGTTTTTTCAAAGCCCTGCCCCATGGCATTCATGGCGTCTTCTACTTTATTATACAAACCGGCGGCTGTTGCGGCGAACATGGCCGCGCCATTAGCACAGGTTTGTTCGCTGCTGTGAATGCGTATGGGCATGTTCAACACATTGGCCATTACCTGCATCACATAATTTGATTTTTTTGCCACACCGCCTAATGCAATAATTCCTTTTACCCGAATGCCTTCACTGATAAAACGTTCTACAATGGCTTTACTTCCAAAACAAGTTGCTTCCACCAATGATTTAAAAACACGTGGTGCATCACTGCCTAAATTTATATTTGCCAATACTCCTTTTAATTGTTGATTGGCGTCAGGTGTTCTTCTGCCATTCATCCAGTCAAGTGCAATTTCATCTGCGTCATTCAATTCAATTGTTGCTGCAGCTGCGGCAAGACCAGCAATGATTTGATCGGTTATTTTTTCTTTTTCTGCAGCATCTTGCACAAACTGATGCACCGGCCAGCTGATTAAATTTTTAAACCAGGCATAGGCATCGCCAAAAGCAGACTGCCCCGCTTCCATACCAATCATATTTGGAATTACAGAACCATTCACTTGTCCGCAAATGCCTTTCACCAATGTATCTTTTACTTCTTCAATAGGTGCTACTAAAATATCGCAGGTAGATGTGCCCATTACTTTACTCAGGTAATAGGGTTCAATTTGTCCGCCTACTGCTCCCATATGGCAATCGAATGCACCGGCACCAATCGCTACATCATCAGGCAAACCTAATTTTAGCGCCCATTCGGCACTGATAGTGCCCACAGATTGCGCAGAGGTATAAGTATCAGTAAATAATTTTTCCGTAATGCCATCCAGCACCGGATCAAGTGATGCAAAAAATTCATTAGGTGGTAAGCCACCAAATTCTGCAGCCCATAATGCTTTATGGCCTGCGCTGCACACGCCTCTTTTTAACTGAGTGGCATCATTGCCCCCGGTTAATAAAAAAGGTATCCAGTCGCAGTGCTCTACAAAAGAGTGAATAGTATTTCTAACTGCTTCATCTTCTCTTAACACATGTAATAATTTTGCCCAAAACCATTCACTACTGTAAATGCCACCTACAAATTGTAAATAGTTTACCGGAAATTTTGTAGCGTGTGTATTGATCTCTTCTGCTTCTTTAATCGAAGTATGGTCTTTCCACAATACAAACATGGCATTGGGATTTTCTTCAAAGCCCGGCTTCATTGCCAGTGGTGTACCATTGGCATCTACTGCAATGGGAGTTGATCCGGTGGTATCCACAGAAATCCCTTTAACAAGAGCAGCAATTTCAGCACCTGCTTTTTGCAAACAGTCTTTAATAGTAGCTTCCAGTCCTTCTACATAATCCAAAGGATGCTGGCGAAACTGATTCTTAATGGCATGGCAATATTTCCCTTCCTTCCATCTGGGATAATGAAAAACAGAAGAAGCAATTTCTTTTCCGTTAGTTGCACTTAATAATACAGAACGAACAGAATCTGTTCCGTAGTCAACACCAATTACATAATTTTCGGCAGCCATCGTTATCAATTTATTTTACCAGCTGATTAAACAGTCCGTGGTAATGATCTATACAACAAATAATATTATCCTGATCAAATTCTTCTTTGGTATGCATCGTGGTGATCACCACCGCTTTCATTCCTGCTCTTGCTGCGGCTTCCACCCCTTTGGGTGAATCTTCAAAAACAATGCAGTTTTCGGGTGACACCTGTAATTTTTCGGCACAGAGCAAAAATGTTTCGGGATGCGGTTTACTTTCTGCCACATCATACGCACTTACTAAAGCAGCAAAATATTTTTGCAGATCCAGTCCGTTCAACACATAATCAATATTAATAGGAATGGCTGCAGAGCCAATGGCCATTTTAATATTGGCAGCATATGCCTGTTCTAAAAATTCTCCTAATCCGTCAATCAGTTTTAAATGAGGTTTGAATACACGCTGGTAAGTGGTTTCTTTTTCCATTACCATTGTTTTCATTTCTTCTTCTGTAAATCTTCCCGGAAAAATCCTTTCCAGCAATTCTTCATTTTTACCATAGCACTGCAGTTTGGTTTCTTCCATTGAAATGGTAGCGCCCAAATTATTCAGTATATCGTGCCATGCTGTAATATGGAAGGGCATATCATCGATGATGGTGCCATTCATATCAAATAAAAAAGCCTGTTGCGTTGCTGCCATATAATTAAATCGCCTTTTATTAAATTTTTAATGCTTGCATTTAGTTCTATTGCGATGCGTGTTTTTTACTTTTGACTTTTAACTTTTTATTTTTGGTTTAGGAGTTTAGAAGTTTAGAAGTTTAGGGGGTTAGGGCAGATTTCCATCTGTCGTAAAGCTCATTATACAAATTGGGTTGAGTGGGTTCAATCAATTTTATTGGCTTGAAATTTTGAAAAGCTTCTTTTGCTGAAGCAAAAATTCCTGCGCCAATACCTGCACCTGTTGCGGCGCCCACACTGCCATCGCAATTGTACAATTCAACCGGCACGTTAGTTGCGTTTACAAAACTCTCTGTAAACACATCACTCAAAAACATATTGGCCTTACCGGCACGTATTACTTTAGGCTGATTGCCATTCGACCGCATGATATCCAGCCCATACCGAAATGCAAATGCAATACCTTCTTGTGCCGCTCTTACCAAATGACCTGTACCATGAATATTGAAATCGATATTTTTAATATCACTGTTTAAAATTTTGTTTTCAAACATGCGCTCTGCACCATTGCCAAAAGGTAATATCACCAACCCATTACTCCCCGGTTCAACAGCAGCCGCAGCTGCATTCAATTCGCTGTAAGAAAGCTTGTCGCCACTGATGTTTTTTATCCAGCGGTTTAAAATACCGGTTCCATTAATACAGAGTAAAACACCCAAACGATTTTGTGTTGCGGTATGATTAACATGTGCAAAAGTGTTTACTCTTGATTGGGGATCATAGGCCAGCTCATCGATCACTCCATAAATAACACCCGAAGTGCCTGCTGTAGCTGCTACTTCACCGGGCTCCAGTACATTTAACGATAATGCATTGTTAGGCTGATCTCCTGCTTTATAAGTAACGGTAACGGTATCACTCAATGATAATGCCGCGGCGATATCTTTTTTTATGGTTCCATGATTGCTGAACACATCCTGTATTGCAGGAATCACCGATTTCTCAAAACCAAAATAATTAAACACCTCTTCAGATAATTGCTGTGTTTTAAAATCCCAGAAAATCCCTTCGGATAATGCTGATATAGAAGTGGTGATTTCACCCGTTAATTTCATGGCAATAAAATCGCCGGGCAACATTATTTTATCAATACGATTAAAAACTTCGGGTTCGTGCTGTTTTACCCAGGCTAATTTACTTGCTGTAAAATTGCCGGGAGAGTTAAGTAAATGCGATAAACATTTTTCGTGACCAATTGCATCAAACGCAGTATTGCCAATTTCAACGGCTCGGCTATCACACCAGATAATGCTGTTGCGCAATACCTGCTGTTCTTTATCCACCACCACCAATCCATGCATCTGATAACTAATGCCGATAGCTTTAATATCTGAAGGCGTATATTTTTGTTGAGCGTGTGCTTTAAGAATGGCCTGCTGTACATGCTGCCACCAATCTTCAGGAGATTGCTCGGCCCAGCCTGGCTGCACTGCAATGATACCTGTTTCTGTTTCGGGATACTGTGCTGAGGCAAGAATACGACCGTTATTGGCATCTGTAACAGACACTTTAACTGAAGAAGTTCCCAAATCAATACCTAATAAAAGCATAGTTCAGTTTTAAAACAGATTCAACAATCGTTTAGAAGATCAAATTTGTGTTTATTTCCCTTTAAATACAACTGCTATTTTAGAAATAAAATATGCTATCTTATCAATTTTTACTAAATTAGTGAGGTAAAAATGATAATATAACGGCTTTTACCGGTATCATTAGCTCAAATTATCACGTGAATAATTTGTGGTATTATTTAATATACAGTGTCTTTTCACAGCTTCGCTGCAAAAGGGCTGTTGCCACTAAGGCGCCAAGGCACAAAATTGAAAAAGCCCTGCTTTTTTTTAGTGCCTTAGTGATTTTGTGGCTAAATTATTTTTGTAAACAATGAGGACATTAATTCAAAAGATACATGTAGAAGAGCAAAATTCTTTTGCCTGCCGCAGGTACCGTACGCCGGATTTTGAGACCAGCTGGCATAAACATGAAGAATGTGAGCTTATCATGATCACCGAAGGAAACGGCACGGCTATGATTGGCGATTTTGTAGGAGAATATAAAACCGGTGATATTTATTTTATTGGCAGTGATATCCCTCATTCCTTCAGAAAAAGACATCACAAAATGATTGGCGATTCGGTGGTGGCACAATTTAAAAAAGATGTTTTTGGTGAACCCTTTTTTTTATTACCCGAAATAAAACATGTGCATAGTTTTTTAAACAAAAACGACGCCATCCAACTCACCAATAAATTAAAAAAAGAAATCGCTGCGCTGCTGTATAATATGGAGCCCGCCAAGGGATTCGAAAGAATAAATTTGCTACTGCAATCCCTGCAGAAAATGAGCACGTCCTCTAATTACAGTAAACTCACTCAGGATTTTTCTTCGCCGGATAATAATATCAATCCTGCGATAGAAAAAATTATTGAATACTCTTTTAAACATTATTTAGAACCACTCACTTTAGAGCAGGTAGCAGCCGTTGCAGAAATGAGCATCCCTACTTTTTGCCGGTTCTTTAAAAAAAATATCAAGAAGACGTATTTTAATTTTTTACAGGATCTGCGTATCAGTCATGCCTGCAAATTATTAACCAATACCACCAAACCCGTGATGGATTGCTGCTACGAAAGCGGGTATAACAGCTGGGCGCATTTTAGCAAGCAGTTTAAACAGATTAAAAAAATTACGCCTTCGCAGTACAGGAAGGAGTTTATGGAGAAGGGGAAATGAATAGCCTTGGGCTTAAGCCCAAGGCTATTCATTAGCCCAAGGCTATGCAT
>JBAXET010000065.1:0-15368 GCA_037140275.1 Ferruginibacter sp. | reverse complement strand
GATCAGAACGGGTATTTCAAAAAAAAGGTCATATTAAAAGTTAGTGATTACCGCAGTGCGGTTACGCAGGGAAAACTGCTTGCAAAAAAAGGAGTTTGGGTGTCGGAATTCAGGATTGAATCCGGATTGAATTGTGGCGGACATGCTTTTGCAACAGATGGTTTATTATTAGGCCCCATTATGGAAATGTTTAAACAGAACCGTGCTGCATTGGCACAGGAACTGTATCTCATCTGTAATGAAGTGTTACTGGCCAAAGGAAAAAATACCTTAACAGCAATGCCTGAATTTAGGGTCACAGTGCAGGGTGGAATTGGTACAAGCAATGAAAATAATTTTTTACTGAAGCATTATATGGCCAACAGCACCGGCTGGGGCAGTCCGTTTTTGCTGGTGCCCGAAGCTACCAATGTAGATGCCGAAACCCTGCATCAACTGGCCACTGCACAACCCGAAGATTATTATTTAAGTCATGCTTCACCCTTAGGTGTTCCATTTAATAATTTCAGAAAAAGCAGTTCCGAAGTACAAAAACAGGAACGTATTGATAAAGGAAAACCCGGCAGCCCCTGCAGTTTAAAAATGCTGCTGTCTAATACAGAATTTACCAAAGAACCTATTTGTACCGCATCGCGCCAGTACCAGCGGCTTAAAATTGCACAGTTGAAAGGCCAGGAATTACCGGATGCTGAATATGAAACTCAATTTGATGCCATTACAGAAAAAGCCTGTTTGTGCACAGGATTAGGTGCTGCTGCTTTATTGAATAACCATATTGAAGCCAGGCACCATATTAAATCAGTGGCAATTTGTCCTGGACCTAATCTGGCATTTTTTTCAGGGGTATTCTCTTTACAACAAATGGTGGATCATATCTACGGTCGTACCAATATTTTAAATTCACTGGAAAGGCCCAACCTTTTTGTTAATGAATTAAAGCTGTATGTGGAGTATCTTAAAAAAGAACTATCCAATAACCTTCATTCGCTTAACAATAATAAAATACGCTATTTCAAAACTTTTCAGTCGAACCTTCTGGAAGGTGTTACGTACTATAAAAAATTAAAAGCCAGTATTTCAACAGATGCGGCAAAATACCTTTCAGATATGTCGGCCGAACTGAATAAATGGGAAGCTGCCATTAATAATTTACTTATTCCTGTAGCTGTATCATGATATAATGTTTTGTGGCGTTGGAAAATTAGTTTCTTCATTGTAAATTACTTTCCAATAAACGAAAGCTATGTCATCAAGAAAAAAATTTTTACAACAGGCAGCAGCAATTACAGCTGGATCTATGCTTGCCTCTTCATTAGACAATCATTTGTTCGCCATTTTTAAAGGCCGTATAATGCCTTCCGACCAGATCAATATTGGAGTGATTGGTATTAATGGTATGGGCTGGTCAGATTTAGTGGCTATATTAAAAGTGCCGGGCGTAAATGTAGTGGCCATATGTGATGTAGATAAAAATGTGATCGACAGAAGGCTGAATGATCTTACCAAAATGAATATCGATGCCTCTAAAATAAAAACTTTTAATGACCACCGGAAACTATTAGAATTAAAAGAAGTAGATGCAGTAATCATTGGTACACCTGATCACTGGCATTGTTTAATTATGACGGATGCCTGTGCAGCAGGTAAAGATGTATATGTAGAAAAACCTGTGGGTAATTCTATAGAAGAATGCAGGATTATGATAGCGGCTCAAAAAAAATATGGCCGTGTTGTTCAGGCCGGTCAGTGGCAGAGAAGCCAGCAGCATTTTAAAGATGCAATAGATTTTATTGGTACCGGACAACTGGGTAATATCCGCACGGTTAAAGTATGGTGCTATCTGGGCTGGAAAAAACCAATTTCCTATATTGCCGACAGTGCAGTACCTGTTGGAGTGGATTATGAAAGATGGTTAGGTCCTGCCACACTCCGCCCCTTTAATGCTAACCGTTTTCATTTTACTTTCAGATGGTTTTGGGATTATGCCGGCGGCTTAATGACCGACTGGGGAGTGCATTTATTGGATTATGCATTACTGGGTATGAATGCCTCGGTGCCTAAAACAATCAGTGCTATGGGCGGCAATTTTGCCGATCCTGATTCACCGCAAGAAACTCCGGATACCATGGCTGTTCAATACCAGTTTGATAAATTTAACCTGATGTGGGATCATGCTATTGGTATACAAAACGGGTTATTTAAAAAAGAACATGGCATTGCATTTATTGGCAATAACGGTACACTGGAACTGGATCGTGGCGGTTGGGAAGTTATGGAAGAAGGTGCCAGTAATAAAAAAGTAATTGTGGAAAGAAAACCTTCTGTAGATAAAGGCCTGGATCTGCACATGCAGAATTTTGTGAACGTTATCCGCTCCCGTAAAATGGAAGACCTGCATTGTTCTATTGAAGCAGCTTCGCATGTGGCCATCGTTAGTCAGATGGGTAATATTGCCTTCCGTTCGGGTGAAAAGCTGGGCTGGGATGCTGCAGCAGGAAACTTTACTGATAAGCATATCAATAAAAAATACCTTGCAGCGCAGTACCATAACGGCTATCACCTGCCAAAAATATAAGGCTGATAAAGTACAGGGCGTATTGAATTATCTTTACCCAAATAGTCTGATGCAAAGTAATGACCCGCTTCATGGTAAAACACTCGAAATGATACTGAACGAACTGGTGTATCATTTTGGATGGGAACATTTGGGCAATATTATTAGCATCAAATGTTTTACCAGTAATCCCAGTATTTCTTCATCGCTTAAATTTTTACGTAAAACTCCATGGGCAAGGAAAAAGGTGGAAGACCTTTACATACATTCATTCGCCTGAAAAATTACATGACAGAAAATGAAACGGAGCAAGTTATAACAGCTACAAAAAATTGGGTAAGCAATGTGGTAGTGGGTTGTAATTTTTGCCCCTTTGCTGCCAAAGAAGTAAAAAAAGGATCTATACAATACATCGTATTAGACCAAGCTACGCTCAAAACTACATTAGAAGCTGTAGTGCGGGCAATGCTGCAACTGGATAGGGACGATTCTATTGAAACTACTTTGCTGATTCTTCCCGGCAGTTTTTTGTTGTTCAATGATTACCTTAATATGCTGGATAAAGCAGAAACTTTACTGGATCAAGAAAATTACAGCGGTATTTATCAAATGGCCAGTTTTCATCCAACCTATTTATTTGCCGGCAGTAATAATGAAGATCCTTCTAATTATACCAACCGTTCGCCCTACCCGATGCTACATTTATTGAGGGAAAGCAGCATTACTAAAGCAGTAGACAGCTATCCCGGAATTGATGAAGTACCGCAACGAAATATTGCATTTACAAAAGAAAAGGGATTATTATATATGCAACAATTGATGAATGAAAAAGTATGATTTTAAAGTTTTAAATGGGTTTATCTTTGAATAAGTTTTTAAACAGCATACTTCCATGATCTCATTCCGATTTTCTCTTACCCCAGATGATTTTGCCAATTATTCTATCTATGTGCAATTGGAAGCACCGGGTAAAAAGAAATTAATTTTTAAAAGATTCTGGCCGTTGATAATTGTGATGTCGCTGGTGTTTTTTATCGATATCCTGAATGGCTTTTTAACAGATAAATTCGACAATACTTTTATCATTGGCATACCTGTATTTGCATTTATATTATTAAGCAGTGCATTTTCACTTAAGCCAAGAATAAAAAAACTGGCATTAAAATTTTCTGCCAGTGCCGATAATATCTCTGTATTCCGGATGACGGATTATACCTTTTCTGAAACCGGTGTAATTACAAAAGATGATGTAAAAGAAATACAATTTCAATGGGCTGCATTTATTAAAAAAGCGGAAACTACCCATTACTTTTATTTGTTTTTACATTCCACCAGTGCACTCATTATCCCTAAACGAATTTTTCGTTCGCAGGTAGAAAAAGATTTATTTACACAGTTATTATCTGCACATATTTCTTTTGATGCAGAAATTGGCCATTTAGTGAAACAATAGCTTTTTAAGGCATCAAAAAATAAAAGCCTATCTTTGCAGTCTACTCCACTTATTAGTACGGCAGGTTGTAAGCCGGTGTGGTTTTAAAATTTCCTTCGCTGATTCAGAATATACAACGTCTTTCCAGCCTCATTATAAATAATTAAACCAGAAATGGCATTTAAAAAATTAGATTTAATCGATCCTATTCTAAAGGCATTAGCCGTAGAGGGATACAGTACCCCCACACCTATTCAGCAGCAGGCCATACCATTGGTATTGGAGCGCCGCGATTTATTAGGTTGTGCACAAACCGGAACAGGCAAAACAGCTGCTTTTGCTATTCCCATTTTACAAATATTATATACACAAAAACAACACCGTCCCGGTATTAAAGTATTGATATTAACACCTACCAGAGAGCTGGCTATTCAAATTGATGAAAGCTTTGCCGCTTATGGTAAATTTACCGGTATTTCACATACCGTAGTATTTGGTGGAGTTTCGCAATTGCATCAAACCAATGCATTAAAAAGAGGTGTGGATGTTTTAATTGCCACGCCCGGCCGTTTATTAGATTTGATGAATCAGGGTTTTATCGACCTGCGTCATTTAGAGATTTTTGTATTGGATGAAGCCGACCGTATGCTGGATATGGGCTTTATACACGATGTAAAAAAAGTAATTGTTCGCCTGCCGGCTAAAAGGCAAACGCTGTTTTTCTCTGCAACAATGCCTCCTGAAATTCAGAAACTGGCTGATGTGTTGCTGACCAATCCTGCAAAAGTGGAAGTAACGCCACCTTCATCAACAGTAGATAAAATTGATCAGAGTTTATATTATACCAACAAGTCTGATAAACAACATTTGTTAATTCACTTGTTAAAGGATGATGATATTGTTACAGCATTGGTATTTACCCGTACCAAACACGGTGCAGATAAAGTGGTGAAATTTTTACACCACAATACAATTACTGCTGCGGCAATACATGGTAATAAAAGCCAGAATGCCAGGCAAAATGCCTTAAGCGATTTTAAAAATGGTAAGTTAAGGGTATTGGTAGCCACTGATATTGCTGCAAGGGGTATTGATATTGATCAGCTGACCCATGTATTTAATTTCGACTTACCCAATGTGCCCGAAACATATGTACATCGTATAGGCCGTACCGGTCGTGCAGGCAATACCGGTATCTCCATTTCATTTTGCGATCCGGAAGAAAGAACAGAATTACGCGATATACAAAAACTGATCGCTAAAAATATTCCTATAGTGGATGGCCATCCCTTTCCCATTGCTGCAGGTGCTTTATCACAAAAGATCTTGCCCAAGCAAGCCCAACCTTCTAATCGCTCACGCGGTGGTAATAACCAGCGTAGCTTTAGCAACAGCGACCGTGGTGGAAGACGTGGATACGGACAGCAGCGTACGGGGAATAAGTGATAAGTTGTAAGTAAAAAGTTGTAAATTATAAGTTGTAAGTTATAAGTAATGGCTGCCTGAGGGTGGCCATTTTTTTTAGAGCTATAAACCTGCAGAGCAGATCATAAAATCATCAAAACAAAATTAGAAGCACTGAAAAAAAATAAAGTTGAATTTATAGGCATTTCTATTGACGGCGTAGCTGAATATGGAAAAGACTGGCAAAAATATCTTAACTCAAATCACTATCAGTGGCCCAATTATATGGAACCGGAGAAAAACAAAGTTTCTGCAACTTTAGGCATAAATGTATATCCTAATTATGTTGTCATCAACAGTAAAGGAGTTATTGTGGGCAGATATAAAATGTTATCTGACGTATTCAACAAATTCAAAATAAATGAATAATACTATTTTAAAAAGATCACAATGGCTCCGGCTAATGTGAGTGCCAGTATCACTTTTCTGTACCCTTCATCTTTAATTTTTGCCACCAGTTTTAGTCCTGCCCAAAAACCAAAAAACATGGCGGGTAATAAAAAAATGTCAACCTGTAAAGAAGACAGCGTGATATTTTTCCAGTAAATAATTTGAAAAGGCAGTTTGAATAAATTGATCACTAAAAATACCCATGCGGCGGTTCCAATAAAATCATTCTTGGGCATGCGCATGGCTAAAAAATAAATATTGGAAAAGGCGCCTGCCAAATTACCCAGCATGGTGGTAAAGCCTGAAGCCAATCCCAGTCCTGATGCGAATAATTTATTCTCCGGTACCAAGGGCGTTTTACGTAATTCAAGCCATACCATTATTACCACAGTAAGCATAATAATGATGGCCATTATTTTACGGAATAATGCTTCATTCAGGTCTTTCCCTGTAAATACCCCAATCAAAATGCCAATGATCATCCAGGGTAATAATTTCCAAAAATGCTTCCATTGGGCATGGCGGTTATAATAACTTACTGCAATAATATCTGCCACACATAATAAGGGCAGTACAATGCCAGTGGAGGCTTTTCCGCCAAATACAATCGCCATAATGGTTACATTCATCATGTCGATCCCCTTTAATCCGGCCTTGGATAATCCGATGATAAAAGCCGCCAGAAAAATCAGCATCCAGTTGGTGACAGAATAAGCAGAAAGTATTTGTATCATAATGAAAATGGCAACAAATATGCGGTAAGTAATATTTTTCTTTTAAATTGTATTGCAATAATAAAATTAATAAACGATGAAACCATATGTAAATAAATATGTGCTGCTATGCTGCTGTTACTGCATTTTACTGATGAATGCATTTGCAGGCAATAAACCCAAACAGGAGATCTACCAGTTAACCCTTTTTCAATATAAAACAGCTGCACAGGAAGCCATATTAGATACCTATTGCAAAGATGCACTGCTGCCTGCATTGCATCGCCTGGGCTATAAAAATATTGGTGTGTTCAAAGCTTTGGCTAATGATACCAGTGTAGTTAAAAATATGTATGTGTACCTGCCTTTAAAAAAATTGGATGATCAGTTATTGCTGAATGAAAAATTGAATGCAGATACTGCTTATTTATCTGCAGGTGTTGCGTATTTAGATGCCCTGTATACAGCGCCACCCTATATCCGTATGGAAGTGATGGTACTGAAAGCATTTCCATTAGCTCCTCAAATGAAGTTGCCTGTTTTAAGCGGACCAAAAAATGAACGTGTATATGAACTCCGCAGTTATGAAAGTGCTACTGAAAAAATATTCAGGAATAAAGTGAAAATGTTTAACGATGGTGACGAGATCGGACTGTTTAAGCGGTTGAATTTTAATGCAGTTTTTTATTCAGAAGTAATTGCCGGATCACATATGCCCAACCTGATGTACATGACCTGCTTTGAAAATAAGGCCGACCGTGATGCACACTGGAAAAGTTTTAGCAGCGATCCTTTCTGGAAAACCTTATCGGCTATGCCAGAATACCAGCATAATGTTTCGCTTAATGATACCCGCTTTTTAAGACCCACAGATTATTCAGATTTTTAAATCGCAATTTTAATGATGGTTGTTATTGTATTGATAAGTCTTATTATACTGATTGTGCTGATTGCCTGGGCAAAGTTCAATCCGTTTCTGGCATTTCTAATAGTATCCTTATTGGCAGGATGGTGGCTGGGTATTCCTGTTGCTACACTTACCACATCAGTTAAAACAGGTATTGGTAATATACTGGGCGACCTGGTAGTTATCATTTGTTTGGGTGCCATGTTGGGTAAACTGGTTGCAGAAAGTGGTGCCGCACAAAAAATAGCAGATGTATCTGTACAGGTGTTTGGAAAAAAATATTTTAACTGGGCCATGATGCTTACTGGTTTTATTGTAGGCATTCCTTTGTTTTATAATGTTGGGTTTGTGCTATTGGTGCCTTTGGTATTTTCTGTTACTTACCGTACCGGCATGCCTGCTGTATACACAGCCTTGCCCATGCTGGCCGCATTATCTGTTACGCATGGATTTTTACCACCGCATCCCTCTCCTTCGGCCATTGCCGTACAGCTGGGAGCCAGTACCGGTAAAGTGTTGTTGTACGGACTTGCAGTTGCTATACCGGCAGTAATACTTGCAGGACCAATTTTTGCAGGCACATTAAAAAATATACGTAATGCACCATTACAATTGTTTCAACCTAAAGAAAAAACAGCTGCTGCATTACCCGGTGCAGTCAATAGTTTTATATCTTCTTTACTACCGGCATTTCTGCTGCTTGTACTCACTGCTGTACCCTACATGTTCACATTGAGCAGTACTACTGCTGCAATTGTTTCATTTTGGGGCGATCCGGTAATAGTACTGCTGGTATCTGTTTTATTTGCCACATTTTCATTGGGAATTTTACAGGGTAATTCTATAAAAAACATTATGAATTTTTATGGAGATGCGGTGAAAGATATTGCTGTTATTTTGTTGATTGTTGCCGGAGCCGGAGCATTAAAACAGGTTTTTACAGATAGCGGCGTTAGTACAACAATTGCAGCATATTTAAAATACCTGCCCTTACATCCTTTGGTTTTAGGATGGCTGCTGGCAGCTGTAGTACGTGTTTGTGTGGGTTCTGCCACAGTAGCGGGTTTAACTGCTGCAGGTATAATGGCGCCGTTGATACTCAGTACAGGTGCCAGTCCGGAATTAATGGTACTCTCCATTGGAGCTGGCAGTTTAATGTTCTCGCATGTAAATGATTCCGGCTTCTGGATGTTTAAAGAATACTTTAATCTTTCGGTAAAGGATACACTGCGTTCCTGGTCGGTGATGGAATCCATTGTTTCTACAGCCGGATTAGCAGGGGTAATGCTGCTGAATGTATTGATACATTAATTGATTTGCAGGTATTGTTTGATTTGTGCTGAAATTACTTCCGGTTTTTCTTCTATTGAAATGGTAAGTGCATTTTCCGGAATTTCAAGACTGTCAAATTGTGATTGTAATAAATGAGCCGGCATAAAATGTCCGCTGCGTTTTTCCATCCTTTTATAGATAAGTTCATAACTACCCTGCAAAAATACCCATACAGGCTGAGGTACTCCGTTAGTGAGTATATTCCTGTAATTTTCCTTTAATGCAGAACAGGCAATTACAGCTCCTTTAATACCAGATTGTACAATTGCCAGTTGTTGCAGACGGAGCAACCATGGTTGGCGGTCTGCGTCTGTAAGTGCCTCACCGGCTTTCATTTTTTGTTTGTTCGGTTCAGGATGAAAGTCATCTGCATCAAAAAAGGGTAAGCCTGTACTTGCTGCAACTAATTTGCCGATCGTTGTTTTTCCCGATCCGGAAACGCCCATAATATAAATGACAGGATTCAACATTGCTAAAGCTTGTTATTTGTAAGCAGCATCAGCAATAAAGTTATACTAACAATGCCAAATTCAATAACTAATAGTTGTAGTAATAAAAAATTAATTATCGCCATTTATAGAACAGCAAAATATCAGACAGAAGATGCCTGAAAAAACAATGCAGGGATAAACCCTGCATGTAAAAATATTTATTTCAACTTCACAAAATCTGAACCACTGAATAATCTAGTAAGATTAATATCCTTGGTTTGATTCCATTCTGCAGCTTTTGCTGCGTGAACAATGCGCCAGAAGTTTTTTGCCTTCATATCTTTATAATCATAAGCCTGAACAAACAGGCCACTGATGGTACTTCTTTGTCTGAAAAAAATACTTACCGGTTGTCCGTTAGATTCTTTTGATTCAACAAATTTTTCAATTAGATCCGAAGTCATACTGTAAAATTTAAAAGTAAAAAGCGGCCTTTTCTAAAAGGCCGCTTTAATATCATTACCAGCTTTTAGGAGCAAAAGAGCGGTTGTTGCTCGGTCTTGCTTCTTTTGGTCTTGCTTCAGTTACTTTAATGGTACGTCCATCAGCAACTGATCCGTCTAATTCAGCAATTGCTTTTGCAGCAGCTGCATCATCAGACATTTCAACAAAACCAAAACCTTTGCTGCGGCCTGTAGCTTTGTCTGTAATAACTTTAGCAGAAGAAATATCTCCGTATTCTGCAAAAAAACCGTGTAAGTCTTCATCCTGTACGTTGAAGCTTAAATTTGAAACATAAATGTTCATAATAGAAAATTAATTATATAATAAATCTTGAGAAAAAAAGCACAGTAACAGAAGACTAAAACAGTAGCAGATAATGCGTAGCAGATAAAATCTTTCGCCTACAAATTGCGATAAACTCAAATTAACGCCGCAAATATAGGCTTTTTTACTGAACCGGCAGTTTTAATTTAAAACTGATTGGAATTTCATGTTTTAAACAACAGGTGTATATCATTTTACAATCAATTGATTCTGCCCGAAAATTAAAGTGTACCTTTGCAGCGATAATTTGAGAATAACAGCTCTTGTAAGCGAATAAATTTTCCCTTTCCCTCCCTCTTCCATTACACCTGCTCACTCAACTATTTTATAACCAGTAAACCCATTATCATGACAAGTGAAATGATTGAGAAGTTCATAGCTAATAAAGGCCGTAATGGCAATGCTGTAAATATTCATTTTAAGGAGCGCAGCACTGTAAACGGAATGTTTATTGAAGGAAAAGACTTTAATGAGCTGAAATCAAAGAATTTCTGGCGCATTGTAAGCAGCACTTACATGGAAGAATGGAAAAAAACAGCCAATATGGAACTGGCACGTATTTACAACGGCAATGTATTTACAAGATTGAGTGACTAAGTTAATAATTACAATACCAATATATCAATAACAGCATAACCAATTCATTTATGTTTAATCAAACCTGGAAAAAATATTTACCTGTATTACTAATTTTAATGAAACGTTCAGCCACAGGTCCGCAGGTTCTGGATATGAACCATACTGATTTTGAAAGAGCTGCCGGTGGCAGAAAGATAAAATTCAGTTTTACCAGTCTGCAGTTGAACAATGGCCGTATCATTACAACGCCAAATATGACTCCACTTGCAAGAGAACTGGCAGTTCAATTACAGGAAGATTCAGCGATTATGGCTATCCTTAAAAATCAGCAATTTCATTTTGCTATGACCAATGATTTTAAACTGGCTATAAAAAATACCACTGTTACTGAAGATGCTGCTGAAATTGAAATAGCAGAAGATGCAACTGCAGTAAATTAAGTTTTTTGTACCTTTAAGGCAGTCTGTCTATAAGTCTCAACACTTTTTAACAGATTGACTTCTTTCAATAATCAACACCATTATTAAATAAATCAGAAAAGCACTATGGCAGAAACCTGGAATAAAAAAGAAAGAGAAAAGAAAAAACAACAGAATAAGAAAGAGAAAGCCGAAAAAAAACAGGAAAGAAAAGAAAACAGTAAAGGCACTAACAACCTGGAAAGTATGATGGCCTATATTGATGAAAATGGCAATCTTTCTTCAAAGCCACCTGATCCTAAAAAGAAGATCATTATTAATGTGGAAGATATTGCATTGGGAGTTCCAAGGCATGAATTTAATCCTGATGATCTTATCCGTACGGGTATTATTACTCATTTCAACGATGCTAAAGGGTATGGTTTTATTAAAGACCTGCAAACACAGGAAAGTGTTTTTGTACATATCAATGCATTAAGTGAAGCAGTTAAGGAAAATAATAAAGTAACCTTTGAAGTGGAAATGGGTCCTAAAGGTGCTAATGCGATTAATGTTAAACTGGTTAAATAATTCGGCTGACTCAGCAACCTGATAATATCCTTATCAGGATAATAATCAACCAAATAATCCAGCCCCAGTTACCGGTACTTCTGGTAATGGCATTACCGGAATATATTTTGTGGTTATTGTATATAATATCTGCCAGTTCAGGAGATAAGTAAGATAAAGCAGTGAGCTGATGACTAATCTTACGGCAATCAGCTTTATTTACCTTTTGTATGGCTACGGTAACATTTACCAAATTAGTACTGAGCTCGTTTCTGCTGTTGTAAAACTCATGGGGCAGGTTATTTACAAAACTGCTCCAGTCGCTGTTTATCCAATGCAATATTTTGGGTCTTACCAGTTTATAATTGCCGGCATTGGTGTTTTTTAACATCCGCACTTCATTGTCTAAAAATAACCTTACCGGCCTTAAGGCCTCTTCTCTATCTTCTCCCTGCATAAATTCTTCAAATAACAGCAATTCGCCCATCGCATTTAACCTGTATTCATTCAGGTAATTTCGGGCAATGTAATTAAACGATTGGGCAAAATAGGGTGAAATAAAATTGTCGAATACCGTATCATTTTGAAATTGCTTCATGGCATCCTGCATTTTTGGCTCATCAAAAATGGCATCTTCTAAAAAAGCTAGCATACAGGGAGACATCCAGATTTTCCGGTGATAATATAATCTTGTTATAAAATCAGGATGTTCAATTTCTTCAAAAACATCATTCTTGTTATAACTGTGATGGTCAATATCTATAATGCCTGAAGCTGCAATGCCATATTCGGCAGACAGCTGTTTTTTTATTCTTGATAAAATGATCTCTCCATCATAATCGATGCTACTATTTTCAAATAAACGGATGATAGAGATGTATTGTTTACTAGCCAATGCCTGTTCCTTTAAAGTCTGAATTAAATAGGTGTTTCGCTCTTTTTAATAAAGAAGAAATGCTGAATACATGTCTTCTGAATTCGGGATAATTTTCTTTTTCCAAACTGTTATCTGCCATCTTCATAATTGACCGGGCAGCACTGTAATCCTTAAAATCTACGGCATCATATCCTTTGTACTCAATGAAAATACTGATTAAAAAACCAGTAGTATTACTCAATGCACGCCAGTACAGGTCATTTAGCTCTTTTCGTTTACTTTCTACTACCGAAACGTTTTTAGAACGTATGAATGAAGGTTCTGCCTGTTCAATTTTTAAATACTGCTTCTGCAGATCTTCCTTATGAAAATCTACCATTGAAATAGCTGTGGCAACAGTTTCCTTTTCAGTTAAATACTCTTCCAGTAACATAGCAATCCTTTCGTTGCCACCAAGTTTATCAGCTTCCTGCGAAATACGGGTCATCTTTTCGGCAATCACATATTTTTCGTCGGACTTATCATGATCTTTTAGTTTAAACAGGGTATGCTTTACCAATTGCAGGTCTTCCAGATAACCGGAGGCTTTTATTTCCCAAATCTTATCTTCATTAAACTGAAATTGTTTTACTGTATCTATCAATGACGCTTCCAGTTGATTAAACTGTTCTTTCAGCCTGCTGATATTCAACTGCTTTTCCGAAATAGAAAATACGTTCTTGAACTCCTGTTGCGTCATTACTAAAAAAACTGCCGTATTCAGTACCCTTGAATCGGTAAGGTGTAATTGTATTTCAATGTCAGATCCTTTTACCAGATCACTTTGCAGGTCTTTACCTGATATTTCAATACAGCCGATGGTAAGATTAGAAGATGCACTGGTATTGCGGTCGCCTTCTAAAATATTAATAATAATAAAATCCTTTGAACCTTTTTGAATGGTTTTGGATATCTCTCTGTACAAAGTTCTTTTTTGGGGAAGCAAACTGTTGCGTTCAAACACCACTTCCAGTTTGGTGGTTTTATTTTCCACATCATCCACTTCAATACAAATATCATGCGGCAACGGTTGCCCGTCGATATTGTAAATACCCTGCGCAATGCTGATCTGCTGTGCCAGCTTTTTAATTTCATTTTGCTGCTCATCAAATACCTGCAGGTTAAACTGGTTGGCAATGGCAGGTATTAGTGGAAGAAATTCGGTTTTCTTGGCTTTTAAATTAATGAAACCGGTATCAAACCCGCCATCGCCACGGGTGATGCGGTAAAATTTATTATTGTATTCTCCATTGCAAATAATCAGTAACACTTCTTCTGTATCCCTGCTGGATCTGTTGTAAGAGAGATCTACCGTTAGTTCTACCGGATCAAAATCTACTGAAGCAATAATATCACTTACAAAATCATCTCCTGTAGTTGTTGTTGTTTCAGTAACAGATGGTTCGTAGTATTTATTGGAGGCATAATAAGCCGCACCAACTGCAATAGAATTAGTAGGGTCAATAGAGAAATTTATGGGGATATTGGTTTGAGCAAACAGTTGTTCCCTTACCTGAGGTAAATAGGTACTACCGCCCACTAAAATCACCTGATTGATATCAGATGCTGTAAGTTGGTTATTCTCCAGTATTTTATGCAGCAATTTTATAGTATCATTAATGATGGGTGCAAAAATAGCATCCACTTCTTCCCTGCTTACCGGAATATAAAAATCATAATGCTGATCATCTAATACAGCGCCAAATTCAATGATGGTATTATTGGATTGCGATAAATCTTTTTTAGCTTCTTCGGCATAATACATCACCTGATAATACAGCATTTCGTATTTGCCATATTTAACCCTGAATTCTTCTTCAAAATTTTGAATGCCGGTTTGTTTAATGATGGCCGGAATAATGATCTGGTCAATAATGGCCGAATCAAAATTCATCCCGCCTAAAAAATTATTGCCTTCGTGATCTATCACTTTCAGTTCACCTTCGGTGGATTTTACCAATGCCACATCAAATGTACCGCCACCTAAATCGTATACCAGCCAGTAGCCGCCTGCATTTTCAGGGGTGCCTGCTGTATTGAAGAATGCCAGACTTGCGGCTATAGGTTCCTGTAATAAAAACACTTCTTTAAAGCCGGCATCTTTACCAGCTTTTAAAGTGGCATTGCTTTGCATACTGTCGAAAGAGGCTGGAATTGTAATCACACAGGCTTCAGGCACAGGTTCGCCCTGTATAAAGTTTTTGAGTTCTTTCAATACCAGTGCAGAAAGCTCAACGGGTGTTACGTTTTCATCCATATTCACCACATAGTACTTTTCATCGGTACCCATTTTTCTTTTAAAGCCACCGAATACATTTACCGGATCTTTGGCCAGGTATTCCCGGGCTTTATCACCCACTAATATCCTGTCTTTTCTGTAGGCTACTACAGAAGCCAGCGTTTCTTTTTGTCCGAATGGATTTTTAAAAACACGGATGGTATTATTCTCATATTTTGCGACTAGAGAGTTGGTGGTACCCAGGTCGATGCCAAAATTTACGGATTTCATTGTTAGTCTAATTTTTTTCTACCAGCACCACGGCCTTTTGAACCAATTGAATATTGCCCTGTAATTTTTGATAAATCACAGGCTTTAGTACTTTAGTAATTATCATTTTTGAAGCAGACTGCCCCACAATACTGGCTTCGCAGTCAGTTCTCGATTCCAAATATGCCTCATGTAATGGATTTTGAATGATATAACCTTCGTCTTCAAAGATAGAAAACAAGCGGTTAAAATTCCTTTCAAAGCCGGCTGTCTGTCCCAGCTCATTTATTTTGCCCTGTATTTCAAATATTTGGTTGATTACCTGTAACGTACTATTCATCGCTTTATTTTATGGCATAAATATAA
>JBAXET010000064.1:0-15466 GCA_037140275.1 Ferruginibacter sp. | reverse complement strand
GATCAGCTGCACAGCAAAAGCAAAATAACCAAACCATTTAAGCTTTAATTATTTATTTTATGAGTGGTTGAAATAGCGTTTATACTTATATGTAATAAAATCAGCAGGAAATTTTACCTACCCTGTTAGCGTGTCTGCCACCTTCAAATGCAGTATTCATAAAAGTGTCAAGCATTTTTTCGGCATCACCATCGCGTACAAAACGGGCGGGGATGCAAATGATATTGGCATCATTGTGTTTGCGGGCCAGTTCTGCCAGCTCCTCACCCCAGCAAATAGCTGCTCTTACTCCCTGGTGTTTATTAGCAGTTATAGCCACGCCGTTTGCACTGCCACATAATAAAATACCAAAAGCCGCTTCACCTTTTTCAACTGCGCTTGCAACGGGATGTGCAAAATCGGGATAGTCAACGGAATCTTTAGTATACGTGCCAAAATCTTTATATACCACACCTTCTCCTTCTAAAAAAGAGATCAGATCTTCTTTGCAATCAAATCCTGCATGATCGCATCCAATGGCAACGGGTAGTTTTAAATTAAAGGGAGACATAGATAATGAATAATTAGTAATGAATAATGAACAATGCCTTTACAAAATTAGCATTTAAACAACTTGCAGTTGCAAAAAGAATTCTCTTTCTAAAAGAAAATATTATTCATTATTCATTGAAAAAATACTCATTGCATTTAGCTCCATTCTTTTTCTTCCTTGGCTTTTTTACGATCAACCGAAGCCACTAAAAGAATACTGATCCAGTACAGTAATAAAAGGGGTAATGCCACAATGATCTGGCTGGTCATATCCGGCGATGGGGTAATGATTGCTGCAATCAGCAGAATGATTACAAAAGCATATTTGGAATATTTTTTTAAGAAACTAGCAGTAATGAGGCCGATTTTAGCCAGTACGTAGGCAAGAATCGGCAGCTCGAAAGCAATACCGCAGCCTAAAATTAAATTGGTAAGGCTATCAATATAATCAGTAATATTCGGTTGATATTGAATAGCGCCTGATTTACCCAGAGTAAAAGTGGCTAAAAAATTAAAAGTAAAAGGAGCTAACAAATAATAGCCAAATGCTGCGCCGGTAAAAAAGCATAAAGACACCCAAAAAATGCTGCCTCTTGCATATTTTCTTTCTTTATTGGAAAGTGCGGGTGTTACAAAACGCCAGAGTTCCCAAAAAATATAAGGGAAAGCAAGAATTACACCACCCACCATAGCAATATTAATAGCTGAGGTAAACGTACCATTAACTTCTGTAACAAGAAATCTGATCTTTACCGGAGGCATACATAAACTATCACCCACACCCAGCCAGCGGCCAAACCTGCATAAAGTACCATAAGTGATAAATGATTGGCTGGATGGCGCCAGAATAATATTTTCGAAAACCCAATCAATAAAAACAAAAATGGTAATGGCGGCAGAAAGCCATACCAGTACTGAACGCATGATATGCCAGCGCAATGCTTCTAGATGATCCATAAAGCTCATCTCTGTTTGCTCGGTTTGCACTCCTTTACGGAGGCGTCTGAAAAACTGTTTTCTATCTGATGCTTCTTCTGCCAATGAAATTGTATGATTTGGAGGGCAAAGGTAAAGGACTAAAACTTAATTTAAGCAGTTGTCATATGTTTTACATTTCCGGTACGTTTTAATACGCCCCAACCCTGTAATTCTCCTTTAATAGCCCGGTTAAAAGATTTTATCAAAATATAATACATCAGCTGGCGGTACACCAGCCGCTGGGGTATCATCCATAATAATTTTTTATAGTCTTCTTTTTCAAATGCAAAAGCCAGAGCTGCCCCAGCAATATCTACCAATGAAAAAATAAGATAATACAGAATGATATGCCAAAGACTGGCAGGAATAATACCAAAACCTGCTGCAATAAGGCTTAGCACCAGTATCAGGTCGGCCAGTGGTGCCAGAAACGGTAAAACCATTTGAAAAATCAGAATATTGGGTAATGCCACCATACCCAGATTTTTATATTTGGTGTTTATAACGGCATCGCGGTGCTTCCAAAAACATTGAATTACTCCAAAGCTCCAGCGAAAACGCTGTTTCATAAATTGCTTCATTGTTTCAGGTGCTTCGGTGTAAGAAATGGCGTCGTTACAATTTCTAACCTTATAATTATTACGATGCAGCCTCATGGTAAGGTCGCAATCTTCAGCAAGTGTATCGCTGGTAAAGCCACCCGATTGTATGATGGCTTCTTTCTTAAATGCTCCGATAGCTCCAGGTACTACAGTTATGCAGTCCAGCAGATCAAAAGCTCTGCGGTCAAAATTTTGAGAGGTAATATATTCAATACTCTGCCACCTGGTGATCATGTTGATTTCGTTACCCACTTTTACATTCCCGGCAACAGCAGCTACCTTATCATCGGTAAATTTTTTCATTAACTGACTAACCGCATCAGTTTTTAATTGGGTATCGGCATCAATACAAACCACATAATCAGTATCGGCTAGATTAATTCCAAAATTTAAGGCAGATGCTTTACCCCCGTTTGGTTTGGTATACACTTGTACATTAGGCGTATTGGCAAATGCTTCGCTAACTTTTTTAAATGTACTGTCCTTACTTCCGTCATCTATAAATATTACTTTAAGATCATGATAATCCTGTTGTAATAAATTAGTAACTGTTCTTACAGCATTTATCTCTTCGTTGTATGCAGGAACAATTACAGCAACCTGTACTAACGCTGCTGCACTAAAAACGGGGGGCAAAGTGTTTTTCTTTTTCTCTTTTTTCATTTGAACAGATGCCAGTATTGCCATTGTAACCATACGGGCAATAGATAATACTATTCCAATGATGAACAGCGAGAATAAAATATTTGAGGTCCAGTAAGTAGCTTCAACAATAAAAAAATTGATTTTTGAACTAAATGAAACAGGCACTTTAGGCATCACATCATCTTTAGTTTTGCCCATCAGGTCGGCTACTGTAGTAAACTTGCACCCTTTTTTTTGAAAGTAGTCGATGATTTGGGGTAATGCTTTGATGGTTTCTGCTCTTGTTTCGCCACCGGCATCATGTAATAAAATAATATTGGCATAATTTTCTTCTGCCTGTCTTATGGTTCGGGCAACAATACTGTCTGCCTTAACATTCGGTTCCCAGTCATTTGGGTCAATGCTTTCGCCTACAGTAATGTAATTATCCTTCTTACTTCTGGCCAGCGGTTCTATCTCTTCATAAGTTTGCGGCTCACTATCTGCGTTATATGGCGCCCTGAATAGAATGGTTGATCTTCCGGTAATGGTTTCAATCAATAAGCGGGTTAGCCTGAGTTCCACTTCGGCTCTTTCAGCACTGATCTTTGCAATATTACCATGCGTAAAAGTATGGTTGCCTATTTCATAACCATCTCTGTTAATTCTTTGAAGAAGGGGGATGTTTTTTTCGCCCTGTAATCCAACAATAAAAAATGTAGCGGGTACATTTCTGCTTTCAAGAATATTTAAAATTTGAGGTGTCCAAACGGGATCGGGGCCGTCGTCGAAAGTAAGAATGATCTTATGTCCGGGTCCAACCGGCGTATTATCTTCTGCAAACTTTTTATATACATAACCCGAAGGGAGTTGCACATAATTTTGTTCTGCAATCAACTGCTCTGAGCTGTCTACCTGTACATCAATTTTACCTTCCTGAGGAGAATATAAAAAATCAAGCAGTTCGCCTCCATTATCACCAATTGGAGTGGGTTTACCATTGCCGTTAAATGGAACAGATGCCAGTAATTTAAAATTAAATGGTTGTATAGCCAGCGCATCATTGCTCAGGTCTTTATTGTAATACATCCACATTCGGGTATCCTCGCTTCCCATGCGCCAAAGTGCGGTGCCGGCAGTGGCATATTCATCACTAAACCTTAAAATATTAAAACTGGTGGCAGCATCGGTAAACCAAACTTCATGTTTCAACTTTTCTATTGTACCATCTTTATTTTTTCTTTCCTGTGTATAGCTGTAATGAAGATTATAACTGTCGTTATCATAATCTATAACAGCATTGAGTGCTTTTGCATTATTGATAGCCTCGGAATAGGTGATATCGTTTACTTCTTCAATCTTTCCATCTTCATTTACAGACCAGTCGTAACCATAACCTGCAATGCCCAATATTATTTTTTCACTGGGAATTTTTTTTGCTGTCCAGTCTATTGCTTCTTCAATCCATTTTTGTGCGCTTACCGGTCCGGGGAAAGTAGATTTATTAAACTGGTCATAGGCCATCAATACGATATAATCATTGTAGAGAGATAGTTTTTCGTAATCATAGTCTTCATTCTTCACCGACACATCCATGGTCACCGTCATACCTAAAGGATGCAGGGCTTCGTACAATGATTGCTGAAATTGTGTAAGTGGCTCATTGGTTTTTTCTGTGATATCTTCAAAGTCAATATTAATACCCTGAAACTGATAATGGGTGAGTGTATCCACTAATTGTTTAAGAATAAAACTCTTTCTGGCAGATTTGCTCAATATAGCGTGCAACAGATTACCATCAAAGTCTTTACCGGTATGGAAGTTGCTGAAAATTGGAAGGATACGTAATTGCTTTTTTTTCATTTCTGCCAGGCCTGCGCTGTCGATTCTGGTCTGCAGTTTATACGTAATGGTATCAATAAAAAACCATTCCGGAAAAATAGTATTCAGTCTGTCGCCATTTTGCTCCAGATCTGGTATAGCTGTTTTCTGACTCCAGGGTGTATAGAATGCTGCTCTTATATATGGATTTTTATTGGCGGTATCAGCATAAAAGGAGTGAGTATTTTTTAAAGAGTCTTCAATGGTCTTCTTTTCTAAAAAGTCTTTAAAGCCTTTATACTTTTTATTCTGACTGTGTGCAAACGTGAGTGGTTGCGAGGGATCCAGCTTATTGGCATACTGTTTCGATTGTTCATCGTATGTAAAATTAGAAGGGATATACGACCTGATCAGTGCAAGTACCACTACACTTATTAAAAAAAGAAAAACGAGTAGCAGTACCCTGCTGGTCCACTTTACTTTTTTCCATCTTGAAGGATCTGATGCCTGAAATATTTGGGATTGATTGCTCATTAGAGCACAAAATTATCTTAAAGAGTGCCAGTACTTAGTTAACGGGTAGTAAATAGGGTATAAAAGAGAAGCCCCTGTTGAAACAGGGGCCGTTTTACCAAAACTAACTGCTTATGAGAAATTTTAAAATATTAATTGTTGTGTGTTCTTTTAATGTATACGCAAATCAGGTGCCAGAAGTTTTATTGTTGCTGTTAAGAATTTCTTAATACCCAAAACAACTAAATCTCTGTATTGATGATAACGAAAAAAAGAACTTTTTATTTTTACCGGGCATTTAAAAATTGAATTCATTTGCCCTAAGTATTAATACGACGTAAAGTTATCAATTAGGTTTAATCAAAATAAAAAAAGCGCCCGTTTTGGGGACGCTTTAACAATATCTTAATCTTCTGTTAGTTCATAAAGCCTTTTATCATATCCATTAAGCCTCCGCCGCCCTGCTGCTGCTGCGATTGCTGCTGTTGTGCACCGCCGGTTACCTTACTCACTATATCACTGAGCTCCACTTTGCCATCACCGTCTGTATCCAGGCCACCACCGGAGAATTTACTTACAATACTGTTTAAATCAAAGCCACCTGCACCTTGGCCGCCGGTTAATGAACCGATAATACCATTGATATCGAAACTACTGTCTGCCGGATTATTGGTTTTACTGATCAAATTGCTCACTACATTGGGAATTAGGTTGTTGGCAATGCCGCTGGCCTGATCACTTGCAATACCATGCTGATGGGTAAGTTTATTGGTAAAATTGCTGATGATATTACCCACTATCGGGTTATTTAATAAACTGCTTCCTGAACCACCCCCGCCAAACATTGACAATACATTTTGTAAACCACCTCCTGCTAAAGTGCCTTGTAATTCTTCGGTAACGGAATGTGTGGCAGAAGCCAGTACGGCATTATTTTGATCGTTAGGAACTGCAGGATTGTTGATCACATCATCCTGGCCCTGGCTTTTTACAAGGTTAAATAATTCTTCTAACATACATTTTAAGTTTACGGTTGATAAAAAAAATCTGCTATGAAGATAGCAGATTTAATAAAAAGGTTGCAACAAACTACATTAATTCTGTGTGGTTAATTTTTCGGCATTTTCTGCAAACTGAAGGGCATCAATAAATTCCTGTACTTCGCCATTTAATACCGTATCAAGATTATATACTGTTAAACCAATACGGTGGTCGGTAACCCTGCCCTGCGGAAAATTATACGTGCGTATTTTGGCACTTCTGTCGCCTGTACTTACCAAACTTTTGCGTTTATGGGCAATTGCTTCCTCAGCTTTGCGCACTTCTTCATCATATAATTTGGTGCGCAGCATATCCATTGCTTTTTCCCTGTTACCCAGCTGGCTGCGTTCAGTTTGGCATACCACCACAATACCCGTTGGCTTATGCGTTAAAAATACTTTAGTCTCTACCTTGTTTACGTTTTGACCACCGGCACCACCACTTCTTGCGGTTTCCATCTTTACGTCACTTTCTTTCAATTCAAAATCCACTTCCTCTGCTTCAGGCATTACAGCAACGGTAGCAGCACTGGTATGTACTCTTCCGCTCGATTCTGTATTAGGTACACGCTGTACCCGGTGTACCCCGCTTTCAAACTTTAAGGTTCCGTATACATCATCACCCACTACTTCCATTTGCACCTCTTTATATCCCCCCACCGTGCCATCGCTTTCGCTGAGAATAGCTGTTTTCCAGCCCTTCTTCTCGCAATATCTTATGTACATCCTTAACAGATCGCCAGCAAAAAGACTCGCTTCATCTCCACCGGTTCCGGCACGAATTTCCAGAATAGCATTCTTTTCATCATAGGGATCTTTGGGTATCAGCATATGGCGAAGTGCAGCTTCAAGTGCTGTTTTCTTTTCTTCTAAAGCCGGTAACTCCATTTTGGCCATTTCCCTCATTTCGGCATCATCACTGCTCAATACTTCTTTATTAAATTCAATATCGTCGAGCACTTTTACATATTCATTTCTGCCATTCACAATTTTTTCCAAACTGCGGTATTCCTTGCTGGTGGCAGCAAATTTTTTATTGTCGCTCACAATTTCAGGGTTGGTAAGTGCCACTCCTAAATTGTCGAAACGTCCTTTTATTGCATCCAGTTTATCTAACATAAGTCCTGATCCGCCTGCTGGCGATGAATTGATTAAGTATATTAATTTTAACCTGCTGTGCTAATTCTTTTAAAGTTCATTGGTAAAGATTATCCTGAAAGCGATTGGGACAGTCTTATACGGCATAACTTTGTTCAGCGGAATAGTGATTTGCAGAGCCGGCGGCAAATTTACAATTAATCAATCAATCATCTTGTACAGAAAATTTACAAGTCCATATATTTTTACCGGGTACAACTTATTACCCGAAGGCCATGTTTTAATAACCGATGATAAAGGGGTTATTGCAGATATTGTTCCTGTAAAGGATGCCGGCGATGGAATTGAATATAAGGAAGGGATACTTTGTCCCGGTTTTATAAATGCACACTGTCACCTGGAATTATCGCATTTAAAAGGCCGTATTCCTGAAAACACCGGCCTGGTTGAATTTGTATTTAAGATTATTACTGAAAGGCATTTTGATGAAGCCGAAATTGTTTCAGCCATTAAAATAGCTGAGGTAGAAATGTTACAGAATGGTATTGTAGCCGTAGGCGATATCTGCAATACGGTGCATACCATTACTCCAAAAACAAAACAACTATTACGCTACCATAATTTTATTGAGGTAGCCGGTTTTGTTCCTGCAGGCGCCCAAACACGTTTTAATGCGGCACTGGAAATATGCCACCAGTTTAATGCTGCTGCCCAACCACCAACCACCAACCACAAACCACAAACGAGCATTGTACCTCACGCTCCTTATTCCGTATCACCCGAATTATTTCAGCTGATCAATACGCATCCCGGCAATAATCTATTAACCATTCACAATCAGGAGACCATTGCCGAAGAGCTGTTTTTTAAAGAAAGATCTGGCGACTTTTTACAACTGTACGAAAAGCTAAATATTGATATTTCATTTTTTAAAGCCAGTGGCAAAAGCAGTTTGCAAAGCTGGTGGCCTAATTTTAACAAGGGCCAGTCTATAATTCTGGTACATGATGTAACCACCACCAAAGAAGATATAGAGTGTATTCAACAACCAACGACCAACCACCAACCACCAACCTATTTCTGCCTTTGCCCTAACGCCAATTTATACATCACCAATCAATTACCTGATGTAAATATGCTGATGCGGGAACAATGCAATATTGTTTTAGGAACCGATAGCCTGGCCTCCAATCACCAGCTGAGTATTCTGGAGGAAATGAAAACTATACAACAACATTTCCCCGAAATACCAACAGCAAACCTGCTGCAATGGGCTACGCTTAACGGAGCTAAAGCATTGCAAATGGAGGATATAGTAGGAAGTTTTGAAAAAGGCAAACAACCGGGAGTAGTGTTGATAGAAGGAATTCAAAATACTCAATTCACTGCTTCCTCCTCCTCAAAAAAAATATTGTAAACACATCTTCTATTCATCTCTGTAAATCTGTGCAACCTGCCTGCCGGTAGGCAGGTCCGTGGCTACTATTTATTCGCCGGAGGCGAAATCTTTTAGCCGGGAAGGCGGAGAGTCGGTAAAATAAAATTTCGTCTTCCCGTCTTCCCGGCAATATTTTTTCCGCGTCATCAGCGCTTTCTGCGGGAGATACTCACAATACTTCCTGCAATACTATCAGCGTTTTCATTTGTCCAAACTCTGAAATGTGCAGTGCATAATAATCCTGATAGTTCAACAGTAATTGCCGCCGCATCAGGTGGTTTAAATTAAACTCTTCCAGCTCATAAAGCTGCATTACTTTCAACAGCTGTGAAGTTAAATGTGCGGATTCTTCATTAATAAAATGCGGATGAATGGGTTGATGATCTGTAAATAAGCCTTCCTGCATATCCAGAAAGGTATTATCAGTATCATAATTATCGGTAATTCTGAAACCTAAAAAATAAGCCAGATGCAAAGCGAAGAAAAGGGGAAAGTTAGCCGCTACTTTTTTACTGCTTTTATCCAGTTGCATCAGTGCGTCTTCGCAAAAATGAAAAAGATCGGCATGAGCTTCGGGTTGTTTTAAACTTTTTTGCAGCAACTCCACCATATATGATGCGATGCTGTTTTTTATTACATCGGTCAATACGGTGTCGTATAAAAAAGCCCAGCTAAATTCTTTAATACGTTGCATGGCTTTATTGTCGCTATGATACACTATCAGGTCTAAAATAGCTGCGGGCTGAAAATAATTGGCTTTAGCAGACGCTTTTTTACTGGTACGAACGCCATTTACCATATAGGTTTGTACTCCAAATAATTCGGTGAGTATGGTAACCACCACACTGGTTTCGCCATATTTAATGGTACGTAATACTATGCCTTTGGTTTTATGTGTCATGTTACCCCCATCCCCTAAAGGGGAGTTTTGTACCCTAATAATTGATGCTCCTTTTCAAAAATAGTAAACATTGCATCAGCTAAGCGATACAATTAGGCTCAAATTGATTTTCTTTGCAGAATTATTTACCGCCTTTGGGTTATTGTTCATTAATTATTCATTGATTATGTGGCAACGTTTAGGAAGTTTTGTTATTAAAAATCGCCTGGTTTTACTCATCATATTATTAGCGGCAACAGGTGTAATGGGTTTTTATGCCAGTCAGGTTAAACTGGGATACGATTTTGCACGGGCTATCCCAACTGATAATCCAAAATTTCAGGAGTATAAGTTTTTTCAGCAAAAATTTGGAGATGATGGTAATACCATGGTGGCAGGTATTCAAACCGATCATTTTTTTGAGCTTGATTTTTTTAATGCCTACAGCCAGCTGCATAAGCAAATCAGAAAAGTGGAATATGTTGAAGATGTGCTGAGCATACCTGCGGCGGTGGGCTTGGTAAAAGATACGCTTACCGGAAAGCTGGTGCCTGCAAAAATATTTTCTGATTCCATTACCAGTCAGCTGGCTTTAGATAGTGCCAAAGCTGTTTTTCAAAATCTTTCTTTTTATAAAACCAAACTGTATAATCCGGATGCACATTCGTATTTGATGGCAGTGCGTATTAATAAAGAGGCGCTCAATTCGGTAAAAAGATCAAAAATTGTAGCAGATATCACAGCTGTTCTAAATACTTTTGATGCCAGGGTAAAAGTGGAAACACATGTGAGTGGTTTACCACTGATAAGAACAGTGATGGGCGACCGGCTGCAAAAAGAAATGCGTTTCTTTTTAATAGGCTCTATATTGCTGAGTACGCTGATATTATTTTTATTCTTCCGTTCTGTTAGTACAACTTTATTATCGCTGCTGGTGGTATTGTTTGGTGTGGTGTGGAGTTTGGGCGTATTGCAGTTGTGCGATTATAAAATCACTTTATTAACTGCAATTATTCCGCCATTAGTGGTGGTGATAGGCGTGCCTAACTGTATTTACTTCATCAATAAATATCATACCAGCTACCTGCATGGCGGCGAAAAAAATAAAGCACTGGTAGAAATGGTGAGTAAGATGGGAGTGGTTACCTTGTTCTGTAATATTACAGCGGCTATTGGTTTTGCGGTATTTGCGCTTACCAAAAGTCCTATATTAAGGGAGTTTGGTGTGGTTGCGGGTATCAGCATCATGGTTATTTTCTTTATCTCTTTTATTTTATTACCCTCTGTGTTAAGTTATTTGCCCGCACCAACTACTGCACAAACCAAATACTTAAATAACCGCTGGCTCACTTATTTTTTATTAAAGATTGAACATTGGGTAATGCACCATAAAAAAGTGGTGTACACGGTATCGGTATTAGTAGTTGGCTTTGCAATAGCGGGTATTTTCAGGTTAAAAACGGTGGCATATATCGTAGATGATTTACCTAAAACAGATAAAATATATACTGATCTTAAATTTTTTGAAACCAATTTCATCGGTGTAATGCCGCTGGAAATTATGCTGGATACTAAAAAGCCCAAAGGCATTTTAAGGTCAAATATTGATATTAATAAGATTGCATTTTTTCAGGATTCGTTTTTGGCCAAACAGCCCAATATTGCCAAACCATTATCTGTAATTGACGGGATAAAATTCATTTATCAGGCTGCCAGCGAAGGGCAGGGCGATTCTACCTACACTTTGCCGGCTTTTGGCAACCCTTTAAAAGATATGCACGATAAGCTACGTGTAATCAACTTGCGGAAAGAAAAAAATGAAATGACGGCTGCAGATACAGCCACATTAAAACTGATAGGTTCATTCATTGATTCTTCGGAACAGTATTTAAGAATCAGTATGAGTATGGCAGATGTGGGAACAAAAGAGCTGTTGCCGGTAGTAGATTCCATAAAATTACATGCCAACAGTATATTAAACGGGGTAGACAGTATAAATATAGCAGACAATGCCACTTTGCCTTATAAAATAACCGTAACCGGTACCAGTTCTACTTTTTTAGAAGGCAGCAGGTTTATTATAAGTGGGTTAAAGGAAAGTATTTTTTGGGCATTTCTGTTGATTGCATTTTGTATGCTGTATCTCTTTAAATCGGCACGTATTTTAATATGTTCTTTGATACCCAATCTAATACCGCTGGTAATAACTGCAGGTATTATGGGATGGGTGGGGGTTCCTTTAAAGCCTTCAACTGTATTGGTATTTAGTGTGGCCCTTGGCATTGCTATTGATATAACTATCCGTTTTTTGGTCAACTATAAACAGGAATTACCGGCACATCATTATGAAGTGGTAGCAACAGTTAGTTCTACTATAAGGCATACAGGTTTAAGCATTGTGTACACATCACTGGTGCTGATTGCAGGCTTTGTAATTTTCTGTTTCAGCGGTTTTGGTGGCACATTTGCCTTAGGCTGGTTGACTTCTGTTACATTATTTGTTGCCACTTTAACGAACCTTATTTTACTTCCTGTGTTATTGCTTTTGGTAGCCCCAAGGAAAAAATCTTGATTTACAGCTTTAAATACTGTTAAAACGTATTTAATAAACATCAAGTTATATTATTTATTTTATCGCTTTAATAAAAACTGTAGTAAAAAGCCCGCTAATGCAGCTTAATTGCTGCTGTTATTGTCTTTTTTTGTAAAATATTATATAAATTGTGACCGACTATCGTTTCATCACCAAATTAAACTGCACATGAGAAAATTGATTCTGATTTTGACGGCAGCATTTTGCTTCCTTCTGAGTGCGTCTGCACAAAATCGTACCGTTACAGGTAGGGTTACTAACGACAAAGATGCTCCATTGGAGGGCGTAAATATCGCAACACCAGATGGGCAACGTGCCACTCAAACTGACAAAGAAGGTAAATTCAGCCTGTCTGTTCCTTCTTCAATTAACACACTTGTTTTTTCGTACATCAACTTTGAAACTACTACAAAAAGTATTGGTAAAAACAATACTGTAAGTATTAGCTTAAAGCCTTCCGACTCTAAACTGGAAGAAGTAGTGGTTGTGGGTTATGGTACACAAAAAAGAAAAGAAGTAACCGGTAGTGTTGTTACCATTAAAGGTCAGGCTGTAGCTAATAAACCCGTTCAAAGTTTTGAACAGGCATTGGCAGGCCGTGCGGCCGGTGTTCAAATCACCGTTCCTTCTGGGGTATTAAACAGCCCTCCGGTATTTCGTATTCGTGGTACCAATACCATTTCTTTAAGTTCTTATCCATTAATAATAGTAGATGGTGTTCCTGTTCCAACAGGTGATTTCAGTTCTACCAATGCTGCTGGTAATGCACTGGCTAGTATTAATCCCAATGATATTGAAAGTATAGATATTGCAAAGGATGCTGCTGCAGCTTCTATTTATGGTAGCCGTGCTGCAAATGGTGTGGTATTTATTACTACCAAAAAAGGTAAACCAGGTAAAGCAAAAGTAGCCTACAATGGTTCTTTTGGTTTTACCAATGTATTTGGTGTACCTGAAGTATTAAATGCACAACAGTATACTGATTATAAAAATATGGCTTTAGCCAATAACCAAAATATTAACAGCACTAACCCTTTGGGATCAGGTTATTACAAATTTGGCACTGCTATAGGTTCAGATGGTAAGATGATTGACACCAAATGGGCTGATGTGGTATACAGGCAGGGTTTTTCACAAGAGCATAACCTGAATGTATCTGGTGCAAGTGAATTCACTTCATATTATTTATCTGGGGGATACAGCAAACAAGAGGGTATTTTAAAAGCAAATGATTTTGCCAGAAAAAATATTTTAGCCAATATCGACAGTAAGCTGAGTAAGTATGTTACTGTTGGTGGTAAATTATCTTATTCTAACGAATTTAACTTAGCTGCCACCACATCGGGTTCTTTATCGGGTGAGGCATTTAATACCGGAGGTTTAGGCCGTACTGTAATGGTGAATGCACCAAGTATTTCTCCATTTCTTAATAGTGGTGCTTATAACCTTTCTACAGGTGGTAACTTTATTGGAAGCATGAACAATATCATTAATGGTAGTGCAACAGCTTCTCAGGTAGGTTTCTATAACCCTTCTATTATCATCGACAAAAACCGTTCTAACAGTGAAACCAACCATATTCAGTCAAATATGTATATTCAGGTTAAGCCAATCAGCTGGTTAACCTTAAGATCTATTTATGGCATTGATTATTTGTTAGTGGATAATGATATTTTCCAAACCGGCTTACATGGAGATGGTTTGGCGTCAAATGGTAATGCTTCAAGTACCTATGGAAAATATAAAAGATATACCTGGTCTAATACCGCACAATTTGATTACTCCATAAAAGGAGTACATAATATCAGTGCTTTAATTGGTCAGGAGCAAGACCGCAGAACATCATTAGGTTTTGGTGTTAACCGTCAGCAGGTATCAGATCCTGTATACACCGTAATTCAGGCAGGCTGGGGTATCAATAATTCATCCGGTTCTGTATTAGGCGAAAACTACCTGTTATCAGGCTTTGGACGTTTGAACTATGACTACAAAAAAAGATATTTTGTAAGTGGTAACCTTCGTCAGGATGAATATTCTGCATTACCGGGCCAAAAAGAAACTTTCTGGGGTGTGTCTGCAGGATGGGATGTAGTTAAAGAAAAATTCTTCAGTAATCTGGATTTCTTCAGCAGCCTCAAGTTAAGAGCAAGCTTTGGTAAAGTGGGTAATACTGCCGGTATTGGTGATTTTGCAACTTATTCTACTTATGGCTCTGGCCTTTATGGAGGTAATCCAACACTGGTATTTAATCAGGCTGGTAACTCTAACTTAAAATGGGAAACCAGTAATAAATCTGATATTGGAACAAGCTTTGGATTTTTTAGAGATCGTTTGACATTTGATGTTACTTATTATAAAAACGATGTGTCAAATCTGATCCTGAATGTACCTCAGTCACCTTCAGCAGGTTTACCTACCACCATCCCTCAGAACGTTGGTAAAATGTACAACAAAGGTGTTGAGTTAACTATCAATGCGACTCCGTTTTCTACCAAAAACTTTACCTGGAGTACCAACTTTAACTTCAGTGCAAATAAAAACGAAGTAACAGAACTGGCTCCCGGTTTAACAGATGTGTTGACAGCTTCTTCCGGACTTGAAACTATTAACCGTACAGCACCGGGTTATTCTGTAGGTAGCGCATGGCTGGTACGCAGTGGCGGTGTAGATCCTGCTACTGGTAGCAGGGTATTACTGAATGCTGCAGGAAAAAGAATCCTGTACCGTTTTGCACCCAATGCTTTATTAGGCCAGTTCCAATGGTCAAACGAAGACGGAACAAGATATCTTAAACCAGATGGTTCTGCCAATACCATTAATCAGGGAGCAGATGCTGTGATGTACAATGTAATACCTAAATATGTGGGTGGTTTCAGTAATAATTTCAAATACAAAAGTTTTGAACTGGATGTGTTAATGACCTACCAGCTGGGCTTTTATGTATACTATGGCAGTAATGCTGGCTTGCACGATCAGCGTTTCTGGAACAATCATGCAGATGTTTTAACTGCATGGAAAAATCCTGGTGATATTACAACAGTACCAAGGCCAGTTTATGGTGATAATGTATCTAACGGTTCAGGCTTACCAATGGATTATAACCTGTTTAAAGGAGATTTTGTAAAATTGAAAAACCTCACAGTCGCATATAATATACCCAGCGCTCTATTAAGTAAATTAAAAGTGAGTAATGCAAGGTTCTTTATCAGCGGACAGAATTTAGCTATTATTACCAAATACCCCGGACCAGATCCTGAAGTATCTTCAAACGGAAATACTGCCAGTGCACCGGGTGTTGACAGAAATACCATTGCTAACGGCCGTACAGTTACAGCAGGCGTTAACATT